>JBNRMU010000079.1:0-28482 GCA_050309765.1 Christensenellales bacterium
TCCGTGCTCACCGGCCGCCTGCTGGACGGCCAGAGCCTTGCGCAGGCGACACTGATTGCCTCCGCGTTTGTGGCCCACGCCATCGATTATACGGTGAAGCAAAACACGCCCGTACGCGAGGGCGTGCTGCTGGAAGCGCTGCTGGGTGAACTGAAGGACTATGAGGCGCCGGCGGATGCGCAGATTCTGCGCCTATAAATAGATCAATAGATCAGATCGGAAAAAGGCGGACACCTGCGTGTCCGCCTTTTGTGCGCTTAAAAGGGAGCTTACTTCTCGGCAGAAACCAGCTTCCACAGGTAGGCCGCCAGCGCGCCGCCGACCAGGGGAGCGAGGATAAAGACCCAGACGTTCGCCAGAGCGGCGCCGCCGGCAAACAGAGCGGGACCGAAGGAACGGGCGGGGTTGACGGAGGTGCCGGTGAAGTGGATGCCGAAGATGTGCACCAGCGTCAGCGTCAAGCCGATCACAAGGCCCGAAACGCTGCTGTTTTCCACTTTAGAGGTCACACCCAGGATGGTGAAGACGAACACGCAGGTGAGGATGACCTCAACCAGCAGGGAAAGCCAGATGTTGTCGTTGAACAGACCGTTGGCGCCGAAGCCGCAGTCCCAGCCGGCGAGGATGCCAAGCAGCAACGCGCCCACGATGGCGCCCAGGAACTGGGCCACCAGGTAGCCGACGAAGTCCTTGGTATCCATCTTCTTGCTCAGGTACATGGCAAGGGAAACGGCCGGATTGATGTGGCAGCCGGACACATTGCCGATGGAGTAGGCCATGGCCACGATCACCAGGCCGAAGGCCAGTGCGGTGAGCATGTAGGATACGTTGGGGTCCATGGTGCTGCAGCCGAGCACTGCGGCCGTTCCGCAGGCGAAGAGCACAAGGACCAGGGTGCCGATGAATTCCGCAATGTACTTCTTCATGTTGCTCATATGAGTCCCTCCTAATAGAATTTTCGTTGGCATGATGCCGACTACACTTGTATTTTACTAGTAATTAACGAAGAAAACAAGTTCAGCGCCGGGAAAATCGGCAAAATGCAGGAAGTGCGCGTAAAAAAAGAAAAAATGGACAAAGTGCGGGCGGGGCGGTATGATGGTATAAAGTCCTTATCAAGGGAAGTGAACGCATGCAGCCTGCGCTTTGGTTTCGGCGCCTGCTCACGCCCGCGCGCGTGCTGCTCGGCGGTTTTTTGCTGCTCATCCTCTGCGGCGCGCTGCTGTTCCGCCTGCCGGCGATGGTCACAGGGGAGAGGCTGTCCGGCGTGGACGCGCTGTTCACCGCTACCTCTGCCGTGTGCGTGACCGGTCTTTCGGTACTGGACCCGGGCAAGGATCTGAGCTTTGCGGGCCAGCTTTTGCTGCTTATGCTGATCCAGATCGGCGGCCTTGGGTTTATGGCCCTTTCCACCTGGCTGCTCATGGCACTGGGGCAAAGGCTTTCCCTGCGCAGCCGCATCAACCTGCAAAACTCCCTGGGCGAGGAGGCTTTGCAGGGCGTGGCCGCCTTCACCCGGCGCATCGTGCTGCTCACCTTTGCGGTGGAAGGCGCGGGCGCCCTGCTGCTTTGCACCCGCATGATCCCCCGCCATGGGCTCATCAGGGGCGTTTGGCACGCGGTGTTCCACGCGGTCTCGGCCTTTTGCAACGCGGGCTTTGACCTGGAGGGCGGCTTTCAAACCTTCGAGAACGACCCCGTGGTGCTGCTGGCGGTCTGTGTGCTGATCACGGCGGGCGGCCTTGGCTTTCATGTATTGTTCGACCTGCATCGCTGCAGGCATCACCTGGACCGGCTGAGCTTTCATTCCAAGCTGGTGCTGGTCACCTCGCTCATCCTGACCGCCGGCGGCGCCGTGCTGTTCGGCGTGCTGGAGTGGAGCAACCCCGGCACCTTCGGCAGCGAGACGGTGCATCCCTTTATGCGCCCTATCGCCGCCCTGTTCCAGTCCGTTACCTGCCGCACGGCGGGCTTTTCCACCATAGACCAGGCGCAGCTCACGCCGCCTTCGCTGGTTTTGACACTGCTGCTTATGTTCGTCGGCGCCTCGCCGGCCTCCACGGGCGGCGGCATCAAGACCACCACGGCCACCGTCTTTATACTGATGGTGGTGCAGGTTTTGCGCGGCAAGCCGCGCATCGAGCTGTACGGCCGCAGCATTTCCCAGGAGCAGGTCAACCGCGCCTCTGTGCTGCTCATCATGGCCTTTTTGCTGATCGTGGTCTCGCAGCTGGCGCTGACTCTGGTGCTGCCCGCGGGGCTTAACACCTCGCACATACTGTACGAGGTCATCTCCGGCTTTGGCACCGTGGGCCTGACCGCCGGCGTGACCGCGCAGATGAACACGGCGGCCAAGCTTTGGATGTCTGTGGTGATGTACACAGGCCGCGTCGGGCTGCTGACGCTGGCCGTCGGTCTTTCCCGCCGGGGCAAAAAGGGCGAAAGCCGCCTGAGCTATCCCGAGGGTCGGCTGATGATCGGCTGAAACCGCAAGCGATATCGCACAAGCGTGAGGAGAGAGTACCTATGGCAAAGAAAAAAAAGCAGTTCGTGGTGGTGGGGCTGGGCCGCTTCGGCCGATCCATTGCCGAGACCCTGTATTCCATGGGCTATGACGTGCTGGCCATCGACAGGAATGCTGATCTGGTGGAGGACATAGCGGATCGTGTGACCCACGCCGTGTGTCTGGACGCCACGGACGAGGAGGCGTTCCGCTCCGTCGGCATCCGCAACTTCGACGTGGTGATCGTCTCCATCGGTGAGAGCCTGCAGGCCTCCATCCTGGTGACGATGCTCTGCAAGGAGGAGGGCGTGCCCTACGTGGTGGCCAAGGCTGCCAGCGAGCTGCACGCTAAGGTACTTGCCCGCGTGGGCGCGGACAAGGTCGTGCTGCCGGAAAAGGATATGGGCGCGCGTGTGGCCCGCAACCTGGTTTCCACCAACATATTGGAATACATCGAGCTTTCCAGCGAGTATTCCCTGGCCGAGCTGGAGGTGCCCAAGGATTGGAACGAGAAAAGCCTGATCGAGCTGAACCTGCGCGTGCGCTACGGCATCAACGTGGTGGCCGTGCGCCATCCGGACGGCTCCATCACCGTTTCGCCCATGGGCTCGGACAGGCTGCGCGCAGGCGATTTGCTCATCGCCGTGGGCGGCGTACGCGAGATCAACCGCCTGGGCGAAATGAATGCGCGCACCTGAGCTGGCGCCGCTTTTGTCGAAAAAACGCTATACAATCCGTGCGAAATGTGGCATACTTATGGGAAAAGAGTATGCCGCATCGGCAAGGAGCATGGGGTTTATGCAGCGGATCGTTAAGGTTTTTGTGTTTGCAGCGGTGTTCATGGGCATCGTCTTTGCGGGTGCCGCCCTTGCGCAGGGCGAGTGGCCGTATATTGCAGACGATCGCTCCTTCAGCGAAAAGGACGTGGAGGAGACAAGGCAGCTGAACGCCTGGATCGAACCCGTCAAAACCAAAGAAGATGAGGAGCAAGCCCCCAAGGATCTGTACATGCAGGGCATCTTCGCGCCGGATTCCTACGACATGCCCTATGCCATATTGGTAGACCGCGAAAACCAGATCGTGACCGTGGTGGAGAAGAACGAGATGGGCGTGTATTCCAGCGTGGTGGACCAGTACATCTGTTCCACGGGCGCCGCGCGCTCCTGGACGCCGGAGGGCAGGCACTATCTGGTGCGCTCCTCCCGCAAGGAATGGCGCTATTTTCCTTCCTCCAACTGCTATATCCGCTACGCGGTGCGCATCCACGACAATTACTTTTTCCATTCCATCCTTTACGGCAGTCAGAGCCTTTCGTCCCTGAACACCAAATCGTACAAGAACCTCGGCTCCCGCGCCTCACATGGCTGCATCCGTATGCTGGATGAGGATGTGCACTGGCTCTGCGACAACTGCAAGCCGGGCACCCTGGTCTGGATCGTCGATATGGAAAGCAACGAGCCCCTGCGCCAGTCGCTGCTGCCCACGAAATACGTTTCCACCACCGAGCGCGACTTTGGCAAGTACGATCGGCTGGACGGCCGGTACGATACCAAGTCGTGAAAAAACGAAGAATAAAAAGCAAGTCCGAAGGACTTGCTTTTTTGCGTGTATTTGCACTTTTGATCAAAAAGTTGAATAAAATATGCAAACTATCTTTGTTGATGTATTGTTGCGGGATTGTTATAATAATAAAAAGTTGATGTTATCTTTCGCTCCGATACATCAAAAAGGAGGGCTTGCGATGAAGGCAAAGGTAGTTCCCATTCTGTTCCCAGACCAGAAAAACGAAGGCCGTTTTGCTGACCAACTGCAGCTGGTGAAGGAGATGTTTGCCGACGAGGCGGAATTCCTTGACCCGGCGCAGTTGGAAGGCGAGCTTCCCGAGGCGGACGCGGCCGTATTGTTTTCGCTGCCGCCCAAGACCGTGTACCATAAAGTGGAGTTGCTGAAAAAAGTGTCCCTGCCCATGATCGTCATCTCCAGCGAGTATGGCGCCCGCTCCATGTGGGACTGGGAAAACTTCACCTATCTGCGCGCCGAGGGCGTGAACGTGTATTCCCCCTATACCCAGGAGCTGACGCGCATCCTGCTGCGCACCGTGGCCTTTAAACGGCAGATGAAGTCCTCCAAGCTGCTCATCTGGATGAGCGACCCCCACCAGGGCTTTTACTTCTTCGACCGCCAGAGCGCGGAAAGGATCCACGATACCTTTGGCGTGACCGTGGAATTTGCCAGCTATAAGGACGTGTGCGAGCGCGCCCGCCAGATCCCCGACGAGGATGCCCGCAGGGAGGCCAAGGAGCGCGTCGTGCTCAAGGAGGACGTGCGCGGCAGCCGCCTGCTCAACGCCTATAAGCTGTATATGGCCATGCGCGAGCAGATCGACGCCACGCCCGGCGTGATCGGCGTGGGCTGTGCCTGCCTGGACGAGCCGTATTACACCACCACCACGCCCTGTCTGGCCTGGAACCTGCTCAACCGCGAGCGGGGCCTCGCCGTGGTCTGCGAGGGCGACATCATCTCCCTGATGACGGAATGCATCGTGGAAAACACCATCGGCAAGGGGACCTTCTCCACGAACATCTATCCCTTCCTGATGGGCCTTGCCGCCATCCGTCACGAGAAGATTTCCCATTTTCCGCCCGTGGATTCACCCGACGACCATGCGCTGCTGGTGCACTGCGGCTACTGCGGCATGATCCCCGAAAAGATGGCAAGCTCCTGGGTGCTCAGGCCCAGCGTTTTGGGCATGGTGAACGAGGACGCCGTAATGGTGGACGCGCGCATCGCCGAGGGTGACATCACATTGGTCAAGCTTCATTCCAGCTTCGACCGCTGGTTCCTGTCCCCGGCCGAATTGGAGGGTTATGCCCAGTATCCCGGCTCCGACTGCCGCAACGGCGGCGTGATCCGCTTAAAGGATGGCTACGAGTTCATGAACGGCGTGTATTCGCACCACATCACCGTGCTGCCGGGCCGCTATGTCGCCTACCTCAAGTTCGTGGGCGAGCTGCTGGGCCTAAAGCCGGACGAGCATTAAAAACACAGATTTAATCAATCAAAGCATACATAAAAGGCAGCGGAAAGGAATTTCTTTCCGCTGCCTTTTATGTATCCGGGATTAGAAAGCTTGGGCGTTTTTCAGCCTGGCAAAGATCATGCGGCCCGCGGAGGTCTGCAGCACGCTGGTCACGACGATCTCCTGCGATTCGCCGATGCACTGGCGGGCGTTGTCGATGACGATCATGGTGCCGTCCTCTAGGTAGGCCACGCCCTGGCCGGGTTCTTTGCCTTCCTTGAGGACGTTGACTGTCAGCTCCTCGCCCGGGATCAGGATGGGCTTGACGGCGTTGGCTAGGTCGTTTACGTTCAGCACCTTGATGCCGCTGACGCCGGCCACCTTGTTGAGGTTATAGTCGTTGGTCACCACACAGCCGCCCAGGGCGTTGGCAAGGTGCAAAAGCTTTACGTCCACCTCGTCCGCGTCCTCAAAGTCGCGGTCGTCTATGCGCAGCTCGATGTCCAGCTCCTTTTGCATCTTCTGCAAAATATCCAGGCCGCGCCGGCCGCGGTTGCGCTTGATGGCGTCCGAGGAGTCGGCGATGTGCCGAAGCTCATCCAGCACCACGGAAGGCACGATCAAGGGCCCGTCCACAAAGCCCGTGGCGCAAATATCCAGGATGCGGCCGTCGATGATGACGGAGGTATCCAGGATCTTGGGCAGGCCGCCGCTTTCGCCCGGCACGGCGTCCGGATTGCGCTGCGTATGGCGCTGGTCATAGGCCCGGCGCATGTTGCTGATACCGGGCAGCTCGCGCCAGCGCTTGTAAAACAGCTGTGCGCCCAGGTACCCAAGGATCACATATACCGCCAGTGACAGCGGCAGCAGCAGCCAGGAGGGCACCAGCAGCATGTTGAGCAGCCTTGTGATGAGGTAGGCGATGAGCAGCCCCAGCAGCATGCCCAGACAGCCGAACAGTATGTCGGACATGGGAACGGAACGCAGCTCCGCCTCGGAGCCGTTGATGATGCGCGCAAAGTGTTTCTGGATGCGTTCGGACATAAGAAAGAATAAAAACGCGAATATAAGACCAAGAACCAGATAAAGACCGAGATTGACAGAAAGAATGGCGATGGAACTGAGCGAGGATAAAACTTCGCCCTCCTCCAAAAACTGGCACAGCGCGCGGGCGACGCCGATTCCGACGCCGAAACCGACCAGGGAAATCAGTATCCGAAAGAGTCTCTTCAAAAACGATCACCTCCTGCTTGTTTGAAGAGCGACAAAAAGGAAATGGGAAAATAGATATATAGTAAACTTAAACAAAGACGGGCAAAATCCTTCCCCGAACAAATGAAATAAGTCTGAACAGTTTATCAACAGTTGGCTTGGTTTGTGCCTTAAAACAGCATGGTCAGCGCCTGCTGCACGGTGGATGCGCCATAGATGGAAAGCCCCTCGACGGGGTTTAAGCCGTGCAGGTTGCCGCTGGGAATAAGGGCGTTTTCAAAGCCCATGCGCCGGCATTCGCTCAGGCGGCGTTCTATCTGGCCCACGGCGCGCAGCTCGCCGCTTAAGCCGATCTCGCCGATCAGCACCCAGTTTTCCGGCACCGGCTTGTTCTTGATGGAGGAGACAAGGGCCATGGCCACGCACAGGTCGGCGGCCGGCTCGTCCAGCTCCAGCCCGCCCGCCACGTTGACATAGGCATCCTGGTTGTACAAAGGGAAGCCTGCCCGCTTTTCCAGCACGGCCAGCAGCAGCGCCATGCGGTTGTAGTCAAAGCCCAAGGCCTGCCTGCGCGGCGAGACGAAGGATGTGGGCGCCACCAGCGCCTGGATATCCACCAGCACGGGGCGCGTGCCCTCCATGCTGGCCGTGACCGCAGCGCCCGTGGCGCCGGGAAGCCTGCCCGCCAGCAGGAATTCCGAAGGGTTTGGCACCTGCTGCATGCCGTTTTGCAGCATGCGGAACACGCCGATCTCGTTGACGGAGCCGAAGCGGTTTTTTATGGCGCGCAGGATGCGGTGGTCCTGGCGGCCGTCGCCCTCGAAGGAGAGCACGGCATCCACCATGTGCTCCAGCACGCGCGGGCCGGCAAGGCTGCCGTCCTTGGTCACGTGGCCCACCAGAAAGATGCTCACCCCGTTTTGCTTGGCGCAGCGCATAAGCTGGGCCGTCACCTCGCGCACCTGGGAAACGGAACCGGGCGCGGCGTTTTTTTCGGGAAGGAACATGGTCTGGATGGAGTCGATCACCATAAAGTCGGGGGTCAGCGCCGCGCGCTGGGCCTCCACCTGATGGATGTTGGTCTCGGAGATCACGTGCAGGTTGTGCCCGTCTACATGAAGGCGGGAGGCGCGCATCTTGATCTGGCGCACGGACTCCTCGCCGGAGGCGTACAGCACGCGGCTGCCGCGGCGGGCCAGGCAGTCGGCCGCCTGCAAAAGCAGCGTGGACTTGCCGATGCCGGGATCACCGCCCAGCAGGATCAGGGAGCCGGGCACCACGCCGCCGCCCAGCACGCGGTCCAGTTCCTGGATGCCGGTGGGCGTGCGCAGCTCGGGCTCCTCCTGTACCGTGTCGAGGGTCTGCGCCAATTCCTCGCGCCGAAGTACGGGAACGGGCACTGCCTGCGCGGATGCGGCCGCGGGCGCTGCGGCAGGCACGGCCTCCTCCTGCAGGGTATTCCAGCTGCCGCAGTCCGGGCATTTACCCATCCAGCGCGCAGCTTCGTAGCCACACTCAGAACAGACGAAGCGGGTCTTGGGCGTTTTTGCCATACAGGTAAAAATCTCCTTTAGTTCTGGGCGCTCTCGTAGGGAACGACAACGGTCATCAGCTGGTCCTTGCCGCCGCGCTCGGTCCGGTCGAACCAAACGATGCGCCGGCCGGAAACCACCGGCAGGATGCCGCGCGTGCCCGCGGGATTGGCCTTGCCGTACTGTCCCGTTTTGTAGAAGTAGACGTAGATGTTGCCGTCCTTGCCGAAGACCAGCATTTCATCGCCCAGGGCGTAGGTGATGACGTTTTGTGCCACCTGAACGATACTGTCGTCCTCCAACTTCATATACAGGTTGGAATCGGGGGCCTTGTTCTTGTCGATCCAGGCCCAGACCTCGCCGTTGGTCACGGGATCGTGCACGTACATATCCGGCGAGAAGGCGGCAGGCTCGTAATCGTCCTCCACGAAGCGGGTAAGGTCGCAGTGGTACACGGCGCTCTTTTCGCCGTTTGCGATGCGGTCCTCATCGCTTTGGGCGGGATCGGAGGCCGCCCAGACGACCTGGGTGTTGTAGATATCCGGCGCGCTGACGCCGTAGGTGGACATGGCTTTTTCCACCGACTCGATAAAGCCGGGGATGGAGGCGTTTTCCTCGCTGATAAGGTCCACGATGTACAACCGCTCCTCCTTGTCCTCGTTCTGCTCGATCCAGAGCAAAAAGTCCATGGAAAGGCGCAGCTTGGGCACGGCAAAGCGGCAGGATTTGATCAGCTTGGGCTCGGCGTTCGGCTCGTTGCGGCTTAAGCAGTAGATGCGATTGGAGCCGCGCTGGTCCGTATCCAGCCAGGCAATGTAGTTATCGTTGAGCACGGTTTGGAAGATCTCGCCCTTGCTGAGCTGAACATGGGCGATTTCGCGCTCGGTCTCGGATTCAAAGTCATATAGGTACAAGGTCTCCAGCAGCGGCTCCTTGAGCGATCCCGTGCCGGCGGAATAGACCATTTCCTTGCCGTGGATGTCGGGAATGTTCACGTTGTCCTCGCTGGAAACGATCTTCTGCGCATCCAGGGAAAGATCGATGGGGTTTTGCAGGGTGCCAAGGTCCGCGGGCGCTTCATTCAGCTCCACCGGCTGCACCGTTTCCGGCACGCCGGAAGCAGCTGGCAGGGACGAGACAGGATCGTTTTGCTTTGCAATGCCCACAAAGCGCTGGCCAAACAGCGCACGCAGACCGAAAACCAGGCCTGTGAGCAGTACGATAACCAGCGCCGCAGACAAAAGGACGTTGCCCCAGCGGATCGACTCAAAGTCCAGCCGGGGCTTGCTGTAGTCGCGGCGGCCGAGTCGGTTGGGTCTGGGCATAGATTCACGTCCTCTCTGTGTATGCCTGGGCGGCTTATGTACTCAATCAATTAAAGTATAGCACAAGCGAATCCGCTTTGGTAGGCGGAGGCGGGCTTGAAACAACTTATTTATGTCTTGCTTTGACGCCTTGGCGCGGGGCATGGATGATGGTATACTTATATCGTCAAACTGTGCGCTTTTCGCAAAAGGAGGGGAAGACAGGCCATATGCGCAGCATGAGACTCAGCCGCGAAACGAAAAAACTGTTCAAGGTGCGCCGCCGCTTCTCCTGGAGCTATGTGCTGGTGCCGCTGCTGCTCCTTTTGCTTATTGTTTCCTACATGGTGTACGATTCCAATCGCATGGTGCTGGAAACCCTGCGCTTTTCCATGCCGACCTTGCCCAAGGAGATGGAGGGCTACACCATCCTGCACGTGTCCGATATCCACGAATTCGACTTTGGCAGCGAGGGAGAGCGCCTGGTCGCAGCGCTGGGCGATAAAAAACCTTCCTGCGCGGTGGTTTCCGGCGGGCTCGTCGATGAGGAAGGTAGGCACGAGGGCTTTTTGCAGCTGCTCGCCTACCTGCAAGAACAAAAGATCCCCTGCTATTATGTGTTGGGCGAGCACGACCAGCCCTACACGGATTTTTTGCCGGACGGGAGTTACGGCGTGTGCGAGATCTATCGCGAGGCTGCAGAGCTCGGCGCGATCTATCTGGAAAAACCAGCGAAGCTCTGCGAAGGGGAGACCAGCCTCTGGCTGATGCCGGCAAGTTCCCTGCTGATGGATACACAGTCTGCAGTCAAGTCCCTGAACGCCCTCAAGGAAACCTATGAAAACGACGAAGCGGCCGTAGAGGAAAGCGGTCACAGCCTGGAAGCGCTGCTGGAAAGCATCGATTACCGCCGCAGGGTCGCCGCAGAATTTGAGGCACAGATGGATTTGCACGCGCAGAACGATTTGAACATCTTCCTGACGCATCTGCCTGTGATGCCGCCGCCCTACCAGCAGGGCTCCACCGCTGCCATTTACCAGGAGGCGGACCTGATCCTGGCGGGCCACAACCACGGCGGCGTATGCCTGCCGCTGCTCGGCTGCATCCGTGTGCACAACGACGAGTTCCCGAGAAACGGCTGGATGCCGGGCAACAATCTGGTGAGCGGCTTATCCGACGCCTCGGGCTGGAACCAGTACATCAGCCCGGGCCTTGGCACCGGCAGCAGCAAGTGGTATTCGTATCGCGTGTTCACCACGCCCACCATCACCCTGATCGAGCTTACGCGCTCCGTGGCGTAGGGGAGAAAAACAAGCCCATAGAAATAAAGAAACGAGAACGCGGTATGTTTCAGCCGCATAAAAAGGATTTTGAATATGGAAAAAGACGCCTTTCCCGCCCCGCAGTGGGAGCAGCTGACCCCGGCACAAAAGAAGGAGCAGTTGTATCAAAAGCAAAAGGCGCTGCTGGATACCTTTCTGGAGCACCATGCCATTTCCAGGGCGCAGTACGACAAAAGCCTCGGCGATCTTAGCGAAAAGATGGGGATTTTGGGCGGCCGCCCTAAGTGACTGCAGCGCTTTAGGCAACAGGCGGCGGCAGCCGCAGAAACAAAAATGCGGCAGATGGAATACATGGATGAGGTCGGTATGTTGGAGTACAGGCTGGCGGAAGCGAAAGATATCGATGCCGTTTACGGCATGGTAAAATCCGCCGTCACGGAAATGGAAAGCCGCCATATTTTCCAATGGGACGATGTATATCCGGCAAAGGAGGATTTCCTTGCCGATATCGAAAAACAGAGCCTGTATGTCGGCACGCTGTGTAACGACATTGCGGTGCTCTTTACGATCAACAAAGACTGTGACGCGCAGTACAAAAACGGAAGCTGGCAATATCCGGATTGCGAATACTGCGTGCTGCACAGGCTGTGCGTAAATCCCGCCTATCAAAACAGAGGACTTGCAAAACAAGCCCTTCGTCACATCGAAAAGGCGCTTTGCAGGCGCGGGATCGAAGCGATCAGGCTGGATGTGTTTTGCGGCAATCCCTTTGCGCTGTCTTTATACCGCAAAAGCGGATACGAAACGGTTGGCATCGCAAAATGGCGCAAGGGCGAATTTTTGCTGATGGAAAAGCATTTGTAAACGCTTTATGCCGAGCTAAAAAATAAAGCAAAAACCCTGCCGCGATGCGACAGGGTTTTTGTGGCACCTCCAAAGGGATTCGAACCCTTGTTGCCGCCGTGAGAGGGCGGTGTCCTAGGCCACTAGACCATGGAGGCTTATGATGGCAGCGGAACTAGGATTCGAACCTAGGCAATACGAGTCAGAGTCGTAGGTGCTACCGTTACACCATTCCGCTATACCGACCGAAGCAATTGCTTCGGCGACGAACTATAGTATACAAAAAACCAGGCGGCTTGTCAATCCCCTTTTTTGCCTCATTTTGAAAAATGAGGCGGATAAAGAAACTATATCCCAAAGTGCCGCTCGCTTCATTTTGACACCTGCTTATTTAGCAGGGCGGTGTCCTGCGGCGCGCGTCTGCCTTCCCCGTCCCGAAGGGGGGCCTGGCATATTCACATCCGACGCGGACTCCATTTGAGTTCTGTAGGTTCAAAATAGAAGCGTTACGAGCACCCCAGGATATAGCTCAAGTGCCTTCCTGCAAGACGATTATAGCAACATCGCCTTGCGCTTGTCAACAGATAACGCACTGGGTATTACAGGGAAGAAACAAGCCCTTTTACGTGGCAAAACGCGTCGCGGTAGCTCTTTTCATCGGGCAGATGCTCCAGCATCACGGGCAGGTTGATATCCTCGCGGCTGGCGCAGCGCAGAAGGGTCGTAAGGTCCAGCTTGCCCTGGCCCGCCGGCACCTCGCGGAAGACGACCGTACCGCCGTCCTTATCGGACAAAACGATGTCCTTTAAGTGGCAGGAGCGGATCCTGCCGGCCAGCACATGGAAGCAGCGCCTGATCATTTCGCCGTTTTTTACGTATACGCGGGGGGAATTGACGCAGTTGCACACATCCAGGTGCACGGCCGCGCGTGGATGGCCGATGGCGCGCAGCAGGCGCAGGTACTCCTCCGGGCAATCCAGGAAGTAAAACGGCATGGTTTCAAAGGTCATATAGCTGCGCGTGGGTTTGACCTGGTTCAGGATATCCCGGTAGGTCTCCACCGCCGCGTCAAAAAAGTCGTCGCTGTAGGCGTCGAAGGAGGGACCGTCCCACACCCCGCGCTCGTTGAAGGAACCAAGGATGTTCACGCAGCAGCGCGCGCCAAGCTCGTCGGCCAACGCCAGACGTTGGGCGATGTAGGCGCGGTTTTCTTTGGCCTTTTTCTCGTCCCGATCCAGGGGATTGCACCAGGCGCCGACCTCGGCGATGACCACGTCCTTTTCCGCAAAGGCTTTTTCCGCGGCGCGCACCGCGGAAAGGTCGTCCAGCGTCAGGTAGCCGGGGCAGTAGGCCGCGCGGTAGCCAAGGTCCACATGGGCCTGCGCCAGCTCCTTGGGGTCGTTTGTCTTTACAAATACGGGAGCACCAAGACGCATATGAGTATTCCCTCCGTTTTTTCTGCCTATGCGAAGAAGATATCGGCAGCTTTGTTTATTCCACGGTCAGGCTGGCGCCCACGGCGGCCAGCTCGCCCTCTTCCTTGAACTGGTTGGTATACAGGGTGTAATAGTGGCCTTTCTTTTCCAACAGCTGCCTGTGCGTGCCGTCCTCGATCACGCGGCCCTGGGAAATGACCAGGATGCGGTCGGCGTTTTTGATGGTGGAAAGGCGGTGGGCCACCACAAAGCTCGTGCGGCCGGACAGCATCTTGGAGATGGCGTACTGGATGGCCTGCTCGGTCTCGGTATCGATGGAGGAAGTCGCCTCGTCCAGCACGAAAATGGCTGGGTTGGCCAGAATGGCGCGGGCAAAGGAGATCAGCTGCTTTTCACCGGTGGACAGGCGGTTGCCGCCCTCGCCCACATCCGTATCGAAACCCTTTTCCAGCTTGGAGATGAAGTGATCCGCGCGCACCATGCGCGCCGCCTCTTCGACCTCGGCATCGCTGGCATCCAGGCGACCGTAGCGGATGTTTTCGCGCACGGTGCCGGAGAACAGGTGCGGGCTTTGCAGCACGTAGCCCAGGTGGCTTTGCAGCCACAGCTGGGAGCGCTCGCGGTAGTCGCGCCCGTCGATGAGGATGCGGCCCTCCGTGGGCTCGTAGAAGCGGCAGACCAGGTTCACGATGGTGGATTTGCCGCTGCCGGTCTCGCCCACCAGGGCGATGTTCTGCCCGGCCTTGACCGTGAGGTTAAAATCGGAAAGCACCTTTTCGCCGCCCTTGTACTGGAAGGAAACGTGCTCAAAGGTGACGTCGCCGTGCAGCTCCTCCCAGTTTTCGCGCTTGGGATCGAACTGGTCGCCGTATACGGCGGTGACATCCGGCCCGTCCACGATGTCGGATTCGGTCTCCACCAGGGACATAACGCGCTCAGCGGCCGCCTGGGCGGACTGCATCTCGGAAAAGATGCGGGCGATGGAGCGCACCGGCTCGATGAAGGAGACGGTGTAGTTGATGAAGATGACCAGCGTGCCCAGGGAGATGGTGCCGCTTAGGGTATCATAGCCGCCCTTCCACAGGGCGATGCCGGTGACCAGAGAACCCAGGGATACCACGATGGGCATGTAAATGGCCGAAACCGTGGCCGCGTGGATGGAGAACTTGCGCATCTGCCCGGTCAGCGTCTGGAATTCGGCAAAGTTCTTTTCCTCGCGCACCAGCGTCTTGGTGGTCTTGGCGCCCATGATACCCTCGTTGAAGGCGCCGGTGATGCGCGAGTTGGTCTTGCGCACCTCGCGGTGGTTCTTGAGGATGATGCGCTGGAAGTAAACGGAGATAACGGCCAGCACCGGCAAAATGGAAAGCGCCATCAGGGCCAGACGCCAGTTGAACACCAGCATGGCCACGGCGGTGAGCACCATATACACGCTGCCCCAGACCAGGTCGATCAGCGTCCAGCCGATGGTATCGGCCAGGCGCTGGGCGTCGCTGGTCATGCGCGCCATCAGGTAGCCGACGGAGGTCTTGTCGTAGAAGGAGAAGGAAAGCTGCTGCAGCTTTTCAAACCCCATCTTGCGGATGGTGTAGCACACGCCCACCTCCACGCGGCTGGCACAGCGCTGAAAGCCGTAAATCACCGTGACCTGCACGGCGACCAGCAGTATGTATAAAGCGATAAAGCCGCCCAGACCCTTGATCTGCTGCGTGGTGATGAAGTGGTCGATGGCGTATCTGGACATCATGGGAAAAACCACATCCACGATGGCGTTGATCACCATGCACACGCACAGCAGAAACAGAAAGTTGTAATAGGGTCTGGCGTATTTGAGCAAGCGCTTCCAAAGGGAAAAATCAAATTTTTTCGTATAGTCCTGTTCCTCTTGGAATTGCAAGGGATTCACCTGCCTTGTTTGTGTAGGGGTTACGGTTTGTCTTTAAGCCAGCGCCTCGTCCAGCTCGGTCTCCAGGGCGTTTTGAATGGAGCAGATGCGCTTGTACAGGCCCTCCTGGTGGCTGAGCTGCTCGTGCGTGCCGCTTTGCACGATGTGCCCATCCTCCAACACGAGGATGAGATCGGCCTGCGACAGGGTGACGATGCGGTGGGAAATGATGATGGTGGTCAGGTTCTGCGTGTTTTTCTTCAGCGCCGCGCGGATGGAAGCGTCTGTCTGCGTGTCCACGGCAGAAAGAGAATCATCGAAGATTAGGATATCGTTGTCCTTGAGCAGGGTGCGGGCAATGGCCACACGCTGCTTCTGGCCGCCGGAAAGGGTCACGCCGCGCTCACCGACGATGGTGTCGTAGCCGCGCTCAAACTCCAGCACGCCGTCGTGTATGCAGGCGATCTTCGCCGCCTCGAACACCTTTTCTTCCGGCAGGGTGGGATCCACGATGCGGATGTTTTCGCGGATGTCCTTGGAGTAGAGGAAGGGCTCCTGCAAAACGATGCCCACGTGCTCGCGCAGCCATTTCTTTTTGATAGTATTCAGCTCCACGCCGCCGATGGTGATGGAACCGGAGCGGTATTCGTACAGCCGCTGCAGAAGGTGCACCATGGTGGATTTGCCGCTGCCCGTGGCGCCGAGGATGGCGACCGTCTTTCCGCGCGGGATGGTGCAGGAAAGGTTCTTGAGCACGGGATTTGTATCGTTATAGGCAAAGGAAACGTTGTCGAATACGATGTCGCCGTCGATGGGCGGCTCCACGGAGTCCGGCGCGTCCTCCTCGGGCTTTTGCATAAGGATCTCATCCAGACGATCCAGCGAGACCATGGACTTGCCCATATCGGACAGGATGCGGCCCAGCTGGCGCACGGGCCAGAGCAGCATGCCCTCGTACTGGGTAAAGACCACCAGCGTGCCCAGGGTGATTTCGCCGCGGATGCAGTAGAAGATGCCCACGATCAAAACCAGGCCCGTCTGCATCATGCACAAAAGGTCGCCGATGGACCAGTACCAGGCGAGGAGCTTGAGCAGGTGGTCCGTTTTTTCACGGAAATCCTTGGATTTTCCGTCGAACTTTTCCGTTTCGTAGCGCTGGCGGCCGAAGGCGCGCACCACGCGCATGCCGGTCAGGTTTTCCTGCAGGGTGGCGCTCATGGCGCCCTCCGCCTCGTCCGAGTCGCGGAAGCGGCGCATCACCAAACGGAAGAAGTACATGGAAAAGAACAGGATGATGGGCACCATGGCCATCACCACGAGGGTCAAACGGTGGTTCAGCGGCCAGAGGATGCACAGGGCGATGGTCATCATCGCCACAGCGCGCACGATTTCCACCAGCTGAATGGCCAGAAAGCGGCGCACCGTTTCCACATCCGAGGTGCAGCGCTGGATCAGATCGCCCGTCTCCGCGCGCACGTGGTAGTTGAACTCCAGGCGGGAAAGGTGCAGGTACAGCCTGTCCCTCAGGCTGCGGGCGATGTTTTCCGAAGCGATGGCGCTGGAGCGGTCCTTAAAGAACTGGCAGGCGCCGTTGACAAGGTTCAGGATCACCAGCCAAAGGCCGCACAGCCACAGCTTTTGCAGAAGGTTTTCGCGACCGCCCATCCAGTTGTACCAGGAAACCATGAACGATGGGCCGTTTGGCAGCTGGTCGCCCAGGACGGAATCCAGCACCAGGGAAAGCAAAAGCGGCGTGATATAGCCAATGACCACGATCAATAGCGTAAAAACGATGGATGCAACATAATAGCCGATGTTGCCCTTGAGCAGCGACCGGATCAGCTGCATGCGTCTGCTGTTCGTATTTGGTCAGCTCCTTTCGATAAAAAGCGCCGCGGCGGATAAAACGGCGCAAAAAAGGCCGCCTGGGTTCAAATCCCCATGCGACCCGGAAATCCTTTTGTTCGGTGCGCTTGCCTGATTGCCTTAATGCAGGAAAAAACAGGCGGGCGACGCCGGAAAGAAAACGCGGGGGCATGGCGATACGCGCTTATTTGATGCAAGAACAATCTGACGATCCTTATTGCGCATCTCACACACCCCTTTCCGATAAGATTCAACACAAGAAAGTATAGCACAGCCCGCGGGGCAGGGCAAGCCCTTTGCTTAAGCTTTTTTGCGGCCTGCGTCCTTAGACGCCCGAAAGTTCCGGCCCGGCGGCGAGCAGCGGCGTGGGCTCGGCCAGCTCCACGGGCGCGGCGGGCAGCGCCGGCAATTGCGCGAGCAGCAGGTCCAGCGCCTGCTCGAAGCTGTCCGCCACGCGCACGCGGGGATCCCCTTCGAAGCTTTGCTGCCAGTTATCGCGCGGGATCAGGACCAGCTGAGCGCCTGCCTGCAGTGCCGCCTCCACCTTGGCGGGCACGCCGCCCACGGGCAGGACGGAGCCGTCCAACCCCAGCTCGCCGGTTAGCGCCATGCTGCCGCTGAGCCGCCGTCCCGTGATGGCCGAATACACCGCCGCCGCCATGGCCGCGCCGGCCGAGGGCCCGTCCACCGGCATGCCGCCGGGAAAGTCCAGATGCACGTCGTACTCGTCCACGGCAACGCCCATGCCGCGCAAAACGCTGCGCACGTTTTCCAGGGCGCCAGCGGCGGTGGAGCGCCGCTCCACCGTCTTTGATCCCAGGCGCAGCCGTTCCCGATCGACGATGCCCGTGGCCTGCCAATGGGGAGCCTGTCCGGTTGGATGGGCAAAGGCGGCCGCCACGATGGGCAGCACCCGGCCTTCGCCGGCGCCGCTGACGGCCAGACCATATACCTTGCCCACGGCCGAGCCGCCGGGAAGCTGCAGGTCGGGACGTTTCATATAGGCGCCGGTGCGCAGCACGTATTCCACATCGGCAATGCAGATGGTTGTGCAGCCGTGGTTGCGGGCGATGCCCGCCGCCACCTGCACCAGGTTTGCGGCGTCGCGGCCGCCGGCGGAGTAGGAGCCGATGTACATATCGACGCCCTTTTCCAGCTGAAAGCCGGCGCTTTTTGCACAGTTACGGGCGATCTGTGCTGTCTGCGCGGCGTTTAAGGGCTTAAAGAAGATCTCGATGCAGCGGGAGCGCAGCGCCGGCGGGATGTCCTCCGGTCCCCTGGTGGTGGCACCCACCAAACGGAAGTCCGCGGGCAAGCCGTTTTGAAACACATCGTGGATATAGCGGGGGATATTGTGGTCGGACGGGGAGTAGTAGGCCGATTCCAGCATGACCTTGCGGTCTTCCAGTATCTTCAGGAGCTTGTTCATCTGCAGAGGATGCAATTCGCCGATCTCGTCCAGAAACAGCACGCCGCCATGCGCCTTGGTCACCGCGCCGGGCTTTGGCTGCGGCACGCCCTGTACACCCAAAGGGCCCGCGCCCTGGTAGATGGGATCGTGCACCGATCCGATCAAGGGATCGGCGATGGCCCGCTCGTCGAAGCGGACGCAGGTGGCGTCCATCTCCACAAAGGGCGCGTTTTTGCAAAAAGGGCTGTCGCTGCGGCGCTTGGCCTCCTCCAGCACCAGGCGCGCCGCACAGGTCTTACCCACGCCCGGCGGGCCGTAAATGAGCACGTGCTGGGGATTGGGCCCGCACAAAACGGCCTGCAGCGCGGCGATGCCCTCCTCCTGGCCGACGATGTCGGAAAAGGCCTTGGGCCGCACCTGTTCGCTCAGCGGCAGGTTCAGGTGCACGGCGCGCAGGCGGCGCAGGTTTTCCAGCTCCTGCGGCGAATCCAGGCGCACCCGCGTTTCGCTGCCCCGCTGGCTGCGCAGCTGGTGCATGAAGTAAAGCCCCATCAGCAGGCTGACCATGATCTGCAAAACGAGCATGAAGATATACAGCATGTTTTCCCTCCTCTGTACAAAAAGCGCGATCGCCCGCAGTTTCCCTTTACTATGCCCGCGATCACGCTTTTTTACACCTCAAGGAAGGATGGGGGGGGTTGGATTTGATTCAAACGGTTAAATATAAGCAGATCCTGGCCGTATACTGCACATCGCAGCGATTAACCGCACCCAACGCGGCGTTGAATGCGTCAAAACAGATGTCAAGGTGCAGCGGGCATGCACGCAGCTGCTCCTCGGAAACGGGGGCGCAAAGCTCAGCCGGCAGGGACAGCAGCACGCGTTCGCAGCGATGCTCGCCCAGCAGCATCACCGGCACGCCGATGGTATAGCGCCAGCACAGCGGCGGCGCCTCTTTGCCGCGGTAAGACCCTTCCAAGCGGACCGCGCACCGCGACAGCAGGGGATATGCGCCTGCGAGCCTGCCCAGATCCCCTGCGCAGGCAAGGCTTGCGCACCGGTCCTCAAGCACGGTGCGGCTTTTATACAGCGATGGGCGATACAGGCGGCAGGCTTTCATGCAAAGCGCATCTCCTTAACGGTTATCTTTCCATAACAGCGGGTAGATATCAATATCCTATGCGCGCAAAAGCCCTGCGATTCGGGGCGAAATTAGGTTAATTTCCGGCAAAGCATCGGGGATAGACGTTGACGTAAGCTGACAAGGCATGCTATTATTCATTAGATACCGCTTTTTGTAAAAGGCGGAGTTTAAATTGCTCGCTTTTCAGCAAAAAGTCGAGCGCATGGAGGGCATGGCGAATGAGCGCAACGATGGAAAAACTTTCTTCCAACCAGGTCAAACTGACGATCACCCTGTCTGCCGAAAAGTTTGAGGATGGCATGAAGGCCGCCTACAACAAGCTCAAGGGCAGGCTCAGCGTGCCTGGCTTCCGCAAGGGCAAGGCGCCCCGCAAGGTCATCGAGAATTATTACGGCCAGGGCGTGCTGATCGAAGAGGCTTTCAACACCCTTCTGCCCGACGCTTACGACAGCGCCGTGGAGGAGCTTAAAATTCCCCGTGGACCAGCCCCAGGTGGACATCGAGTCCATTGAACCCGGCAAGGACTGCGTCTTCACCGCCACCGTGTATGTGCGCCCCGAGGTCACCCTGGGCCAGTACACCGGCATCGAGATCCCCAAGATGAGCGCCGAAGTGACCGACGACGAGGTCCAGGCCGAGCTTTCCGCCGCGCAGGACCGCGTGTCCCGCTGGGTGGATGTGGAGCGCGCCTCCAAGTCCGGCGACAGGCTGACCATCGACTACCTCGGCACCGTGGACGGCGTGCCCTTTGAGGGCGGCCAGAGCGAGGGCTTCCCCCTGGTGCTGGGCTCCGGTACCTTTATCCCCGGCTTTGAGGAGCAGCTTGAGGGCCTGAACAAGGACGACGAAAAAGACGTGAACGTTACCTTCCCCGAGGACTATCGCGCCACGGAGCTCGCCGGCAAGGACGCCGTGTTCCACGTGGTCGTGCACGAGGTCAAGGAAAAGGAAGTTCCGGAGCTCAACGATGATTTTGCCTCCGAGGTTTCCGATTTCGATACCCTGGACGAATACAAAGCCGACCTCAGGACCAAACTGGAGGAGCAGGCAAAGACCCGCGTGCGCAACATGCAGACCGACGCTTTGATCGATAAGGTCGCCGCCAACGCCCAGGTGGACATCCCCGAGGCGATGATCGACAGGCAGATCCATGCCATGATCGACGATATGGCCATGCGCATGAGCTACCAGGGCCTGCGTATGGAGGATTTCCTCAAGTACACCAACCAGACCATGGACGATCTGCACACCCAGTATGAGCCCCAGGCCGAGAGCCGCGTGCGTGCCGAGCTGGTCCTGGACGCCATCCGCGTCAAGGAAAACATCGAGGTCAGCGACGAGGAGTACGACGCCGAGATCAAGAAGTACGCCGAGGATTCCCAGCAGAGCGTGGAGGACTTCACCAAGAACCTCACCGAGCAGGACAAGGATTACTTCAAGGATATGATCGTCAGCCAGAAGGTCGTGGACTTTTTGATGGACAAGGCCGTCGAGGTCGAAGCCCCCGCCGAAGAAGCCGAAGCCGCGCCTGCGGCCGAGGAGGACAAGGCCGAATAAGCCGCTTTGACAACCGACCGTCTATCCTGTAAAGTGATAGTAGAGAGATAACTCATTTCCTGCATTTGAACGCCTATTGAAAGGAGCGTGTGATTCTCATGAGCTTGGTACCCATTGTGGTGGAACAGACAAACAGAGGCGAAAGGTCCTACGATATTTATTCCCGACTGCTAAAGGACAGAATTATCTTCCTGACCGGCGCGATTGACGATTACACCGCCAACCTCGTCGTGGCGCAGATGCTTTTCCTGGAAATGGAAGACCCCGATAAGCCCATCAACCTGTACATCAACAGCCCGGGCGGCTCCGTAACGGCCGGCATGGCGATTTACGACACCATGCAGTATCTGCGCTGCCCCGTATCCACCCTGTGCATCGGCATGGCGGCCTCCATGGGCGCCTTCCTGCTGGCGGCAGGCGCCAAGGGCATGCGCCGCGCTTTGCCCAACGCCGAGGTGATGATCCACCAGCCTTTGGGCGGCGCGCAGGGCCAGGCAACGGACATCATGATCCATGCCGAGCAGATCATGCGCATCAAAAAGCGCATGAACGAGATCCTCGCCGAGCGTACCGGCCAGCCTTTGGAAAAGGTGGAAAAGGACACCGAGCGCGATCACTTCCTCTCTGCGGAGGAAGCCATGGCCTTTGGCATCATCGATTCCATTGTGCCGCCCCGCCGCTGACGGGGAATTCAGCTACGAAAGGAAGCAGCATGTCCAAATTCGAAGATAAGATCAAGGAACCCAAGTGTTCCTTCTGCGGAAAAACTTCCGAGCAGGTCCGCCGTCTGGTGGCCGGCCCCGGCGTGTTCATCTGCGATGAATGCGTGCAGCTGTGCCACGACATACTGGACGAGGACCAGATCGAAGGCGTGGAAAACGAGGAGTTTACCCTGCCCACGCCCGCAGAGCTGAAACAGAAACTGGACGAGTACGTCATCGGCCAGGAAAAGGCCAAGCGCGTGCTGTCCGTTGCCGTATACAACCATTACAAGCGCATCTCTTCCGGAAGCAAAAAGGCCTCCGATGTGGAGCTGCAAAAGTCCAACATCCTCATGCTCGGCCCCACGGGCTGCGGCAAGACCTTCCTTGCCCAAACCCTGGCCAAGATATTAAACGTGCCCTTTGCCATCGGCGACGCCACCGCGCTGACCGAGGCCGGTTACGTGGGCGAGGATGTGGAAAACATCCTGCTTAAGCTCATCCAGGCCGCGGATTATGACATCGAGCGGGCCCAGCGTGGCATCATCTATATCGACGAGGTCGATAAGATTACCCGCAAGTCCGAAAACGTATCCATCACCCGCGACGTATCCGGCGAGGGCGTGCAGCAGGCACTGCTGAAAATCCTGGAAGGCACCGTAGCTTCGGTTCCGCCCCAGGGAGGCCGCAAGCACCCTCACCAGGAGTTTTTGCAGATCGACACCACCAACATCCTGTTCATTTGCGGCGGCGCCTTTGATTCCATCGAGAACATCATCGAAAACCGCCTGGGCAAAAAGACCCTGGGCTTCGGCGCGGAGATCCCCTCCAAGCTGCGCCGCAACGTGGGCGAGACCCTGGCCAAGATCCAGCCCGAGGACCTGCTCAAGTTCGGTCTGATCCCCGAGTTCGTCGGCCGTCTGCCCGTGGTGGTAACGCTCAACCAGCTGGATGAGCAAGCGCTCATCTCCATCCTCACCGAGCCCAAGAACGCCCTATGCAAGCAGTACAAGCAGCTGTTTGCCCTGGACGGCGTGGAGCTGGAGTTTGAGGAGGAGGCGCTGCGCTACATCGCCACCACCGCCATCGAGCGCAAATCCGGCGCCCGCGGCCTGCGCGCCGTGATGGAGGAAATACTGCTGGATACCATGTTCGAGGTGCCCTCCCGCGAGGACGTGGGCAAGTGCGTGGTAACGTTGGAAGCCGCCAAGCGCGCCACCAAGCCCAGCCTGGTGACGACCGACATCCCCAAGCAGGCCCGCATCGCCGCCAAGACGAACAAGAGCCGCAAAAAGGCCAGCAACGAGAACCTGGCATAAAGGACACTATAACAAAGCGCCCGCATCCGTTTCGGATGCGGGCGCTTTTTGTATGCATGTGCGGGACGGGGTCAATGCTCCCGTTCCCAGAAGGTCCAGTGGGAGCCCTTGCCGTAACCGATCTTTTCGTAGAAGGGATCGCTGCCGCCGGTCATGTGCGTGGCGCCCAGGGACTTCATCCGCTGAAAGTGCCTGGTAAGCGCGGCTGCAGCCAGGCCTTTGCGGCGATATTCGGGCGCGGTACACAGCGGCTCCATATAAGCCAGCTTGTTTTCCGGCACCCACCACATGCCCGAGAAGCAGACGTACTCGCCCGTTTTATCGACGGCGATCACGATGTTGTACTCAGGCGTTGCGTGCGGGGAGGGCGACAGGAAGGGACCGATCACGCCCTTGTAGGACTTGGCGGGTGTCCAGTCGAACGAATCGTCCTGCTTGTCCCAGCCAACGAATTCTCCTTCATCGCCGTGGTCGAAGCCGTACCAGCAGAGCTTGGCGAGCTTGAAGGCGTCCATGTCTTTCGGCTCCACAAAGTGATAACCCTCAGGGAGGGGATGATTGAGTTCGTTGCCAAAATCGAAGACGCAGTTCTCAAATTCGCCCGTCTTTCGAAAGCCGCGCTTTTGCGCCGCTTCCATCAGGTATTCCTGGCCATTGAGCAGGACCAAACGCTGCCGGTCGTCGAAATTCGGCATGCTGCAAATCGCGTAGTCCACCAGCTCGTCGGCGAGAAACTCATACCCCTTGCGGATGTTGAAAAAGATGTCAGTCACCGGCGATTCATAGAACACAAAGGCGACGACTCTGTCCCCGTCCAGCCAGAGACGGTCCAGATAGCTGTAGGACAAATCCATCCACGAGGACTGCAGCGCATGCTCAAAAAAGGGCGCCGCCACGCCGCCGCCGCCCCGATCATAGACGTCGACCAGGAAATCCCAGACGAGGTTCGCATCCGACAACAGCTGAAATTGCTTTGTTGTGATCTGTTTCATATGTTTCTCCTCTTTATTGCTATTTGTACAAAATCCGCCGGATTGAATCGCTCGAAAGGCCATACTCCAGCGCCAGGTCCTGAATGGACGTGCCGCCTCTCCGTTTGTTTCGTATCTCCCGGTTTCTTGCGATATAGTAATCCCGGGCGCCGGACCTTTCGCCCCATTCTTTCTTTTCGGATTTGTTCGGTATATAGATCAATTCTCCCGAGGCGTACTTCTGGATTTCTTCCAGTAGTTCCGCCGGCAGGATATCCGCTGCGTTTTTGTATTTCATGGTTTGAACCGCTTTCCTTTACGCTCTGGCCTTGAGAAAATCCTCTGTGGTTGCATAGGACTGTATCGTTATCCCGTGCTCTTTGAGTGTTGCAAGCATCCTTTTTTCCAGAAAATCCGAACGCTCTGCAAGTTTGGAAAGGTCCTCCGGGTCAAAGGCACTAAGCAGGTCCATTTCCGCGATGCCGTATTCTTCGGCGATGCTCAAAAGCTCTTCCTGCAGATAACCGGCATCGATATAGGCCTGTTCCGCCATGCCGCTGCGGCAGAAGTAGCGGATCCTCCGCCAGGTAAGGCTCAGCTCCCGATACCAGTCGGCCAGAGCCCTGAAGTCGGCTGCACCGTGGCCCTGTGAAGGCCGTTTCGGCTCTGCGTCCAATATGAATCTTCTCGTCGACTTGAGCAGAAGAAAGACCGTTTTCTTCACTTTTTCGGGGTCTGTCTCTTTCATCAGGCGCTTTGCATACGAATAAAAGCCCTGCGGGACCCGTTTCATTTCCGGACAATGGTAGATGCGGCTGTCGGGGTCCTCGTCGCGGGCCTGCTCAACGCTTAGGATCGGCGATTCCGTATAGGTATGGTTCAAAACCGCAACGGCCTTTGAGAGAAAGAGGTGGACATATCCGGCTTCGCACCTTACGCGGTACAGCTCTTCCTCAAAAACAAGAGACTTATAGACTTCCAGCGCCTTATCCATGTACTCTAGGGCTTTCTCGAAAACGAATTCCGCGTCCCTCAGATTGTTGTGCAGGCGCTGCTTCAGGTTCAGAAACCTGTCTTCGTCCTCTTTGGAGCGCGCGTACAGAATCACGGCCTGATCCAGGACGATCGCCAGGTCGTTGAGCAACACAGAATCCTCAAGCCTTTCCCATGACCTGGGGTACAGATCGTGACCGACACCGCCGATGATGAATGTTTCCGCAAGCCCGTTTCCCCGCTGCGTGGCGGGCACAAAGTAATCAAAGGATACAGCGTGCTGATCGTTGTCGGTGTTGTGCCCCCGCAGGCCGATCAACAACGCAACATCGTCTTTGTACTCTTTTTCGACTTTTCGGATCACCCATTGCGTCAACCGGTTCATTTCTTCCATTTTCTACGCCTCCGTCAGGGCATATATCCCGCATGTATACTCTTATCATAATAAAAGCGGCACAAAAACAAAAGTGGCAAGAATGACTTGAATCATTCTTGCCACTGATTTGTTCGCTTTGGGGAATGGAATGGCGCTGTCCGTTTTACCGAATCGGCATTTACACCAGCGTGATGCAATTCTTAAGTAGGCACCGGCAGTCTGCCGTATAGCGCGGTCGAAACGGAGAGAACGGCTTTTATGCTTCGTCCCGTTCTACGCTCAGCAGGTTGGCTTCCTTGATCTCGACGACGCCTTCAAATATGTTGTACTGTCCGCCGGATATCGTGATGCGGTCACCTGTGGACAGGCCTGCGGCGGCAAAGTCCTGAAACTCGCCGTCCACGACAACGCCGTACAGCATGACCTCCCCGCTGTCGTCTTTCACGAGGGCATAAACGGGATTCACGATTTCGACGATCTCCACGGTCATGATCGCGTCTTCCCGGCCGCCTTGGTCCTCCAGCCACTGCTGGATGGTCGTCCTTTCCTCGAGGGCGTTTTCAGCGGAAGGACGACAGGCGGAAAACAGCGCGGTGCATACGAGAACAAGCACTAAAACGAGGGAAACCTTTTTCATGGCGAATGTCCCTTTCTTCCAGATCGAGTCGGTGAGTGCTTACGGTCATCGGTCGGGAGGGGACGTATGCCAGCTGAAACAGAATTGGATTTACACCAGCGTGATGCACTTCTTCGGGCACTTGAGCGCGCACTGACCACAGCCAACGCACTTTTCCGTATCCACGGAGTGCTTTTCCTTGAGCGCGCCGCGGATGGCGTCGAACTTGCACTGCTTCTCGCACAAGGTGCAGCCAACGCAGGCATCCTGGTCGATGACGGCCTTTTTGCGCTTGGAGAGGTCGCCGTCCATGGCTCCGGTGGGGCAGACGCGCACGCATTCCATGCAGCCCACGCACTTGTCCATGTCCACCACGGGCAGGTTATCCTTCAAGGTGATGGCGCCGAACTTGCAGTTCTTTTCGCAGCGGCCGCAGGCGATGCAGCCGGCGGTGCACACATCGCGCACGGCACGGCCCTTTTCCAGGGCGCGGCAGCGCAGAACGGAGCGCAGATGCTCCGGCTCCATGCGGATGACGTTCTTGGGGCAGACGGAGATGCACTTTTTACAGCCCATGCATTTGTCGGGGTCGATGTGCACCAGGCCGTTGCTCACGTGAATGGCGTCAAATTCGCATACCCTCTCGCATGAGCCCAGGCCCAGGCACGAGTACTTGCAGGCTTTGGCGCCGCCGGAGGCAAGGAACGCCGCGCGGCATTCCTGCAGGCCCTGGTATTCAAAGCGGCTGTGGCACATGTCGTTGTCGCCGCGGCAGAGCACCGTGGCCACCATGCGCACGCTGGGGATATCGGCCTCCACACCCATGATGGCGGCGATCTGCTGGGCAGCGGTCGCACCGCCCACGGAACACAGGTTGGTGGCCGCGCCTTCTTTAACTACGGCGGCCGCATAGCCGTCGCAGCCGGCATAGCCGCAGGCGCCGCAGCCGGCGCCGGGCAGACAGGCACGCACCTTGTCGATGCGCTCATCCTGGGGAACGGCCAGCTTCTTGCCTGCATAGGCAAGCCCGGCTCCGAATAAGACGCCCATGCCGCCCAGCAAAGCGGTGGGGATCAAAATCTGTTCAAGCATGATTCAATCACGTTCCTTCCTTGCGTCAGATCAGGCCCTGGAAGCCCAGGAACGCCATGGACATCAATCCCGCTGCGATCAGCGTGGAGGGGAAGCCCTGGAAAGCCTTGGGAATCTTGGAATTCTCCAGCCGCTCGCGCACACCGGCAAACAACACGATGGCCAGGGTGAAGCCCAGCGCGGAACCCACGCCGTTGACCACAGAACCCAGCAGGCCGTAACCCTCGGTCACGTTCAAAATGGTGACGCCAAGCACTGCGCAGTTGGTCGTGATCAGGGGCAGGTAAACGCCCAGCGCCTTATACAGCGAGGGGGAGATGCGTTTGATGACCATTTCCACCAGCTGCACCAGCACGGCGATCACCAGGATGAAGGCGATGGTCTGCAGGTAGGCCAGGTTTAGCCTGTCCAGCAGGTATACCTGGATGAAGTAGGTAACCAGCGAGGCTACGCCCATGACGAAGGTAACAGCCATGCCCATGCCCATGGCGGTGCCGACCTTCCTGGAAACGCCCAGGAAGGGGCAGATGCCGAGGAACTTGCTCATGACGAAGTTGTTGACCAGGATCGAACCGAGCAGGATCAAAAACAGATTGTCGCCCATTTATGCCACCCCTTCTTCCGTCTTTTTGCGGCGCAGGTTCAGAAGCTTGTTGACCAGCGCCATCAAAAGGCCCAGCGTGATGAAGCCGCCCGGCGCCAGCACGAACAGCAGCATCGGCGGATAGGACGCGCCCAGCACGTTCAGTCCGAAGATGGAGCCGGAGCCCAGCAGTTCGCGCACGCAGGACAAGAGGGTCAGGGCCAGGGTAAAGCCGATGCCCATGCCGATGCCGTCCAGCACGGAATCCAGCGGCGGGTTCTTGCTGGCAAAGGATTCGGCCCGGGCGAAGATGATGCAGTTGACAACGATCAGGGGAATGTACAGGCCAAGGGAGGCCGAAAGGGCCGGGATAAAGGCCTTTAGGAACAGATCCACCATGGTGACGAAGGTGGCGATGACCACGATGTAGCAGGGGATGCGGATTTTGGCCGGGACCACTTTTTTCAACAGTGAAATAACGGTATTGCTGCAGACGAGCACGCAGGTGGTGGCGATGCCCATGCCGAGGCCGTTGACGGCGTTCGATGCTACCGCCAGGGTCGGGCACATGCCCAGCAACAGGACCAGAACCGGGTTTTCTTTCCAGATGCCTTTACTGAAATCTTTGAACAGGCTCATTTCTTGGCCCCTCCTTTTTTGCTGACTCCGTCGATGATCGGCTTTTGGTTGGCGCGGAACGTGCGGATGGCGCGGTTTGCGAGGTCCGCGACGGCGCGGCTGGTGATGGTGGCGCCGGTCATGTATTCGGCTTCACCGCCGTCTTTGGCGACCGCCCAGCCGTCTTTGGGCTGTTTCTTGCCGCTGTAATAATCGAG
>JBNRMU010000080.1:0-10246 GCA_050309765.1 Christensenellales bacterium
GGGTTTTCCTTGGGCTCGTCTACGCGGATCGAGGGCTTGGGCACGCCAAACAGGCGGCTCCACTCCTCCGCGGCCTTTTCGATGTCCTCCACCACGAGGGCGATCTGGATGAATCCCTTGAAATCAAGCTTGTTTTCCATGCGATCGTTCTCCTTCCCGCGATATTTTACTATCGCCAATGGGAACAGTATAACACAATATCAGGCCAATTGCAGCATATTGCTGGCGATATTGAAAAAAACGATCAGGGAAATGGCGTCCACGATGGTGGTGATAAAGGGGCTTGCCATCACGGCGGGGTCAAAGCCGCAGCGGCGCGCAAGGATCGGCAGCGAACAGCCGATGCACTTGGCGGCGATCACCGTAACCAGCAGGGCCAGGCTCACGGCCAGGGCCACCATCACGCCCACCTTATCGAACAAAAGGATGCGCAGAAAGTTGATCAGGGCCAGCACCAGGCCCACCACGGCGCCCACGCGCACTTCCTTCCAGAGCACGCGCAGGATGTCCTTCATCTCCACCTCGCCCAGGGCCAGGCCGCGGATCACCATCACGGAGGCCTGCGAACCGCAGTTGCCGCCGGTGTCCATCAGCATGGGGATAAAGGCCGTCAGCACCACGGCGCTGGCGAGCAGGCCGTTGTAATAGCTGATGATCCTGCCCGTGACCGTGGCCGAGACCATGAGCAAAAGCAGCCAGGGCACGCGGTTTTTGACCAGCTCCAGCACGCTTGTTTTGATATAGGGCTTATCCGACGGCGTAATAGCCGCCATGATCTCCATATCCTCGGTGTTTTCTTCCACGATAACGTCCATGATGTCGTCCGCGGTGATCAGACCCACCAGCCTTTGCTCGTGGTCCACCACCGGCATGGCCGAAAGGTCGTAGCGGGCGAAGGTCTTGGCCACCTGCTCCTTGTCGTCCAGGGTATGCACGGAGAGCACGTTTTTTTCCATGATCTCTTCTACGGTCTTGTCCTTGGCCGCGGTGATCAGGCGGTACAGGGTGGTGTAGCCCGTCAGGTGGTGCGTCTTGTCGATGATGTAGATGATATCCAGCGTTTCCTTGTCCATGGCCGTGCGGCGGATAAGGTCGATGGAATCCTCCACGGTGGCGCTCTCGTGCAGCTCCACAAACTCCGGCGTCATCAGGGAGGCGGCGCTGTCCTTGGGGTACTTTAGGTATTCGAGGATGGTATCGCGCGTGTCCCTGTCCACCGTGCGCAAAACGCGCTTGACGACGTTGGCCGGCACTTCCTCCAGGAAGTCCACGGCGTCGTCCATATACAGGTTGTCGATCACGCGCTGCACCTCCTTATCGGAGATGCTCTCCACGATCAGCTGCTGGCGGTCCGGCTCCATATAGGAAAACACGTCCGCAGAAAGGTCCTTGGGTAAAAGCCGAAACACCAGCAGGGTCTGGTCCTTATCCAAATCCTGCATAAAATCGGCTATGTCCACTTCGTTCATCTGGGAAAGCAAGGCGCGCAGCTGGGACAGTTGTCCCTGCTGCAAAAGCTCGTTGAGCTGCTCAAAACGTTCCAAGGAAATTCTCTCCTTTCTCTGTTTCGCGTGTTTTTTGCACATGAAAAAACACGGGGTAGAATTTGCCCGTGGAAAGATAAAGCATCTCTGAACAAACGCAAAACGAAAAGGGGCTGTGTACCTTATGCCGCCCGCGTTTTGCGTAGCCTAAAGCGAAGCGCCGAACCAAATGGCCGGCTGCTACTTCGCCCGGGGCGCAAATCGTTCAGGCTGCATTTACCATTCCCGTCCATTTGGTTCACCGTCCTTTTTATGGATTTTTATAGGTTTTTATGCCGTTTTCGGCATACCCCTACTATACGGGAAGATGAAAAGGCTGTCAAGCCGAAGCGAGCCCGACAGCCAAAAACTTTTCTTTTCCTGCGCGTTCTGGTTTATGGAGCGAATGAGGCGCTGACCTAGAGCTCGATCAAAAAATACTGGCTGATTCTGCCCTGCGCATAGTTCTCATTTTCCGCAATAAGAATCCCGCCGTTTTTTTGAATGGTCGCCGCCGATGCCAGATTGTCCTTATAACAGCCAAGCACAACCTGCCTCTTTCCTTTTTCTTTGCAGACAGTCAAAGCGTATTTGAGCATGGCCGTCGCATAGCCTTTGTTCCGTTCGGACGGCCGCACCCCATAGCCGATGTCGCCGATTGTTTCACTGAGGCACTTTGGCAATTCATAGCGGATGCTCAAAAGGCCCAACAATCTGCCGTCGTTCAGGCAAAGGTACAGCAGCGATCTGCCCCATTTTTCATCGCCTGTCAGGGCATTTTTGTGTATTTTATCCAACCATTCGTCATAGACGGAAGACGACAGGCCCAGACTCGCGCTGATGCCGGCCTCCCCGTTTTCATAATGCTCCTGCATATAGGCATAGAGCAGGTCTTTATCCTCTGTTTCCGGAAGTCTGTAGAGCATTCCCTTCCCCATTGCCTCAAGTCCCCTTACTTTTCCAGCAGCTGTGCCTTGCGCACGGCCATCTCGTCCACGCGGGCGATATACTCCTCGATGTTCTTGACGTTGGGTGCGCGCTCGATGCGACGGGTCGCAGGGTACAGCCATTTGGAGATGGCCCCCGCGCCGAAGGCGAGGATGGGTGCGATCTCCTCCATGATATCCACATTGTACAAACAGGCTGTGTTTTCCTTGCAGTAGCCCACGTTTTCCAGGTTCCCAGCCATGTATTTCTGCCTGTACAGGTAATAGGGCTGCATGCCCATCCTCTCCGCGCAGCGGGCGCCGAGCTCCACCATCTGCTCCGCCTCGGCGGTTTCCGGCTGGCGGCCCATCTCGTGCAGGCGGGAGGCCCGCTTGATGGCCAACGTGTGCACGGTGAGGTTATCCGGCGACAGCTCCTCGATGGCGGAAAGCGTCGTTTCCACCTCGCGCAGGGTTTCGCCGGGCAGGCCCATGATCACGTCCATATTGACAGAAGCAAAGCCCATCTCGCGTATGTCGCGGTAGGCGCGCACTACGTCCTGCGCGCTGTGGGCGCGACCGATACGGCAAAGGGTTTCGTCGTTCATCGTCTGCGGGTTGACGGACACGCGGTCGACCTGCATACTTTTCAGCATTTGCAGCGCGTCCTTTGTGATGGTGTCCGGCCGGCCCGCCTCCACGGTGAACTCCCGCGCGCCGGGGTAAAGGGCCTGCGCCTTTTCTATCACGCTTTGCAGTTGGGCTACGCTCAGCGCCGTGGGCGTGCCGCCGCCGATGTACACGCAGCGCACGGAAAAGCCGGAGAACCGCTCCGCACATAGCTCCATCTCGCGCAAAAGGGCCTTGACATAAGGCTCCACCAGGGGGCCGCCGTGCTTTAGGTCCGTGGCGGCAAAGGAGCAGTAGCTGCAACGCGTGGTGCAAAAGGGAATGCCGATGTACACGTCCATTTCCTTGTCCCCTGGTGCGGGCAGGCCCTGCTGCACGGACACGATCCTGCCCAGCAGCTTTGCCTTGTCCCTGTCCAGGTCAAAGGTGGAAACGAGGGCGTCCTCGGCCTGCTGGAAGCTTTTTCCCTGTTCCAGCTGCTCGACAAACAGCCGCGTCGGCCGGATGCCCGTGAGCGACCCCCAGGGCGGCTTTTTGCCCGTGTAGGCCTTTAGGGCGTTGTACAGGCACATCTTGGCCGCGCGCTTGAGCAGCCGCTTGTTTTCCAAAGCGTCGCTGCCTATGGGGCTTTTGGGCTGCGCGGCGCACACGTCCCCGATCACGACCAGGTGGCCGTTTTCGTCCAGGCTGTGCACGATCACGGGATCGCCCTCGCCGTCCGGGGAGAGCTCCACCTCGCCGTAAAATAGGCGGATCACGTCGCCCAGGTCGTTATACAACCCCACCAGCGGCGTTGTAAGGCCGATTTTTCTCATAGAATGTATCCTTTCGCTTCGCGGCCTATGGTAGTCGCTCCGCCGTGGCCGGGATAGACGCGCGTGCTTGCGGGCAGGGCCAGCAGGCGGCGCAGGGAGCCTTCCATCTTTTCCGGTTGGGCGCCGGGCAGGTCCAGCCGGCCGTAGCCGGAGGCGAACAGGGTGTCGCCGCTGAACAAAACGCCCTCTTCCCTATCGTAAAAGCACAGGCAGCCTGGCCGGTGCCCGGGGGTGTGCAGCGCGCAGAACGGCCCAACCACATCGCCGTCCGCAAGGCTTGTGACCTCTTTGTCCGTGCAAAAGCAGCGGCCGATGTCGCCGCTTAGATTTTGCCTTGCGTCACGCAGGGCGGGGATCTCCTGCACGTGGGCATAGATGGCCGAAGGTGCAAGATCGTTTAAGGCCATAATGTGATCGAAATGGGCGTGCGTGAGCAGTACGACATAGTCCTTTGCGTCCAAATCCTGCAGCGCTTGCCGGATCGCCGGCGCCTCGTCGCCGGGGTCGATCACGTAGGCGCGGTCCCCGCCCAGATACAGGTAGCAGTTGGTCTGGATCGGGCCGACGGTGAGCCTTTCAATTTTACGCATCAAAACAACCTCCCCGTGTCGTACAGGATCGTGACCGGTCCGTCGTTGATCAAGGACACCTGCATATCCGCCTGGAACACACCCGTTTGGCAGGAGATGCCCGCCTCCTCGATGAAGTCGCGGCAGCGCAGGTATAGTTCATTCGCCCGCACAGGCTCCATTGCGGCGGTAAAGCTGGGTCTTCGGCCATGGCGCACATCGCCCAGCAGGGTGAACTGCGACACCAGCAAAACGCTGCCGCCCACATCCCTGACGGAGCGGTTCATCTTGCCCTGTTCATCCTCGAAGATGCGCATGGCTGTAATCTTTTCCGCGGCCAGTCGGGCGTCCTTCTCCTCGTCTGTTTCACAAACGCCCAGCAGCACCAGCAGTCCCTGCTCGATGGCGGAAACCGTTTTGCCCTCGATGGCAACGGCGGCCTGCTTTACCCTCTGCACCACAACGCGCATATCGTTTTTCTCCTTTTTGCTTTTGCCTAAGTACGAAAAACGGCCCAGAAAAGCGGGCCATTCTCGTTTGTATGAATCGCCGAAGCATCCCGCGGCCCTCGCGCTCTAGGCGCTGGTTCGGTAGGCTTCGATGATATTGGAATTCTTGTTGATCTTCTTCATCACCTGGTCCAGCTGGGCGGTGTCCTTGATCTCCATGGTCAGGTTGATGATGGAGGTCTTGTTGCGAGTGGTCTTGGCGGAAAGCGCCAGCAGCGGGATCTTCATGTCGGAAATCATGGTGGTCAGGTTGGCGATGACACCCTCCTTGTCGTAGGCGATCAGCTGTATCTCCACCGGGAAGGAGGACTGGCTGCCCGTATTCCAGGCAACCTGCACCAGCCTGTCCTGCTCCATGGAGGGATCGGACAGGTTCACGCAGTCACTGCGGTGCACGGTCACGCCGCGGCCGCGGGTGATGTAGCCGATGATGTCGTCGCCGGGCACGGGGTTGCAGCAGTGAGCAAAGCGCACCAGCATGCCGCCCTCGCCGCGCACGAACACCGCCTGCTCGCCGTGTTCCTTGGGTTTTTGGGGGCGTTCCTTGGCCGGCTGCTCCTCAACCTGCATAACGGGCGGCGTGGCCGGCTTTACGCTCTTGCGGTATTCCTCCGCCAGGCGGAAAGCTACCTGCTGGGCGGTCATGCCGCCAAAGCCCACAGCGGCGTAGATATCCTCGGGGGTCTTCAGGGAATAGCGGCGCAGAATCTTCTCAAAGTACTCGTTTTTGAGCAGCTTTCCCGGCTCCAGGTTCTGGTGGCGTATCTCTTTTTCCACCATGTCGCGGCCGAGCAGTATGTTCTGATCGCGCAGGCTGGCCTTGAGCGCGGCGCGTATCTTGCTGCGCGCCTCGGTGGTCTTGACGATCTTGAGCCAGTCGAGATTGGGTCCCTTGGACGACGAGGAGGTGATGATCTCCACGATGTCGCCCGTCTGCAGCTTGGTATCCAGCGTCACGATGCGCTGGTTCACCTTGGCGCCAACGCACTTGTTGCCCACGGCGGAATGGATGCGATAGGCGAAGTCCAGCGGCGTGGAGCCGTTGGGCAGGTCCACCGCGTCACCCTTGGGGGTAAAGACAAACACGTCGTCGGTAAAGATCTCGTGCTTCAGGGTATCCATGAACTCCTGCGCGTCGTCCAGCTCGTCCTCCAGGGAGATCAGCTGGTGCAGGAAGCTCAGCTTTTCGTCAAAGCGGGTGCTCTTGCCGCCCTCCTTGTAGCGCCAGTGCGCCGCCACGCCGTATTCGGCGATGCGGTGCATCTCCATGGTGCGGATCTGTATCTCAAAGGGCACGCCCTGTTCGCCCACCAGCGTGTTGTGCAGGGACTGGTAACCGTTGGCCTTGGGCACGGCGATGTAATCCTTGAAGCGGCCGGGAATGGGCCGCCACAGGGTGTGGGCGATACCCAGCACCGCGTAGCAGTCCTGCTGGGTTTCCACCAGCACGCGCACGGCGATCAGGTCGTAAATCTGGTCGAAGGACAGCTTTTTTTCCTTCATCTTGCGGTAGATGGAGTAAAAGTGCTTGGGGCGCCCGGAAATCTCGGCCTTGATATGCGCCTTTTCGATACCCTCACGAAGGGTGGAGATGATCTTGTCGATGGTCTGCATGCGCTCGTCGCGCTTCATGCTGACCTTATCCACCAGCTCGTAATAGGCCTGGGGATCGATGTAGCGGAAGGCCAGGTCCTCCAGCTCCCACTTGATGGTGTAGATACCAAGCCGATGCGCAAGCGGCGCGTACACATCGATCGTTTCCTGCGCGGTGCGCAGGCGCTTGGATTCTTCGCAGAATTTGAGCGTGCGCATGTTGTGCAGGCGGTCGGCAAGCTTGATGATCACCACGCGGATGTCCTTGGCCATGGCGAAGAACATCTTGCGCAGGCTCTCGGCCTTCTGTTCGTCCTTGGAGCGGAACTCGATGCCGTCCAGCTTGGTCACGCCGTCCACCAATTGGGCAACGTCTTCGCCGAATTCCTCGGCAATGTTTTCAAAGCTGGCCTTGGTATCCTCTATGCAGTCGTGCAGAAGGGCAGCGCAGATCGTCTGCTGGTCCATCTGCATGTCCGCAAGGATGGCCGCCACTTCGATGGGATGGATGATGTACGGCTCGCCGGACTCGCGCGTCTGCTCGCCATGCATCCCCTGGGCAAATCGATAGGCACGCAGAATAAGCTCCCCGTCCAGCGACGGATCGCTGCGCTTGGCGACCTCGATCAGGTCCAGCACGCGTTGTTCAAGGTTCTGCGCGGTCATGCGGGTTCATCTCCTTCCGCTGCAAAGTTTATCGATCTTATTCTGTTTACTTGACGCCGTGGTATTTGATGATGGCGTCCACGTCGTATTCGCTCAGCGCCTCGCGGCCGCCAAGGCCCACGAGCTCAATGGCAAAGCGTACGGCCACCACCTTGCCGCCCAGGGACTCCACCAGCTTGCAGGCGGCCCTGGCGGTGCCGCCGGTGGCCAGCAGGTCGTCCGCAACGACCACGCGCATGCCGGGCTTGATGGCGTCCTTGTGGATCTCAATCGTGTCGGAACCGTATTCCAGGTCATAGGTGTAGCTGATGGTCTCAGCCGGCAGCTTGCCGGGCTTGCGCACGGGCACAAAGCCCGCATACATGGCGTATGCCAGGACCGAGCTGATGGTGAATCCCCTCGCCTCGGGGCCGACGACGACATCCACATCCATGCCGTCTACGGAGCAGACCATGCGGTTCATCAGCACATGGAAGGCCTTGGGGTCTTTGAACAGGGTGGTGATGTCCTTAAACACAATCCCTTTCTTGGGAAAATCGAGCACATCGCGAACGGAACCGGCAAGATCGAAGCGTTCCATGGTATATCTCCTCTCTGAAGTGAAAGTTCAAACGCTCAACGCTTTTTCAATGCGGCGCACAAGCGCAGTTTGGTCAAAATCCTTTTTATCATGCGGCTGCGGCCGCATGGACAGGGCAAATGGGCTTACCTTCAGCTCGATCAGCTCCATATCCTCCATTGCCCGCAGGGACAGATACAGCTTCGGCAGGGGCAGCGGACAGGCAGACTCGGTAAAGCGGGAAAGCTCCTCCAGGCTGTGCATCCTCTCCAGCCGCGGCTGCAGGGCGCGCAGGGCTCGGTAAAGCAGGCGCGTGCTTTCCACATCCGGCTGGGCGCCGCTCAGCAGCGGTCGCAGGCCGTCGTGCGCCTTGGGCACGAACACCAGGCTGCCCGGCGCAAGCGCCAGCAGAGCATCCACCACGGCGCGATCCGGCGCGCCGTCGAGCAAAACCAGGTTCCGGTAGCCCATAAGGGACTGCGGGCCTATCTGGCCAAGACCGCAAAGCAGGTTCAGCGCCGGGATCTGTCTTTGCAGGCGGCCGTTGTGCAGCTGCACGCGCTGCAAAAGGCCTTCCTGCGTCAAGCGATCCACCCAGCGCCCGGCGGTTTCCGCGCTCACATACAAAAGCAGCGTGCCGCAAAGCGAGGAGCGGAGCAGCGACAGCACCTTTTCTTCATCGATTTCAAGGTGACGCTTAAAGCCCTCGCGCAGGGGACCGAGCAGCAGCGGCAGCGCCTTTGAAAACTCCGTCTGCTCGTTCTTCTGTGCCTGGTCGACAAAGCTGTTCTGCGACTGGGAAAACTGGCGCACCATCAGCCGCACGCTCGTGCGGCCCTGCCAGGTGTTGATCTCCGGCACCACGGCCGCGCAGATACGTCCCGACGCCTCTGCGGCGCGGTCGCCCATTTTAAAGGCGGCAGCGTCCATGGTCACGCCGTCCTGCTGCAGGGAAAGGCGCAGATGGCTGCCGTTTTGCCCCATGGTGGAGGCGCCTAGTACCTGTGCTTCCTCCAGCAGATACACGGGGCTCTGATTGCCCTGGCCAAAGGGCTGCAGGCACTCGACGCTTCGCAGATAGTCCACGCTCAAATCCTGCAGGCGGATCGGCAGGTCGTATTCCACGCGCGGGATCCAAAGGGTTTCGTCCATCTGGGCGAGCGCGTCCTCCACGCGGCGGCGGAAAAGGGGCAGGTTCTCGGCCTTTAAGGTGAGCCCCGCCGCAAAATCGTGCCCACCGTAGCGCAGAAACAGGTCCTGCATGCTTTCCAGCAGGTGGAACAGGTGCACGCCCTTGATGGAGCGGGCGGAACAGACGTAATTCTCGCCGGCGCGCGCGAACACGAACGCGGGGCGGTAGTATCTTTCCATCAGGCGGGAGGCGACGATGCCCACCACGCCGGAGTTCCAATCCTCGCCCGCCACGATGCAGGCGCGGGAATCGGAAAAATCGGCGTCGCCTTCGATCTGCCGGAGCGCGCCCGACAATATCTCCGTCTCCTGTGCCTGGCGCAGCTGGTTGTGGTGTTCCAGCGTGGCAGCGATCTCCAGGGCGGCCTGTTTGTCCTGTGTCACCAGCATTTCCACGCTCCTGGCGCTGTGGCCGATGCGGCCGCCGGCATTGATCCTGGGTCCTAAGACAAAACCAATCTGCGTGGAGCCAAGCTCCCTTCCGGCGATGCCCGCCGTCTCCATCAGGGCAGCAATGCCGGGACGCGGGCGGCGATTGATGCGCTTCAGCCCTTCGGTGACAATGGCGCGGTTTTCGCCGGTGAGGCTGACGATATCGGCCACGGTACCGAGCGCGGCAAGGTCCAGCCGTTTTTCGGCCAGCTGCATGCCGCCAAGGGCCTGCACGATCTTCAGCGCCACGCCGGCTCCGGACAGGTGCGCAAAGGGGTAGCCCGCGATGCGCGGATCGAGGATGGGGCAGTCCGGCAGCGTTTCGGGCAGGTGGTGATGGTCGCTGACGATCACATCCATGCCCATCTGCTTGGCAAGGACAACCTCAGCGGGGGAGCTGATGCCGCAGTCCACCGTGATCATAAGGTCGTATTCCCGGGCAAGGTTCTCCACAGCCTTCTGATTGAGGCCGTACCCCTCCTCATGCCGGTCTGGAATATAATAGCCGGCCTTCAGGCCCAGCTCCTGAAAGGCTTCCAGCAAAATGGCCGTTGCCGTTACGCCGTCGGCATCATAGTCGCCGTATACGACGACCTTTTCGCCGTCATTCACGGCCTTTTTGATCCTGTCCACGCAGAGATGCATGTCGGGCATCAAAAAGGGATCGTGCAATTGAGAAAGGCTTGGATGCAGGAACTCATCCGCATGCTGCGGCGTTTCGATGCCGCGAAGCAAAAGAAGGGACGCCAATTGCCGATCTATCCCCGCGTCCAGCAGCGGACGGAGCTTTTCTTCGTCCAGCGCCTGGCTTTGCCGGAACAAGAGCATTGGCC
>JBNRMU010000081.1:0-3471 GCA_050309765.1 Christensenellales bacterium
ACATAGCATCCATCAAAAATCAATGCATATTTTTCGCTTTATTTGCCTAAATCCTTGTTAAAAATCGCTTTCGCGGGGAACACTTATCGTAAACAACGCAGCAAGCGGCAAGGGGAGGAAAAAAGCATGCGCGGCATCGATTCGGATTTGGCACTGGAAGCGCGCGAGGCGGTGGGCGAGATACAGGGCGTTGCCATGCAGCAGGAAAAACGGGGCGAAACGCTCATCACGCGGGTGCATGTGCAAAACGAAGATGGCGCAAGGCGCATGAATAAGCCCATCGGCCGCTACATCACCATAGAAAACGCGGCCCTTTCCCGGCCGCAGTCGCTGCGCACGCGTGAGCTTTCCGGTATCATCGCCGGCGAGCTGCAGCGCCTGCTGGGGCCCGGCGATAAGGGCTGCGCAATGGTGGCCGGCCTTGGCAATCGGAACCTGACACCCGATTCCCTGGGCCCGCGCGTGACGGCCAATATCCTCGTATCCCGCCACATCCTGAGCAACATGCCCGATTTTCTGGACGATAGGGTGCGCAGCGTGTGCGCGGTGAGCCCGGGCGTGATGGGCAATACGGGAATCGAGACGGGCGAGCTTCTGCGCAGCGCTGTGGAAGCTGTGCGCCCCTCCTGCCTGATCGTGGTGGATTCGCTGGCCGCGCGCAGCAGGCGAAGGATCCTCGGCACGGTGCAGATTTCCGATGCGGGCGTGGTGCCGGGCAGTGGGGTGGACAACCACCGCGTCGCCCTGAATGAACAAACCCTCGGCCTGCCGGTGGTCGCCATCGGCGTGCCCATGGTGGTGCGGGCGGCGGTGCTGGGCCAGGAAGCAGCGGAGTACATCATCCGCAGCATCGCCGGGCAGGAGGGTGAGGAATCGCTTTTTTCCCGCAAGCTTCTTAGCTTTTTGGACGAGGATTCGTTGGAAAAGCGCCTGCGGGAGGATACGCCTTTGCAAAGCTTTGTGGTGACGCCGGTCTCCATAGACGAGGCGGTGCGCAACACGGCGGCCCTGGTGGCCGAGGGGATCAACCGCTGCCTGCAGCCGGAGTTGAGCGCAGAAGAAATACAGGCGATGCTGGCCTGATCAGAAGAAAGGAGAAGAAACAAAATGAAGGACCTGGAATTATTGCAGCTGATGTATAAGAACGCCGAGATGGGGCGCGACGGCCTGGATAAGTTGATCGAGCGGACGGACGACCGCAGCCTGCGCCGCGAGATGGCCAACCAATACGCCCAGTACCAGGAGATACTGAATGAAACCAGCGAACGGCTGGGGGCCCTCGGCGAACGGCCTGAGGCAAGCAATGCGGCCAGCAAGGCCATGGCCGGCTGGATGACGCGTATGCAGATCATGATGGACGATTCCAGCTCCAAGATGGCAGAGATGCTCATCGAGGGCAGCACCCAGGGCGTGATCAAGCTCACACAGGAGCTGCACGAATACGAGGGCGAGGACGAAAAGACACGCGAAATTGCCCACAAGCTGATCGATACCGAGCAGGCGAACATCGAAAAGCTGCGCCATTTTTTGTAAGAGAGGATAAAGAAACGTGCTTTTGAAACAGGCGCAAAACCCGGGACGGGCGGGCACCGCTTCCATCTGTGCGGCATATGCTACAGCACAGGAGGTGGGCGACATGGTCCTGCGGGGAGAACTGTACCGGGCGGACCTGAATCCCGTGCTGGGCTGCGAGCAGGGAGGCCTGCGCCCGGTGCTCGTTTTGCAAAACAACGTGGGCAACCGCTACAGCCCCACCGTGATCGTGGCGGCCGTTACGTCCAGAATGAGCAAGGCGCATCTGCCCACCCACGTGTGGTTGGTAAAGGGCGAAGGCGGACTGATGCGGGACTCGGTGGTGCTGCTGGAGCAGATCCGCACCCTGGATAAGACCAGGCTCAAGGGCCGCATCGGTCAGTTGGAAGGGGAGACCATGCGCCGCGTGGACGAGGCGATCCGCATGAGCCTTGGCATCGCCGACATGTCGTGACCGCATGCGAAAAGACCTGCAAGCAAGATGGTTATCGCCCCTTAGGACGCTTTTCGGGCTGCTTTTGATGGCGCTTGCCTTCAAGCTGTTTTTTATACCATCGCATATTGCGCCGGGCGGATTTACGGGGCTTGCCACCATCTGTCATGTGTTGTGGGGCTGGCCGGTGGGCGTCACAGCGGCGCTTTTGAATCTGCCCCTTTTTGTTTTTAGCCGGCGGCGCATGGGCAGTGCGTTTCTTCTGCGCTCGCTGGCCGCTATGCTGCTGCTCTCGCTCCTGCTGGACGGACTGCCCAGCTTCCGGCTCAGCGGCGACCTGCTGCTTTCAAGCGCGCTGGGCGGCCTGCTCATGGGCCTGGGGCTATCCCTGGTACTCCTCGGCAATGCCACCACCGGCGGCTCGGACCTGCTGGCCGCGCTGTTGTCCGGATTTTTCCCCGGGATCAGCCTCGGTTGGCTGCTGCTTTGCATCGAAGGGGGCATCGTGCTGCTTTCAGCCCTTGCTCTGGGCACGGAAGTGACCCTATACGCAGCGGCGGCGCTGCTCATTTCTACAAGGCTGGTGGACGCGCTGCAGGCCGGCATGCAGGAAAGCCGTCTGTTTTTTGTAATGACGCGGCAACCGGAAAGCCTCATCCGCGCCGTTTCCGAAAGGCTGCATCGCGGCGCAACGCTGCTGGAGGCAAGGGGCGCCTACCGCGGCGAAACCCATCCGCTCGTTCTCTGCGCGGTGGACAGGCGCCAGGTGCTGCCGTTCAAGCGCATCGTGCAGGAGACGGATCCTTCCGCCTTTGTGGTGCTCACCAGGGCGAGCGAAACCATGGGGGAAGGGTTTCGTCGCATACTGCCGCCCCTGGGCGACGGTCTGCAAAAGTGAAGGATAAAAAAGGGACCCGCGGCCTTTGACCGCAGGTCCCTTTGCATAAGGGGATTTGCTGACCCTTATTGCTGCTTGATGCCCATTTCCAGCTTGGCGGAGGCGTAGGAAACGCCGGTCACGCCCTGGCCGTCGCCCCACTTGTCCTTGATATCGAGCAGGGTGTAGATGTAGAGCTTATCGTCCTTGAGCTCAAAGCAGTGCGGCTCGGTATCGACATAATAGGTATCGGTGAAGGTGGGGTCCTGTTCCATGAAAATGAGGTAGGTGTGGCCCTTTTCGGGAGCAAGGTAAGTATCGTTCATGCTGTAATCCGAATCGCCGGGATACTTTTCGCGATAGAACAGGTTGTATTTGATCACATCGCCGGCCTTGAGGTTGCCCTTGAGGCATTCGGTGACCTTGAATTTAAAGGACATATCCATCATGAAAACCGTGGGATTGGGCTTGCTCTCGTCGTCCTTGTCGCGGCAGGAGTTCCATTCCACACCGTCGTCCTCGATCGTACCGAGCAGCACGAAGGAAGCCTTCTTGTAGCGCTCGTCAAACCCGGCGTCCGAAATCTCGACAACGGGATCCAGCTCCGTAACGGGAGCGGGCGTGGGGG
>JBNRMU010000082.1:0-12812 GCA_050309765.1 Christensenellales bacterium
CAATGCGGCCAAGGAGCCGCACATCGTCGATCTTGCCAACTTCCTCTCGTCGATGGGCGCGTGGGTCAAGGGCGCCGGTACCGACGTAATCCGCGTGCGCGGCGGCAGGCATCTGCACGGCGCGAACTACACCATCATCCCCGACCAGATCGAGACCGGCACGCTGATGATCGCGGCCGCCGCCTGCCGCGGCGACGTGCTGATCCGCGGCGCGCTGCCCACCCACATGGAGGCCCTGACCGCCAAACTACTGGAAATGGGCGTACGCGTGGACGAGGGCATCGGCGAAGACTCCATCCGCGTTCGTTCCGATGGCCGCCTGCGCCGCGTCAACATCAAGACGCAGCCTTACCCCGGGTTCCCCACCGACCTGCAGCAGCCCATGTCCGTGCTGCTCTCCACCGCCAAAGGGACCTCCATCATCCAGGAGACTATCTTCGAGACCCGCTTCAAACACCTGGATGAGATCCGCCGCATGGGCGGCATTTCGCGCGTGAACGACCGCTTTGCCATCATCGACGGCGTGGAAAAACTCAAGGGTTGCACCGTCCGCGCCACGGACCTGCGCGCCGGCGCCGCCATGGTGGTGGCCGGGCTCATCGCCGAGGGCGAGACGCAAATCTACAATGTGCATTACATCGACCGCGGCTACGACCATCTGGAGGTTAAGCTCAAGAACCTCGGCGCTCGGATCGAACGCGTGACCGAGGACGTGGGAGCCGAGCTTTTAACGCCGGCCAAACAGTTGCTTTGATGCTGCGCCTGCTCTTAAACATCCGCTTTCCTGATTAAAATTTAAATTTGAATGCAACTCGGCGTCGCCGCTTCTTCGGCGGCGCTGCTTTTTTGTGCAAAAACAGGGCCGCAGACGCTGTCTGCGGCCCTGAAAACATATGCGGGTTTTAATTCACGTGATAATCCTGGCGGGTGCGCGGCTCCTTTTGCGGGGTATGATCGCGCGGCGCGCGGGCCTTGTACACCGTGGGCTCCTCGTCGTCGACGGGACTGTAAGCGGGCGATTCCACCTTGGCCTGTCGGCTGTACTGCTCGGCAAAGCGGCTGATCTGCGCGCGCGCCTCCTCCTCGGACGGAGCATAAGGATAATCATCCCCGTCTTCCCTGTCCTGCGTATAAACGGCGGCGGTCACATAGTCATCGTCGTCCGGCAGGGCGTTTTTGCGCCTGCGGGCGCGCACCAGCAGCAGCACCAGGGCGGCGATGCAGGCCACGATCAAAAGGATCAGAAAGATAAAGAGGATGAGCAGCCAGGGCGTCAGGCGCATGGGGCCGTTTGCCGGCTCCTCGTCGACGCTGGGCAGCACCTGTACCTCCACATCCTCCGGCGTTGCGATGGGCAGCGCCACCTGGATCTGCAGCGGCTCGGAACCGGCGCGCACAGGCGTTCCATCCTGCTGCAGGGCCTCCGCAAGGAAGGTGAAACTTGTGCTCTCCGCCACGGAAATGCTGATGTTGAACACCTGCACGCCGGGCTCCAGGGAGGAGACGCGCGTGAGCACATTGCCCTTGCCGTCGCTGATGGTCAACTGCTGCAGGGGCGTCTGTCCGGCGTTTTTCACCACAAAGGAAAAGTTCACCTCGCCGGGGGCGTCCAGCGTGGTCAGGGCCGATTCCACGGCCAGGGTGAGAACTTCCTCCGGCGTCTGCTCCTCGGCAGCGGGCAGCACCTCCACCGAAAGCGGATTGGAGGTAAAGGTATAGCTTGCGCCGGTGCTGTCCTTGGCCACGGCGGTGAAGCGATAGTCCGTGGTGGTCTCGGGGTTGACGATCTTGGTATAGGTGCTCACCTTGCCAACGTCCATGGCGGTGTTTTCCGCAACGGCGCCGATGGCGGCGTCGGACACGGTGACGGAATCAAAGGGCACGTTGCCGTCGTTGGTCACGCTCAGGGTCAGCGTGGCTTTTTCGCCGAAAATGACCGAATTCAGGTCGGATTTGAGGCTCAGCGTCAGGCTCGGCTTGCGCACGGCCAGGGTGAGCGGTTCCAGGTTCAGCTGGTAAACCTTTCCGGTGCCGCTGGCCAGGGTATAGCTGAGCTCGGGCTTGCTGACCATATCGCCGGTAAGGTCCACATCCAGGGTAAAGGACTTGCTTTGACCCACATCCAGATAGTTCAAAAAGGCGATGTCGTTCTGCGACAGGCTGTCGCGCACCGTCAGGTTGGCAACGGGCACAACTCCGCTGTTCTGCAGGGTATAGGTCAGGCGCATCTTGTTCTCACCTGCCAGCGGTTCGGCTGTGCGAGAAAACTTAATCTCCGGTTCCGCCGCCTCGCCGTGGACGACGATGTCGAAGTTGTATTCCATGGGCGCGCCGTCGAAATCGGTATAATAAAGGGTGATACGGATGGTGTCGTCCATGAGGGAATAGGGGATGCCAAGGGGCATTGTGCGCAGAAAAACGCTTTCACCGCCGAAGATCTGGCCCCTGGTCGCGATCGTCTCGTTATCGAACACCAGCTCCACGTTGGTGATGCTGCTGGCGCTGTCACCGTTGGCTACCTGCATATCCACTTCCAGGATCAGCTCGTCGGCTGCCGTCTGCAGCGGCGTGAACTGCATGCGCACATCCGCGCGGACCTCCACGGCCAGAACGCAGGTCATGGGCGCAAGCAAAAGCAAAAGCGCAAGCAGCGCGGTAAGGATTCGTTTCATCGCAATGATTTCCTTTCTTCCCGGCAGCCAATGGCGCGTCCGGTTGGATCAAAAGAGCATTGATATTCATTTTATTTTAGGCAATCCGGGCCCCACTTGTCAAGGCATGGCCGCGCCGCGGCAGAAAAAGGGAGCGGGATTCAGGCACTTTTTACAACGTTTTTGCTTTTCCGGGCACAAACGCATTGGGAATGAAATTATATCTTTACCGGAGTTTAACCCCAGTCAGGATGTATAGTGCTATACTGCTGAAGGATATTTGCGTGTGCAAGGAGTAAATACATTGAAGCAGCTGCTGAAAATAAGCCCCGAACGAAAAAGCCTGTATAAGCGGGTCTTCGACATCACCTGGCCGGCCTTTTTGGAGCTGGTGATGAGCACCATGTTCGGCATGGTGGACATGATGATGCTGGGCCGCTACTCATCCTCGGCCGTGGCGTCCGTGGGCCTGACCAACCAGCCAAACATGCTGCTAATGGCCTGCTTTGCCGCCGTGAACGTGGGCGCCACCACCCTGATCGCCTGGGGCGTGGGTGCGGGCGATACGGCCTCGGCCCGCAACGTCACCAGACAAAGCCTTTTGTTCAATACCAGTTTCGGCCTTCTGGTGTCCGTCTTCGGCATCCTTGCCGCCCGCCCCATCGTGGTGTTCATGGCCTCCGGCGGCATCGACGAAGACACCATGCAGACCGGTATGCGCTATTTCCGCATCATCGCCGCGGGGCTTTTGTTTCAGGAGATCAACATGGCTGTGACCGCGTCCCTGCGCGGCTGCGGGCAGACCAAGATCCCCATGTACTACAATCTGGCCGCCAACCTGCTCAACGTGCTGGGCAACTATCTGCTCATCTTCGGCAAGCTGGGCCTGCCGTCCCTTGGCGCCGAGGGCGCGGCCCTTTCCACCACCATCTCGCGCGGCGTTGGCTGTGCGGTGGCGCTGTATGTGGTGATGAACCGCCGCTCCGCCGATCAGATCATCCACGTCTCCCTGCGCGACGACTGGCGTCCCCAGTGGCAGACCATCGGCAAGATGCTCAAGATCGGCGCGCCTGCCACCTTTGAGCAATTCATCCTGCAAAGCGGCTTCATGCTCTTTGCCCGCACGGTGTCCTCCCTTGGCACGACCGTCTTCGCCGCGCACCAGATCGGCCTGAACATCAACTCCCTGGCCTTCTCCCCCGCCAACGCCTTCGGCGTGGCTGCCACCACGCTGGTGGGCCAGTCCATCGGCGCGGGCGATCTGGAGCTGGCGCGGCGTCAGTCCAAGGTGATCGGTCACCTGTCCCTTGGCGTCAACTGCCTGGTGGGCGTGTGCTTTTTAAGTGCCCCGCAGCTGTTTGCCATGCTGTACACCAACGATCAGCAGGTCATCTCCATGGCCTGCCTGTGCCTGCGCATGATCGCCCTTGCCCAGCCGGGCATGAGCCAGCAGCTTTCCCTGGCCGGCGCGCTGCGCGGCGCTGGCGATACGCTCTTCCCCATGATCGCCTCGGTTTCCGGCGTATGGGTGTTCCGTGTGATCGTCTGTCACCTGCTGGTGCGCGTCCTTGGCATGGGGCTGCTGGGTGCGTGGCTCACCATGGTCATGGACCAGTATCTGCGCGCAACGATCATCGTGCTGCGCCACCGCTCCGGCAAGTGGCTCACCTACAAGCAGCGCCGTATGGAAAAGCAGTCGGCCCGTAGGAGCAAAGCGCAGGCCTGAAATCTCCCGCCAAACAAACGAAAAGCCCGCGGAAAATGTGGCAGTTCCGCGGGCTTTGCCATACTATTTTCTTATCTTACACCTTATCCAGGGCCTGCTTTAAGTCGTCCAGAATGTCCTTGATGTCCTCACAGCCGACGGAGAAGCGGATCAGCCCCGGCGTGATGCCGCCGGCCTTTAGCTGCTCGTCAGTCAGTTGGCGGTGGGTGGAAGAGGCCGGATGCAGCACCAGGGTGCGGATATCGGCCACGTGCACCACGTTGGAGGCAAGCTTGAGGCTGTCGATAAAGCGCACGGCGTCTTCCCTTCCGCCCTTGACGGAGAAGGACACAACGCCCGCGCAGCCCTTGGGCAGGTACTTAAGCTGCAAGGCATGGTACTTGTCGCTCTCCAGACCGGGATAGTTGACGAATTCCACCTTCTCGTGGTTTTGCAAATACTTGGCCACCTCCAGGGCGTTCTGGCAATGGCGCTCCATGCGCAGGGGCAGGGTCTCCAGGCCCAGGTTCAGCAGGAAGGCGCTGATCGCCGGCGGGTAGGCGCCGAAATCGCGCATCAACTGCACGCGGGCCTTGACGATGTAGGCGCTCTTGCCAAAGTCGTGCACATAGCGCACGCCATGGTAGCTCTCGTCCGGCTCCACCAGGGAGGGGAAGTTGCCGTTGTCCCAGGGGAAGTTGCCGCTGTCCACGATCGCGCCGCCCACCTGGATGGCATGGCCGTCCATGTACTTGGTGGTGGAGTGCACCACGATGTCCGCGCCGAACTCGAAGGGGCGGCACAGGGCAGGCGTGGCAAAGGTATTGTCCACGATCAGGGGTACGCCGTGCCTGTGGGCGATAGCGGCAAAGCGCTCGATATCGAACACCGCCAAAGCGGGGTTGGCGATGGTCTCGCCGAACACGGCCTTGGTATTGGGGCGAAACTGCTTTTCGATCTCCTCGTCGGAGGCATCCTCGTTTACGAAGGTGCACTCGACGCCCAGGCGCTTGAGCGTCACGGCAAACAGGTTCACCGTACCGCCGTAAATGGCGGAGGCGGAAATGAAATGATCGCCGGCGGAAAGGATGTTCAGCAGCGAAATCATGCTGGCCATCTGGCCGGAGGTGGTGCACAGCGCGCCCACGCCGCCCTCCATGGCGGCGATCTTCTCCTCCACAAAGGCGACGGTGGGATTGGAGATGCGCGAATACATGTGCCCTTCCACGCTCAGATCGAACAATTTGCCGATGTGCTCGCTGGACTCATAATCGTAGGTGGTGCTTTGGTAAATGGGCATGGCATGGGGCTGCCCGTTTTGGCCCTTATAGCCGGCATGCAGTGCAATGGTGTTGATATCCATGGTTCTTGCGGCCTCCTTTTATTTGTAAAACGCACTTGATCGAAAATAAACTCGAATATCTGTCAGCATAGCACAGCAAAAGCCAGTGCGTCAATCTTCTTTGCGCATCTTGCGCGGCTGGCAGGCAAAACGCCCGCGCATAAAAACAGCGCCCCTCCTCCGCAAAGGAAGAGGGGCGCATTTTTGCTCTTGGCGTTACGCTTCGGGAGCGAACTGGTCCTTGCCTACGCCGCACAGGGGGCAGACCCAATCCTCGGGCAGATCGGCAAAGGCGGTGCCGGCCGCGATACCGTTATCGGGATCGCCTTCGGCGGGATCGTACACATAACCGCATACTTCGCATACATACTTGTCCATTGCAGGTCCCTCCTTATAAATTACGTGCTTGCAGATCAACGAAAAGGGGCGCTCAGGCCTTTTCCGCAAAATACTTGTTGAGATCAGCGATCAGAGCATCGGTATCGATACCATGCACCATGGAAGCCTGGTCGATGGATTCCGCGGAGGCATGGGGGCAATACAGGCAATGCATGCCGTAACGAAGGAACACGGGAGCAACCTCGGGGTCCTGACGCATCACGGACGCGATGGACATTTTCTTATCGACAACAAACATGACTTTCAACCTCCATTCATGGAATTGGTACAGCTCTATGATACTCAAATTTTAGATTGCACGCAAGCAAATTTGCTCTCTTGACAAAACTTAACACATGTGAACAAGCCGTCCGCGCAGCCTTTGCAGGTACAGCGCTTTGCCGCCGATGCACACATGTCTGTTTTCGCCCCGCGTGAGAAGGTAAGCAAGGCGCGCGCCATCGTCGTAGCGCAGAGCGCACAGCGTGTCCGCATCCAGGGCTTCCAGCCTGAATTTGCCGTGCCTGAGCAGCGGCTCCTGCGCGCGCATTTTCAGGCTTTGCGCAAAGCTCTGCTGCAAAAGCGCGTCCTCCCGCCCCCAGGGATACGTCCCGCGGCAGAAGGGGTCGGATGCGCCCTGCATGCCGGCCTCGTCGCCGTAATAGATCGTGGGCATGCCCGGCAGCGCGCATACGAGGGAAAACATGGCCATGAGCTTTTCGCGCGCGCGGACGTATTCCCCATCCGAAAGCCGCAGCTGCGCCTGCTCCCCCTTGGACAGGCCCTCGCCGTCCTTTTGTGCCAGCATATTGAGCGCGCGCGGCCGGTCGTGGCTGCCCATGAGGTTCATCAGTGCGTAAAACATCGCCGGCGGGTAATTTTCCTGTAGGGCGCGCAGGCGGCGGGCAAAGGTGAAAGCGTCCTGCCTGCCGGTAAAAAAATCCAGCAGCATCTCGCGCAGGGGATAGTTCATCACCGAATCCAGGCTGTTGCCCAGGGCAAAGCCGCGCAGGTGGCCGTAGCTGATCTTGTTGCTGGCGTCCTCCCACACCTCGCCGATGAGGCAGGCCTCTGGATTCTCGCGCTTTACGCGGCGGCGCAGGGCCTCGATAAAGCTGTCGGGCAGCTCGTCCGCCACGTCCAGCCGCCAGCCGGATGCGCCCAGGCGCAGCCACTTAGCGGCGACAGCGTCCTCCCCCTCGATGATGAAGCGGCGGTAAGACGGCTCGTTTTCGTTGACCTGCGGCAGGGTCGGCACGCCCCACCAGCAGGAGTATTTATCCGGAAAATGCTCAAAGTCGTACCAGGTATAATACGGGGACTTTTCGCCCTGGCAGGCCCCTTTTGTATCGTAATGGCCGTAACGGTTGAAGTACAGGCTGTCGTCTCCCGTGTGGGAAAACACCCCGTCCAGCAGCACGCGGATACCAAGCGCCTTCGCCTTTTGACAAAGGGTCTGAAACAATTCGTTGTCGCCAAAGCCGGGATCGATCGTGTGGTAATCGGCGGTGTCGTACTTGTGGTTGGAGCGGGCCGTAAACAGGGGATTGAAATAGATGGCGTTTATACCCAGCTCGCGCAGATAAGGCAGCTTTTCGATCACACCCTGCAGGTTCCCGCCGAAAAAGTCGTACGGGTAATACTCGGGGTCTTTGCTTTCGTCAAAGGCCTCCGGCCGCTCATTCCAGGCCTTGTGGGCATGGATGCGCTTCAGCCTGCCGCGCAGGTCCTTCCCGCCCAGATAAAAGCGGTCTGCAAAGATCTGGTAGACGGCGGCGTCCGCCATCCAGTCCGGCACGGCAAAGGAAGCGTCGTAGCAGGTGATCTGATAGCTTTTGCCCTCGCCCTCGCAGATCGTGCCCGCGCCGCCCAGGCCGTCTTCCCGGTTTCCGTACCAAAGGGTTTTACCGTCCGTTTCCACGAGGAACGCGTACCAGATAAGATCGGGTTTTTGCGGCAGGACGAAGCTCGCCTCAAACAGCATCTGCCCGCGCACGGGGCACAAGGGACGCATAACGATCTTCTTTTCGCTGTAGGCATACCAAAGGCGCAGGGTGCAGCGGCTGTCCGCCGGGGCCAGCAGACGCAGGCAGACACGCTGCCCGCAGGGCTGCGCACCGGCCGGATAGCGATACACTTTGTCCTGGGAATCGTGGTAGATCAGCACTCAAAACCCACCTAAACGCTTTTTATATCTGTAAAACAGGATCAGCCGTGCAGCCGCCGCAGATGCCAGATGCGGTCGTTGTATTCGCCGATGGTGCGGTCGGAGGCAAAAAAGCCCGACTTGGCCACGTTGATCACGGCGCTGCGCCACCAGGCGGGGCTGTCGTAAAGCCTGCCCACCTGCTCCTGCACGCGGGCATAATCGGCGAAGTCCCTGAGCACCAGGTACGGATCGGCCATGTTGCCGTTATCGCCGAAGAGCAGGGCGTGGTACAGCTCGGAATAGGCCCGGCCCTGGTCCAGGGTGCCGTCGATCAGCTCGTCCATCGTGCGGCGGATCACGGCGCTCTGCTCGTATGCCTGGCCCGCGCTGTAGCTGTGCTGGCGATAGATATCCTCCACCTGCTGGGCCGTCTGACCGAAGATGAAGATGTTTTCCGCACCCACGCGGTCGTAGATCTCTATATTGGCGCCGTCCATGGTGCCGATGGTAAGCGCGCCGTTCATCATGAACTTCATGTTGCCCGTACCCGAGGCCTCCTTGCCGGCCGTGGAAAGCTGCTCGGACAAATCGGCCGCCGGCATGATCCTCTCCGCTGCGGTGACGGAATAGTTCTCCACAAAGATGATCTTGATCATGGAGGAAGCGCGCGGGTGCCTGTTCACCAGCTCCGCCACGGAATGGATCAGGCGGATGATGAGCTTTGCCCGCATGTAGCCGGGCGCCGCCTTGGCCCCGAAGAGGAAGGTACGCGGCGGCATGGCGAAGGAGGAATCCTCCACAATGCGGTTGTACAGGGACAAAACGTGCAGGATGTTGAGCAGCTGGCGCTTGTACTCATGCAGGCGCTTGGCCTGCACGTCCAGCATAAAGCCCGGGTCGAGCTCCGCGCCCTGGTAATTCAAAAGCCACTTGGCAAAGTCCTCTTTGTTTGCTCGCTTGACGGCGGCGAATTTCTCCAGGAAGGCGGCGTCGTCCTTAAAGGCCATCAAATCCTCGAGGCGCTCGGGGTCCTTGACCCACTTATCGCCGATGCTCTCATACAAAAGCTCCGTCAGGCGCGGATTGGCAGCCATGAGCCAGCGCCTGTGGGTGATGCCGTTGGTGATGCCGGTGAACTTCTGCGGCGAGACCAGGTTGAAGTCGCGGAAGGTATCGCGCTTTAGGATGTCGGCATGCAGCTGGGATACGCCGTTGACGGAATAGGCCACCAGGCAGCAGAGGTTGGCCATGTGCACCTGGCCGTAGGCGAGGATCGCCAGCGCACCGATGCGCTCCCACTGGCCGGGAAAGCTCTCCCACAGGCGGCGGCAGTATTCCTCGTTCAGGCCCTGCAAAATCTCGTAGATGCGCGGCAGGGTGGTCTTGACCATCTCCTCCGGCCAGCGCTCCAGTGCCTCCTGCATCACGGTGTGGTTGGTGTAGGCAAAGCAGTGCTCCGCCACATCCAGGGCCTGCCGCCAGGTAAGCCCTTCCTGATCCATCAAAAGGCGCATCAGCTCCGGGATGGCAAGGCCCGGGTGCGTGTCGTTGATGTGGATGACCGCCTTTTCGTGCAGGCGGGTCAGGTCGCTGTCGTAATGCTTTTTGTAATTGGCAATGATGTACTGCACCGTGGCAGAGGTGAAGAAATAGTGCTGCTTTAGGCGCAGCTCCTTGCCCTCGTAATGGTTGTCCTCGGGGTAGAGCACCTTGGAGATGACCTCGGCCAGCTCGCGCTCATCCATGGCGCGGCCGTATTCGCCGCGGTTGAAGTATTCCATATTGAGGCGCTTGGGCGCGCGCGCAGACCACAGGCGCAGCGGCACCACGGTGTTTACGTCGTAGCCGACGCAGGGCACGTCGTAGGGCACGGCCAGCACGGTGGAATAGCCCTCGTGCACGCGGGTCTGTTTGCCCTCCAGCCAGCGGTCGGCCATGTAGCCGCCAAAGTGCACCTCAAAGGTATCGCCCTTCTGGCTGATCTCCCAGATATTGCCGTTGTCCAGCCAGTTGTCGGGCATTTCCACCTGCATGCCGTCCACGATCCTCTGGCGGAACAGGCCGTATTCATAGCGGATGGAACAGCCCATGGCGGGAAGGTCCAGCGAGGCAAGCGAATCCATGAAGCAGGCGGCCAGGCGGCCGAGGCCGCCATTGCCAAGGCCCGGATCGGGCTCCTGCTCGCAGATGGCGTCAAAGGGGATGGAAAGCTCTTTCAGCGCCTGCGCGTATTCCTTGGTGCGCACAAGGTTCAGTATGTTGTTGTGCAGGGCGCGGCCCATCAAAAACTCAACGGAAAGATAATAAAGCCTTCTGCTCTTTTCGTCGTGGCGCAGATGGCGGGATTCCACAAATTTATCCATGATCTGGTTGCGCACGGTCAGGGCAACGGCCTTGTACAGCTGGTCCTGCGTTGCCTCTTCCAAAGTGCAGGCGCACTCGACTTCCAGATTATCGATGATGGATTGCTTGATCCACTGAGCGTCGTATACTTTTTGCATGTGTATCTTTTCCCTCCGATCAAAAGCCGTGAGCACAAAAAGGTCTGCTCAAACTACAAAACGGCGCTTTATTATAACATGGCGTACGGTTTTCGGCAACGGCAGGGGCTCAATCCCCTTCAAATAACGCCAAACGTTCCTTTTTTCGCGCCCTCGTGCCGCGCAAAACGCCTTTTGTCTTTTGCTTTTTCTGCGTTGTACGGCAACCCGCCGATGGTTTAAAAAAGGCCGTATTTGTGCTTGTGTTTTCAAAAAGGCCATGCTATAATGTTTTGTACTGTGAATCTTCGATGTCCGGCGTATACGCTCGGCTCTGTTTTTTCGGGAGGTTATTTCAATATGGGTACTGTTATGATTATCCTGGGCGTGATTCTCGCTCTGGACGCTCTGGTTCTCACCGTGCTGGTTCTGATGCAGCAGGGCCGTTCCGCGGGTCTTTCCGGTGCCATCGCCGGCGGCGCGGAAACCTTCTTCGGCAAAAAGAAGGCCCAGAGTTACGAGGGCAAGCTGCTCCTTCTCACCAAGATCACCGGCACGATCTTCATCGTTCTGGCCGTGGTCATGCTGGCCCTGCAAAAGTATATGTAAGGACCTGCCGCCTGCATCAATTATCTAACGCCGTTTTGCCCGCCGATGGTCTTTTCCGACCGTTTGGCGGGCTTTGCTTTGCCTGAAAACCGCCTTTTGCCGACAAAACAAAAACCTCCCCCTGCGGGAGAGGTTTTTTGCTTGCGTTTGGCTTCCCTGCGTTCTTCCGTTAGGAAGCAGGCTCCAGCCTGGCGATCAGGGTATCGAATTCGGACTTGGCCTGCGTGGAATTAAAGTCAAGCTTCTTTTCGGCAAAGGTCTTGATCTCCTCCAGCAGGGTCTGGTCGGCGGTGACGCGCACATCCTTGATGCCGCTGTCGGCGCCCTGCACCTTCTCGGTCACCATTTCGGTGATGCGGGCGGTGAGGGTGCCCTTATAGGCGTCGTCAAAGTTCAGCCCCACCACGGCCGTATCATCGAAGACGGCCACGGTCGCGCTCTTAACCTCGCTGAGCTTTTCCACCTCGCTGCGGATGTTTTCCGTATCCACGCTGTCGGCGGTTTCGCCCTGCTCGCTCTGGGCAGGGCTCTCGGCGGGTGAGGCCTCCGGAGACGGGGCGCTTTCGGGCGTTGCCGCCGGGCTCGGGGACGCCATGGGCGTGGACAGCGCGCTGGATGCGCTGGGAGAGGGTGAGGGCGACGGTATCACGCTGCAGGCACAGGACACGAGAAGCACCGCCGCAACAACGGTCAAAACAGAAATCATCAGTTTCTTTTTCAAAGGTTTTCGCCTCCTTCGCGCCTTATTGTGCGCGGCGCTTGCCTTTTTTAATCATCTTGTCCAGCAATCCCCGCATTATTTTTCTTTTCCGTTTGCGATATGGGATAGTTGGTTGTATAATAAGAGAGAACTTTATTGCTTTTTCTGTGAAAAAACGGAGGTTTTCATGTTGCAGATACATCGCTTTTCCAAATATCTGTTTGCGCTGCTGCTCTTAGCCGCGCTCCTGTTCGTGTGCGGCTGCTCCAGCGAGGGGCTGGACACCGTGGTGGATAAGGACGGCATCACGTCCGTCAGCATCAACTACATGGGCTATACGGGCGACGACATCCCCAGGGCCGAGCTTGCCAGCAAGGACGGCAAATTTGCCACCCTGCTGGACGGCCTGTTCTCCGCCGAGCCCGTGCGGCTGGACGTATCCCAGTCGCAGTCCTATTCGCCGGAGATGAACGCCAGCTACGTCCTGTATCTGCACACGGCGGTCGGCTCCATGCCGGTGTATATGGACGAGTACCACCACATCTATTCCCTTCCCGTCGCCCGCAGCGAAGACGATCGCCAGGTGCGCACCTATGTGACCTATCAGCCCATATCCGCAGATGGCGGCGTCTCCCCCGTCTGGGAACTGATCCAATCCCTGGAGCCCGCGCGTGAGGAACTGCAAAGCGTGCTCGCCCCGACCGAACCTGCCCCGGCGGCCGCCGCGCAGACGCCCAGCCAGGCTTCCGAGCTTGCCGGCTTTACCGCCCCGGACGACAGTGAGTTGCGTGCCGGCGT
>JBNRMU010000083.1:0-16059 GCA_050309765.1 Christensenellales bacterium
GCGGGAGTTTGAGGAAAGCTTTGATTATGAGGAAACAGAAGGGCAGGAGCAGAGTATCCGGGACATCAAGCGGGATATGGAAAGCGACCGGGTGATGGATCGGCTGCTGCTGGGCGATGTGGGCTACGGCAAAACCGAGGTGGCCATGCGGGCCTGCTTCAAGGCGGTGATGGATTCCAAGCAGGTGGCGGTGCTGGTGCCCACGACCATATTGGCCCAGCAGCACTACGAGTCCATGCGCAAGCGCTTTGCGGGCTTTCCCGTGCGCATCGAGATGCTTTCGCGCTTCCGCAGCGCCCAGGAGCAGAAGGCGATTCTGCAAAAGCTGGAAAAGGGCGAGATCGATATCCTCATCGGCACCCATCGTCTGTTGGGGAAGGATCTGCGCTTTAAGGATTTGGGCCTGCTTGTGGTGGACGAGGAGCAGCGCTTCGGCGTCAAGCACAAGGAACAGCTGAAAAAACTCAAACAGAACGTGGACGTGCTCACGCTGTCCGCCACGCCCATCCCGCGCACGCTGCACATGTCCATGGTGGGAATCCGCGATATGTCCCTGCTGGAAACGCCGCCGGACGAGCGCTATCCGGTGCAGACCTATGTGCTGGAGTATTCCGACGCGCTGCTGCGGGACGCGATCCTGCGCGAGCTTGCGCGCCGCGGGCAGGTGTACATCCTGTACAACCGCGTGCGCTCCATCGAGCGTTTTTACGCCCACGTACAGGCGCTTGTGCCCCAGGCGCGGGTGGCGGTGGGCCACGGCCAGATGCGCGAGAGCATGCTGGAAGACGTGATGCTCGACTTTTACGAGGGCAGGACGGACGTGCTCATCTGCTCGACCATCATCGAATCCGGACTGGATGTGCAAAACGCCAATACCATGATCGTGCTGGACGCCGACCGTTTCGGCCTGTCGCAACTGTACCAGCTGCGCGGGCGCGTGGGCCGCAGCAACCGTCTGGCCTATTGCTATCTGACCGTAAAGCCGGACAAGGTCATCACCGAGCAGGCGGAAAAACGCCTGCGCGCCATCCGCGAGTTCACAGAGTTCGGCTCCGGCTTTAAGATCGCCATGCGCGATCTGGAGATCCGTGGCGCCGGCAACCTGCTGGGCGCCCAGCAGCACGGGCATATGTCCGAGGTGGGCTACGATCTGTACCTGAAGATCATGGAGGAGACCGTGCGCCAGATGAAGGGCGAGGAGCTGCCAGCGGCAGATATCGAAACAAAGGTGGAGCTGCAGCTGGACGCCTATCTGCCCATCGAGTTCGTGCCCGGCGATATGCAACGCATGGATGTGTATAAGCGCATTGCCTCCATCGAAAGCAGGGACGATTGGGAGGACACGCTTACAGAACTCATCGACCGCTTCGGCGACGTGCCGCACGAGGCAGAAAACCTGCTGTGGATCGCGCTTCTCAAATCACAGGCCCAGCAGCTTGGCGTGGACCTGGTTTTTATGCGCAAGAACCGCCTGCTGCTGCGCTTTTCACCTGCATGCACCCTGGATCCGGAGCTGCTCCTTCGCGGCTTGAAGGCGGTGCAGGGCGAATTTGCGCTGCAGAACACCCAGCCGCCCTGCATGGTCCTGCGCGGCGAGGGGGAGGCGGAGGCGCTGATGGAACGGGCCTGCGATACGCTGGAAAGGATGCTAAAGGCCATGAGCATGCAGCGCGGAACCGGCGTGGACGAAACACAAAACGCATAAGTCCCACGGTCGATTGTCACAGGCTTTATGGCCTGAAATCGGCCGTTTTGGCCGCGGCTTTGCGGGACAGAGAGTATAAATTTCTTGCGGAAAAAAGTGTTGACAAGGTATCGGCGATAGTGTATATTAGTATGCGTCGCCCGGTTATCCGGCATAGCGAGTTCGGCTCCGGGGTGTAGCGCAGCTTGGTAGCGCACGTGCTTTGGGAGCATGGGGCCGGGGGTTCAAATCCCTTCACCCCGACCATGTGTGGCCCCGTGGTCAAGCGGTCAAGACATCGCCCTTTCACGGCGGTAACAGGGGTTCGATTCCCCTCGGGGTCACCATCTCGTTCAGTTCGGATGTGGGCCTTTAGCTCAGTTGGTCAGAGCGGTCGGCTCATAACCGATTGGTCCGGGGTTCAAGTCCCTGAAGGCCCACCAACTGTTGTTTTCGGCCCGGTCGACATAGCCGGTTTGTTGCCAGCCTTTCGTGCTGAAAGCCAATGGTCGCATGCGTTGCGGTCGCTAGGCTACTATGTCAGCGGTGCTGAATGCGCTGGTGTAGCTCAATCGGTAGAGCATCTGATTTGTAATCAGAAGGTTGCGGGTTCGAGTCCCATCGCCAGCTCCATCTTTTGTGTTTTCTTATTCATGGAGAGGTTCCCGAGTGGCCAAAGGGAGCAGACTGTAAATCTGCCGTCGCAGACTTCGGTGGTTCGAATCCACCCCTCTCCACCAATTACATCAACTTGCGGGAATGGCGGAATTGGCAGACGCGCTAGATTCAGGTTCTAGTGAGCAATACGTTCATGCAGGTTCAAGTCCTGTTTCCCGCACCAGAAGAGCGCCCCGAAAAGGGTGCTCTTCTTTTATGTATAGGAAACGGGACTTGAACGCGCGGGGAGTGAATGACAGCCCGGTGGGCTGTCAGAGCCCCGGGCTATCACCTTGCCAACAAGCGACTGGCCGTCTGCTACAAGTACATTATCTGGTGGAGCAGTGAGCACACTGCTGGAAGATATGGTGGCGGAGAAGCACTGCACCGTGACGGATGCAAAACCGCTGTGCTGCCCCAAAAGCCTGTTCTGAGGCCATCTTGAGCTTTAATAATTAAAGAAAGGCTGTATCCTGTGGGAAGACGGCTCTGTGTATCTGTTCCGCCGCAAATAACGGTGGGGTATATGCCGGGCGGCAGCGCTGCCCCGCGATTCCTGACTTTTCGGTTGAGACATATTGTTTTTGTTGCAGGGAAATAACTACTATCTGTCGAATAATAACCGGTGGTGACCGAACGGAGCTGTGCGAAGCTCAAGTCCGGCAATGAATCAGGAGAAAGGAATGAAGCAGCGACTATGGCAAGGATACTGATCACCGATGCGAAGCATCCTCTGGCTGAGGAGCTTACTGGGTTGCTCCGCGCGGCGGGACACGAGGTCTATCTGAACCGTGAAGAGATTTCCACACGGGAACAGATGAAGAAACTGGTTAAGGAATTCGGCACCCCGGATCTTGTAATCCTTACGGAGTATACGCCCCTTAGGGAAACACTGACCGACGGCAATGCCGATGTAATTGCGAGCGAAGTGGAAAAAAAGCTCGTATCTGCCTTCCTGTTTGCAAAGCATTTCGGCGCCAAGATGGCGGAGACCGGCAACGGCGGTATCCTGATCCTGGGATCGATCGCTGCCGATAAGCCCACCGCTTCCGTGCCCGCTTATGCGATGACGCAGGGCGCCTTCGAGATGATGACGAGGGAACTGGCCCTGTTCTACGGAAATTACGGCGTGCGTGTGAATATGGTAAAGTTGGGCCCCACGAAGGAAGAGGACCCGGTGTTCGAGTCTGACCTGGTACGCGCCTACTACGATGCAGACAACAAGACCCCTCTCAAGGCTCGCGTCACGGCCGAGGATGCCTGCGGAGCTGTGGAATATTTCCTGTCTCCCGCTGCAAGGCTGGTCAACGGTGCTGAACTGAAGATCGACGGCGGACTGGTGCAGTACTATTTCGGCAGGGGCTATGTGCCCTTTAGAGAGGAGGATCTGTGATGGCAGGATTTGACAGAAAACCGATCAACTATCTGGAGAGGCCTACGATCGTTGATATAGTAATCCCCGAGACCGGTGAGAAGAAGCGTGCTCTGGAAGGAAAGCGCGCCATCGTTACCGGCGGCGGTAAGGGCATCGGCAAAGGCGTCAGCATCCGTCTGGCGGAAGCCGGCGCATCCGTGGTGATCGTTGGCAACAGCAACATGACCATGGCGGAGGAGACCAGGGAACTGATCGAAAGCCGTGGCGGCAAGGCCTATACCATCGGCATCGACCTGTCCAAGCCGGAATCCGCGGCAAAGGTCGTTGAGTTTGCCGTGGAAAAGATGGGCGGCATCGATATCCTAGTCAACAATGCGGCCTTCCAGCCCAATCTCGATATCGTCGAGTACTCCGCGGACGTTTTCCAGAACGTTATCGACGTTAACCTCATCAGCTACCTGCGCATGACCATGGCTGCTTTTCCTTACCTGAAGGAGTGCGGCGAAGGAAGAATCATCAACGTGGGTTCCGTTCACAGCAAGCGCCCCACGGGCTTCGATTTCGCTTATGCCGTTTCAAAAGGCGGCGTGCTGATGCTTACCAGGGAAACTGCCACGGCGTTCCGTCCCTACGGCATCACCTGCAACGCGATCCTGCCCGGCGGCACGGCCATCGAGTTCAAGACCAAAAACCCCGATGTCGTCAAGCCCAATGAAGGTCCGGACAGGAAGCGGGAAAGCTTCGCTAAGAGCGCTGCAGCGGCAAAAGAGAAGGAGTTCCGTTCTCCTGGCTGCCGCGTAGGCTATCCTTCGGATACGGGCAACCTCACGGTGTTTTTTGCATCCGGGGTCGGCGAGCATTACAACGGCGTTGCCGTCCGTGCCGACGGAGGTATGATGCTCTTCTAGGGGAATCGGATGCTACCATCCTATAGAGGATCAATCATAAGGGTTCTCAGATAAGAAAACACACCAAAAGAGCGGATTTGGATATTAACCGAATCCGCTCTTTTTGCCTGACAAAAAGCCCACCCGCAGTGCGCGGGAGGGCTTTTTGTGTATTAGAGCGATGCCGCAGCAGAGTCTGTGCTTTTACTCGTCCCCAAACTGCAGGTATGCGCCCTTCATGGGGGAGGCGGCATGCTCGCTGAACAGACGCAAAACGCCCTTCTTGTACTTGCGGGGCTTGGGTTTCCAGGCCTTTTTGCGCGTCTCCAATATGGCGTCGATCTCCTCGGGCGTTTTCCTTTCACCCTTGACGCCGACGATGGCGAGGATGCGCTGCTCGATATCGATCTCGATCAGGTCGCCTTCCTCCACCAGGGCGATGGGCCCGCCGGCCTGCGCCTCGGGACTGCAGTGGCCGATCACCGGCCCCGTGGAGGCGCCGGAGAAGCGGCCATCCGTGATGAGGGCGATGGCACGGCCAAGCTCCTTATCCGAGCTGATGGCTTCGCTCGTGTAGAACATCTCCGGCATTCCGGAGCCCTGCGGCCCCTCGTAGCGGATGAACACGGCATCGCCCTTTTGCACGCGGTGGTGCAGCACGGCGTCCAGGCATTCCTCCTCGCTGTCAAAGGGGCGGGCGTACAAAACGGCCTTGAACATCTCCTTCGGGCAGGCGGTGTGCTTGATGACCGCGCCTTCGGGGGCGAGATTGCCCTTGAGCACCGCAACGCTGCCATCCGTGCCGATGGCCTTGTCGTAAGGGCGAATGACGTCCTGACGGGTGACATGGATGCCGTATTTTTCGTTGGCTGCGTTAAGCCACTTCTGGCAGCGCTCGTAAAAGCCGTTTGCTTTGAGCTCGTCCAGATTTTCGCCCAGCGTTTTGCCCGTCACGGTGAGGGCGTTAAGATGCAGAACATCGCGGATCTCCTCCATGATCGCGGGCACGCCGCCGGCATAGTAGAAGAATTCCGCCGGCCACTTGCCCGCGGGACGGATGTCCAGCAGATAGTGCGCACCCCGGTGCAGGCGGTCGAAGGTGTCGCCGTCAATTGTAAGGCCGAATTCGTGGGCGATGGCGGGCAGGTGGAGCAGCGTGTTCGTCGATCCGGAGATGGCTGCATGCACATAGATGGCATTCTCCAGGCTTTCCATGGTAACGATATCGCTGGGCTTCAGGCCCATAAGGGCGAGCTTTACCGCCTGCTGGCCGGCGCGGTAGGCGTAATCGACGAGGTCGGGGCTGGTCGCGGGCAGCAGCGCGGAGCCAGGCAGGGCAAGTCCCATGGCCTCGGCCATGATCTGCATGGTGGAGGCGGTGCCGATGAAGCTGCAGGCGCCGCAGCTGGGGCAGGCATTGCACTGGGCCCAGAGGAACTTTTCCTCGTCGATCTCGCCGCGCTCGTACTTGGCGGAATACATGCCCAGCTGCTCCAATGTGAGCAGCTCCGGCCCGGCGCTCATGGTACCGCCGGTGACCATCACGGCGGGCACGTTCACGCGTGCCATGCCCATGAGGTTGCCGGGCATGCCTTTGTCGCAGCTGGCAAGGTAAACGCCACCGTCAAAGGGGGTGGCGCCGGCATGGATCTCGATCATATCGGTGATTATCTCGCGGCTGGCGAGGGAATAGTTGATGCCGTCGGTGCCCTGGCTTTCGCCGTCGCACATGTCCGTGCAGAAATAGCGCGCGCCGCGCCCGCCCGCATCGGCGATGCCGCGGCAGGCGGCCTGCACCAGCTTGTCCAGATGGCCGGAGCCGGGATGGCTGTCGCCGAAGGTGCTCTCCACCAGGATCTGGGGCTTGGAAAGGTCCTCCAGCGTCCAGCCGGTGCCAAGGCGCAGCGGGTCGAGCTCTGGGGCCAGTTTTCGCATTTTCTGACTGGTAAGTTCCATTTGATTCCACTCCTTATGCTTCATAAAGGCCGGTATTTGCGCACGGGTCGGGCACGCGGCGGTGATCCCGCTTGGGAAAAGGCAGCCGCATACAGTGTTTATATTTGATTATACAACGCAGGATGTTGTGGGTACAACGAAAAAATGAAACCCAGCGTTTGTATGGAACGCGATTGACGCTGAGGAAAAACAGTCCTATACTTTATTCGTACAGGAAATATTGCTTTTCCTTATTATACGATACGGAAGGCGGCGCAGCGCGCAGACAGAAAGAGAGGAAATACGGCATGAAAGTGAATATCGGAACCTATTCATTCGGCGGGATCGCAAGCTTTTTGGACCTTGGGCCAAGCCTGTTGGATAAATTCAAGCTGGCCGCTTCCCTTGGCTATACCGGCATTGAACTGCTGGGCGGCGATCTGGACCACAAAACGGAGGATATGCTCGCCTGGGCAAAGGAAGCGGGCGTGCAGATCGTGAGTGTGCATGCCATGCCAAGCCGCGAGATCATCGAAAAGATGGCGGCCCTGGGCGCCAAGGCCGTGATCTGCGCCGGCACCGCTTTTTGCAGCGAGGAAGAAGCCAAGGAGGTCGCCGAGGAGTTTGAGGAATATGCCCGCATCGCCCAGCCCTACGGCATCAAGATCGGCTACCACAACCATTCGCAGGAGTTTTATATGGACGGCGGCAAGAGCCTGCTGGAGCACCTGCTGGACAACGCCCCGCATGTGTATTCGCAGCTGGACTGCGGCTGGGCGATGAACGCCGGCATGTACCCGCCGTATTTCATCCGCAAATATAAGGATCGCATCGTTTCCATCCACGTCAAGGAGAACAACAAGGTGCACGGCCCCGGGCCCAGGCCCCGCTCCCGCCATGCGGAAGGCGCATTGCGCGGCACGCCCTTTGCCGGCGCCAAGCTTTTGCCCCTCGCCGAGAGGCAAAAGATGTACGACGATTACCTTGCGCACGTGAACCCGCGCAACCCCGAGTTTGCCTGCCAGTGCAAAATCGCCGACGAAACTTCCAACATCGATTGGAAGGAGATCAAAAAGGCGCTGGATGAGCAGTCCTTTGAGGCTTTCTGGGTGGTGGAGCGCGAATACTTCTACACCGATCACGACGAATGCCTGCGCGAGGATTGCGCCTGGCTGATGGAAAACATCAAGTAAAAAACCGCACAGCAAAAAAACGCAGTCGGGTCGACGGGAAAACGCTTTTTCGTCGGCCCGATTTCTTTGCCGTCGCCGAACGCCGTCGGCATGGGGGAACATGCCTGACAAAAGAGAGCTTTTGTTCAATCTACAATTGACAACGGCGGGTTTTGTACGTTACCATTTATTTACAATGGAAAAGAAACAACGGCGTTTTGTGCAAACGGCTCTCGCAGGTAAACTATGGATTCGCTGCAAAAAACGCTCTGCCCGAAAACCAGAACAGGAGGCTTACAGATGGAAAAGATCTTCAAAAGCAGCAAGACCGATCCCGTGGTCACAACCAAACAGGGCAAGCTCCGCGGCTTTTACTTTAACGGCATTTATAATTTCCGCGGCATCGCCTACGCCAAGGCCAGGCGCTTTGAAATGCCCAAGGAACCGGATTGCTGGGAGGGCACGAAGGATGCCCTGGCGTATGGCCTTATCTGCCCGCTGATCCAGCAGCCCGTGCCCGGCGACGAAGTGGTCGTGCCGCACCGCTTCTGGCCGGAGAGCGAGCATTGCCAGAACCTGCAGATCTGGACGCCCACGATCGAAAAGGACGCCAAGCGGCCCGTCATGGTCTGGTTCCACGGCGGTGGCTATTCCTCCGGCTCTGCCATCGAGCATGAGGCATACGAGGGCGACGGCCTGGCAAGGAAATACGGCGTGGTGATGGTAGGCGTCAACCACCGATTGAACGTGTTCGGCCATCTGGATATGAGCGCCTACGGCGAAAAGTACCACAACTCAAAGAACGTGGGCATCGCCGACCTGGTCGCCTCGCTCAGGTGGGTGAAGGAAAATATCGAAAAGTTCGGCGGCGATCCGGACAACGTGACCATTTTCGGCCAGTCCGGCGGCGGCGGAAAGGTCATCACCCTGGGCCAAACCCCGGATGCGGACGGCCTGTTCCAAAGAGCTATCATCATGAGCGGCGTTTTCCCCAAGGATTTGGAAAGAAAGTCCGCAGACGGCAGGGACGTGGCAGCGGCGCTGCTCAGCGAGCTTCAGATCGCCCCGGAAAATGCCGACGAACTGCAGAAGGTACCGGTGCCCGTGCTCATCATGGCGGTCAAGCGCGTGGAAAAGAAATTCGCCAAGCAGGGTCTGGGCGTGAACTGGGCGCCCAGCGCCAACGACTGGTATCTGGGTGATCCCATGCGTGTTGGCTTCCGCAAGCAGTTCCTGGCCGTGCCGACGATGGTGGGCTCCTGCTTCAGTGAATTCACCGGCTGCGATACACAGAAGGAAAAGGAAGAGATGAGCGCAGATGAGCGCGAACAGCTCGTCTGTGACAAGTACGGCAGGGAAAACGGGCAGAAGGTGTTGGGGCTGTTCCGCGCGGCCTATCCCGGCAAGAACGAGGCCTACGCCATCGCCGTGGACAGCGTCGTGCGCCGTGCCTCCGTGGACTTTACCAAACAGATGGCCACAGAGGGCGGAAAGGACGTGTACCTGTACCTGTTCAGCCACGTGTTCGATTACGACAACGGCCGCAGCCCCTGGCACTGCGCCGATATTCCGTATTGCTTTGCCAATTCGGACAAGATCCCCTTCTGCTACAGCGTGCCCGATCGGGAGAAGATTGAAAAGGCGATGGCGGGTTCTTTCGTGAGCTTTGCAAAGAGCGGCGATCCCAACTGCGGCGATATTCCTCAGTGGGATAAAGTCACCGCGGATAATGTGCCCACCATGCTCATCGACGAAACGGCGATTGAACAGCGCATGAACTTCGACAACGAGCTGCTGGCCTGTCTGCAAAAGATCCTGCCGCCCTTCCAGTTCAACTTCCACACCGAGGACGACGAGGAAGACGAAGGCCGCAAGTGGATGTATTGAGCCGGGCGTTCCAAACTTGGGCAAACCTGCGGCGGGAAGGGGGCCATATGACCTGTCCGCCCGCCTGAACGGGCTAAAAGACCGCTTCAAAAAGGAGATGTCTTTTCGTGAAATACTATCTAGCCATCGACCTTGGCGCGTCCTCCGGTCGGCACATCGTGGGCTGGAGGGAAGGGGATGAGATACAAACCTGCGAGGTCTACCGCTTCCCCAACGGCATGCAGACGCAGGACGGCCATCTCATCTGGGATGTGGACGCGCTGGTTTCGCAGATCAGGGTGGGCATAGATAAGGCCGTGGAAAAATACGGCGGGATCGAAAGCCTGTCCATCGATACCTGGGGCGTGGACTATGTGCTGCTAAACGGCGAAAAGGAGATATTGCCCTGCTACGCCTACCGCGACGACCGTACGGAGGCGGCGATCCGGCAGGTGCACGCGATCCTGCCTTTTGAAGAGCTGTATCGCCGCACGGGTGTGCAGTTCCAGCCCTTCACCACCGTTTATCAACTGTATGCGGATAAGCTGGCAGGCCGGCTGGAAAAGGCCACCGATTGCCTGATGATGCCGGAATACCTATTGTATAAGCTTTGCGGCGTCAAGGCGCACGAGTACACCATCCAGACCACCAGCGGCCTGGTCAGCGCAAAGACGGGCGTGATCGACGAAATGATCGTGGATGCGCTCGGCCTGCCGCGCCATTTGTTCGGCAAGCTTTGCCGGCCGGGTACGGTGCTGGGTGAGTATAAGGGCATCCGCTGCGTGCTGTGCGCCACGCACGACACCGGTTCCGCCGTGGAGGGTATCCCCATGCAGGGCAACCATCCCTATATTTCCAGCGGCACGTGGAGCCTGCTTGGCATCAAGAGCGAGGCACCTGTCGTCTGCGAGGAGGGACGGCTCGGCAACTGGTCCAACGAGGGCGGCGTGGGCTACACCCGCTTCCAGAAGAACATCATGGGCATGTGGCTGGTCAACCGCCTGCGGGATGAGCTGTGTCCGCAAACGGACTTTGCCAGTCTGGTGAGCGAGGCGCAGGCAAGTGCATACACCGAAACCGTGGACGTAAACGACGCCGCCTTCCTGGCGCCCAAGAGCATGCGCGCGGCCTTTGACGCGGCGCTTGAAGTAAAACCGCAGACGGTGGGAGACTATTTCGCCTGCGCCTATAAAAGCCTTGCGCTGTGCTATGCCCAGGCGGTGAAGGAACTGGAGCAGATCGCGCAAAAACGGTACGAATGCATCTACATCGTAGGCGGCGGGGCTAAGAACGAGTTTTTGAACCGCCTAACACAGGAAACAAGCAAAAAGCAGGTGGTCGCCCTGCCCATCGAGGCGGCAGCCATCGGCAGCATTAAAATTCAGATGGAGGTAGACAAATGAGCTTTGAGCAGGCCAAACAAAAATACGCCGCCATCGGCGTGGACGTGGAGGCGGCCCTGAACAAGCTGAAGGACGTGCCGGTTTCCCTGCACTGCTGGCAGGGCGACGACGTGCGCGGCTTTGACACCGACCCGAGCAAGCCCCTCACCGGCGGCATCCAGACCACGGGCAACTATCCCGGCCGCGCCCGCACGCCGGATGAGCTGATGGCAGACCTGGATATGGTCCTGTCCCTGATCCCGGGCACGCCGAAGATGAACCTGCACGCAAGCTATGCCATTTTTGAAAACGGCGAATGGGCCGACCGCGATAAGCTGGAGCCCAAGCACTTTAAAAAATGGGTGCAGTTTTGCAAAGAACGCGGCCTGGGCTGCGATTTCAATCCCACATACTTTTCCCATCCCAAGTGCGACCCGCTGACCCTGTCTTCGCCCAATGAGGAGACGCGCCGGTTCTGGATCGAACACGGCAAGGCCTGCATCCGCATCTCCAGCTATTTGGCCGAGGAGCTGGGCCAGACCTGCGTGATGAACATCTGGACGGGCGACGGCTTCAAAGATATCCCCGGCGACCGCCTGGGCCCGCGCGTGCGCATGCGCGAGGCGCTGGATGAGATACTGTCTGAGCCCTTTGATTTTAATAAGGTCAAGCCCTGCATCGAATCCAAGGTGTTCGGCATCGGCGTGGAGGCCTACACCACGGGCTCGGCGGAGTTTGCCCTAAGCTACGCCGCTTTGAACCAGGACAAATGCATCCCCCTGATGGACAACGGCCATTACCATCCTACGGAAGTGGTCAGCGACAAGATCCCGGCCTTGCTGGCCTTCTTCCCGGAGATCGCCCTGCACATCACCCGCGCCGTGCGCTGGGACAGCGATCATGTGGTATTGTACGACGACGAGACGCGTGAGATTGCCCGCGAGATCGTGCGCTGCGGCGGGCTGGACGGCCGCGTGGACATCGCCCTGGACTTCTTCGACGCGTCCATCAACCGCATTTCCGCCTGGGTCACCGGCTACCGCAACCTGCAAAAGGCGCTGCTCTTCGCCCTGCTGCAACCCTGCGATACGCTCAAAGCCCTGCAGGATAAGGGCAGCTTCACCAAGCTCATGGTGGTGCAGGAGGAGATAAAGACCCTGCCCTTCGGCGAGATTTGGGACGAATACTGCCGCCGCTGCGAAAAGCCGCTGGACGGGCAGTGGTTCGGCCAGATCGAGGCCTACGAAAAGCAGGTAGTGGAGGCGAGAAAGTAAATGAAGGACATTTTATCCGCGCCCTTTATGGTGGAGATGATCCGCACCCTGACCAACATGTACGATCACGGCTGGGACGAGCGCAATGGCGGCAACGTCAGTCTTTTGCTGGACGAAAACGAGCTTGGTAAATACCTGGATACCAAAGCGGTTCTGCGTACCATCCAGACGGGCTTTTCCGCACCCGAGTTGGAAGGGAAAGCTTTCCTCGTCACCGGCACAGGCAAATACTTCAAAAACGTGCAGTACGATCCGGCAAACAACCTCGGCATCGTGCGCCTGGCGGACGGCGGCCAAACCGCCGAGCTGTTGTGGGGCTTTCAGGATGGCGGCAAGTTCACCTCCGAGTTTCCCGCCCACATGATGAGCCATGTGGAAAGGCTTAGGATCGATCCAAAGCACCGCGTGGTGATGCACTGCCACCCCGCCAACCTGCTGGCCATGAGCTATGTGCACGAGCTGGACGAAAAAGCCTTCACCCGCACGCTGTGGCAGATGTGCACCGAGTGCATCGTGGTCTTTCCAGACGGAGTCAACGTGCTTCCCTGGATGCTCTGCGGCACCAACGAGATCGGCGAGGCCACCGCGCAGAAGATGCGTTCCGCCCGCCTGGTGGTTTGGGCGCAGCACGGCATCTACGGCGTGGGCGCGAACCTGGACGAGGCCTTCGGCCTGATCGAGACGGCGGAAAAGGGCGCGGAGATCTATATGAAGATCGCTCATCTGCCAAGGCTCAACACCATCACCGATGACCAGCTGCGCCAGCTGGAAAAGCACTTCGGCGTCAAGGCCCGCGAAGGGTATCTGAAATAAACGGGGCATACGCAAAGATCAATGGCAATAAAGAGGCAGGCGGCCGAACCCAACGGGCGGACGCCTGCCTGCTTTCTTTTTTCATATTTAGCAAGCTATGCCTCTGATGCCGCTTCGATGCGCCCGTTCAGGTATCGCAGCGCATCGGCAAGGGAGCCGATCTGGTCGATCAGGCGGTTGTCCACGGCCTCCTGCCCATCCAGGATGGAGCCGACGTCGTTGGCCATTTCGTCACGGCTTAATAGAAGCTGGTAAAAGCGCTCGATGGAAAGACCGGAATGCGTGACAACGAAACGCGCGATGCGGTTTTGCATATCGCGCATGTAATCAAAGGACTGCTCCGCGCCGATGACCATGCCGGATACGCGCACGGGATGGATGGTCATGGTGGCCGAGGGCACGATAAAGGAGCGGTTGGCGCTCACCGCCAGGGGCACGCCGATGGAATGGCTGCCGCCGATCACCAGGGAGGCGGTGGGCTTTTGCATGCCGGCAATCATTTCCGCGATGGCAAGGCCGGCCTCCACATCGCCGCCCATGGTGTTGAGTAGCAGCAGCAGCGCGCGCACCTTGGGATTTTGCTCCACGCTCACCAGCAGGGGCAGGATGTGCTCATATTTTGTGGCCTTGTTCTGCGAGGGCAAAACCATGTGCCCTTCCACCTGGCCGATGATGCTCAAACAGGCGATGGGCGCGTCGCCGATGGGGTTGGGGATGCCCATCCGCTGGACGGATTCCATACGATCCTCGTTGTTGTTTTCGTCGCCGGCGGAGGAGATAAAGCGCTCGTTCATAAGGGACCTCCTGTGCTTTTTCCATAGTATGAGCCTAAGGATAGACCGGCATACCCCGCAAAACGGAAGCGAACGGCCTATGTATCGCATATTTCCTGTTAAAAATCTGCGTTTTGCGGCCCAAGGGCAGGAGTGACAGAAGTTTAGGAGAATAATTAGAATATGGCTTAATTTGTAGACTTTGGTTAATGATAAGGAATAGATCTTGACCAAAGAAGTTTAGTATGGACATTGGAGGGATACTGGCATGAGTGAACTGAAGGACCTAAAGCAGGCGATGCTCATGGCCGGCGGTGAACAGGGAGCGGCCGACCAGCATAAGGCAGGCAAAAAAACGGCCCGCGAGCGCGTGAACGCCCTGCTTGACCCCGAGAGCTTTGTGGAAGTCGGCCTTTTCGCCTCCGGCGTTATCACCGGCTTTGGCACGGTGGAGGATCGTCCGGTCTACGTCTATGCGCAGGATTACACCAAGGATGCCGGCGCCATGGACGCCGCGCAGGCCGATAAGATCGTTCGCATCATGGACTTGGCCGCAATGACCGGAGCGCCCATCGTCGCCATGATGGACAGCGCGGGCGCAGACCTTACCCAGGGCGTCGCCGCTTTGGACGCCTATGCCCGCATCATGAAAAAGACCGCCCAGATCTCCGGCGTGGTGCCGCAGATTTCCGTGGTCATGGGCCCCTGCGCCGGCGGCGCGGCCTGCATCCCCGCCATGGGCGACCTCGTGATCGCCGCCGATACGGCCGAGCTTTTCATCACCGGCCCGCAGGTGGTATCCGCCCGCACCGGCAAGGATATCTCCGCCAAAGAGCTTGGCGGAAACGAAGCCCTGGACCAGAACGGCGTCGCGCACCTGAGCGCCGCCAATGAGGACGAGGCTCTGGCCCTTTGCCGCAAGCTGGTGGCTTTGCTTCCCGCCAACAACGAGGAGGACGCTCCCGTTCTGATGCAGGACGACCTCAATCGCCAGCTGGATATCGATACGTATTTCGACGCCCACGATCTGCTTGCCCGCGTGGCCGATTTCGGCGACTATGTGGAGCTGCAGAAGGGCTTTGCCGGGAACATGGTTGTGGCGCTTGGACGTCTGGGCGGCCGCACGGTGGGATATGTTTTGAACAACCCCGCCGAAAGCGACGGCCTGCTGTGCCCCGCGGCCTGCCAGAAGGCGGCGCGATTCATCCGCATGTGCGACAGCTTCAACCTGCCCGTCATCTCCTTTGTCAATACCAAGGGACAGGGCACCGTCACGCCCGAGGGCAGCGCCAGTGCCGTCAAGGGCGGCGCACAGCTGATCGGTGCCTATGCCGAGGCCTCTGTCGCCAAGGTTTCCGTGCTTTGCGGTGACGCCATCGGTTCTGCCTATGCGGCCATGGGCAGCCGCGGACTGGGCGCGGATATGGTCCTTGCCTGGCCGGGCACCTTCATCGCCCCCATGCAGGACGATGCCGCTGTTTATATCCTGAATCGCGACGAGATCAAGGACGGCGCCGATGTGGAAGCGCTCAAGGCCGCCTACAGGAAGAGCAACGACGGCTTTGCCGCCGCCAAGGCCGGCCTGGTGGACGACGTGATCGAGCCCGCCGCCACCCGCCAGATGGTCGCCGCCGCGTTGGAGATGCTGCTGGGCAAGCGCGAGACCGCCCTGCCCAAGAAGCACGCCAACCTGCCCCTGTAAGGCAAGCAGAGGAGGCAAATGCAAATGAACGTTTGGTTATATGGTTTGCTGGTAGCCGTCGTCGGCATGGTCATCGTGTTCACAGGCCTGGTGCTTTTGATCGCGATCATCACCGTGCAGGCGGGCGTGTTCGGCGCCGCTAAGGGCAAAAAGACAAAGCAAGCGCCCAAGCAGGAACTGCCTGCCGCTGCCCCTGCGCCCGCAGCGCCTGCCGTAAAGGCGGTTGAGGCGGACGACGACGAGGAGATCGCCGTTGTCATCGCCGCGGCCATCGCCATGCTGGAGAGCGAATCCGGCTCCAACGGCCTTAGGGTCAGGTCCATCCGCCGCATCGGAAGCAATGCACCCGTGTGGAGCGCCGCCGGCCGCAGAGACTACCTGGGCAGCAGGTATTGATCCCGGTTTTAAAGCAGAAAACTTCAAATCAAATGGAGGATATAGAATCATGCGTAAATTCGTTATTGCCGTAAACGGCAAGTCTTATGAAGTAGCTGTCGAAGAAGTCAAGGATGGCGCGCCCGTGCCTACCATCGCTGCTG
>JBNRMU010000084.1:0-25564 GCA_050309765.1 Christensenellales bacterium
TCCTGCTGGTGGGCGGCGTGTTTCTCGTGACCGTTATTGTGCTTTTGATTGTTTTTTTGCCCAGGCGTAAGGTAAAGTAGAGGAGGATGCCGCATGCTGCCCGTGTGGAGCGTTGTTTTCCCCCTGGATGCGGTCGTGCCGCCGCCGGGCTACGGTGTCGGCGGCGCCCTGCTTTCGGTTGTTGTCTACCTGGTGATTGGTGTGCTCGCCCTCACAGCTGTTGCCGTCTTTTTGCTGCTGTGGTTCCGCAAACAGAAGAACAAGCGCTGAGGACGCCCAAATAAAGCCGATTTATGCCCATAGCAAGTTAAGTTTTGAAGGAAAACGGGAATTTTGCTTGCAATTGAGCAAAAGTCGTGCTATGGTATTGGAGGCTATGAATGCTACCAACCACAGATGGTACTGTGGTTTGAAAGAGGTGAGGTAACATGAAGGAAAAGATCCATCCCAAGTATGGCAAGTCCATCGTTCGCTGCGCCTGCGGCGAGACGTTTGAGACCGGTTCCGTCAAGCCGGAGCTGAAGGTCGAAATTTGCTCCAAGTGCCATCCGTTCTTTACGGGCAGGCAGAAGCTGGTCGATACCGGCGGACGCGTTGATCGCTTCAAGAAGCGCTACGGCATGTAAATGTGTAAAGGAGCTTCCCATCTCAAGCGAAGAAACATCCTGCGGCTCCCTGTGCAAGTGCGTTGGGAGCCGTTTGGCTTTATCGCTTGATCATCGGAAGCTTCTTTTCTTTTCCCCTATGTTTGGATCGTTTTTACAGGAAGGCGGTAGTTTTATATGGCGGAAAACAAGCAGGCGCGGCCCTATATCGGCGGCCAGGCGGTGCTGGAGGGCGTGATGATGCGCTCCCCCGACCGCATTGCCATCGCGGTCAGGCGCATGAAGGATAAAAAGATCGAGGTCAGCGTTAAGCCGCTGACGCCGCCGGAAAAGAAAAATAAATTCCTCAGCCTTCCCATCGTGCGCGGCGTGGTGGCGTTCATCAGTACGCTGAAAAGCGGCTTTGAAACCATCACGGAATCGGCCAACATGCTGGGCGAGGAGGAAGAAGAACCCTCCCGCTTCGATAAGTGGCTGGCCGATAAGCTGGGCAAAAAGGCCGACGACGTGATGATGGGCTCAGCCATCGCGCTGGCCATGGTGCTGGCGGTGGGCCTGTTCTTCATCGTGCCGTCCCTGGCCGGCAGCTGGTTCAAAAGCGTGATCGATAACCGCATGCTCGCCAACCTGCTGGAGGGATTGGTGCGCCTTGCCATCTTCATGGCCTACATTCTTTCCATCGCGCAGATGAAGGAGATCCGCCGCGTGCTGTGCTACCATGGCGCCGAGCACAAGACGGTGCATTGCTACGAGCACGAGGAAGAGCTCACCGTGGAGAATTGCCGCAAGTATTCCACTATGCACCCAAGGTGCGGAACGGCCTTTTTGTTGATCGTGATGATCTTTTCCATTCTGTTTTTCACCGTCTTCGGTTGGGACAAGACCTGGTACACCAGGCTGTTGAGCAGGCTTATCCTGCTGCCCGCTGTGATGGGTATCTCCTATGAGATACTGCGTGCGCTGGGCAGGCACGAGAACGCCTTTGTGCGCGTCGTGCGCTGGCCGGGCATGCAGCTGCAGCGGCTGACCGCCAAGGAGCCGGACGACAGCATGCTGGAGGTCGCCATCCAGGCGATGAAGGCAGCGGCGGGCCTGCCCTTTGAGGCCATCCTGCACGGCAGCGAGGAAGCCGAGGAAGAACCGTTTGCGGCGGCAGAAGCGGAAACCGGCGAACAACCGGAAAACGCGGCAGAAGAATGAGCGCCGCGCTGTCCCTTTTGCATGAAGGGGAGGAGTATCTGTCGCCCTTGCCCGACGCAAGGCACGACGCGCTTGCGCTTTTGCGCCGGGCGCTGAATCTGCCGGAAAACAGCGGCGTGCTGGACCTGCTGGACGCGCAGGCGGACGAAGAGCAGGCGGAAGCCTTTCGCGCTCTTTTGCGCGCGCGCCGCGCGGGACGCCCCTTGCAATACATCCTGCGCGAGGCCTGGTTTATGGGTCTGCGCTTTTATGTGGACGAACGGGTGCTCATCCCACGGCAGGATACGGAACTGCTCTGCGAACTGGCGCTGAAAAAGGGCGCGCGAACGGCGCTGGACCTTTGCACCGGCTCCGGCGCGCTTTGCGTAGCCCTGCAAAAGCTTGGCGACATGGATGTGACTGCCACGGATATCAACGCGGGTGCGCTGAGCGTTGCGCGCAAAAATGCGGCAGACAACGGCTGCAGGATCGAGTTTTTGCTGGGCGACCTGTTTGCCCCCTTGGGCGCGGATCGCCGCTTTGATCTGATCGTCTGCAACCCGCCATACCTTACCAAAGGGGATATGGCCTGCCTGCAAACGGAAGTTAGGCACGAGCCGCCGCTGGCCCTTTTCGGCGGCGCGGACGGCCTGGAGTTTTATCGCCGTCTGCGCTTGGGCTTTTGCTACCATCTAAATGAGGGCGGCAGCCTGCTCATGGAGGTGGGCAGGGGACAGGCCCAGGCGGTCACAGCCTTGTTTGCGCCCTATCAGACCCGCCTGCACAGGGATCTGAACGGGATCGAGCGGGTGGTCGAGGTTTGCCTTTGATCGGACAGAAAGGATAGAGAGGATATGAATTTGGAAAAGCTGGATGAATTGGCCGCGCGCTTCGATGAGCTGGAGACGCGGCTTTCCCAGCCGGAAACCGTGGCGGATATGGACCTGTTTCGCCGCCTCATGCGCGAGCACGCCGGCATGGCGGAGATCATTTCCGCCTATCGCGAGTACAAGCAGGTGTTGGAAAACACGGCCCAGGCCCGGGAGATGCTGGAAGATGCCGAGATGCGCGACATCGCCAAGGAGGAGCTGTCCGAGCTGGAACCGAAGGAAAAGGAGCTGGAGCAAAAGATTCGCGTGCTGCTGCTTCCCAAGGACCCCAACGACGAAAAGGACGTGATCCTGGAGATCCGCGCCGGCGCCGGCGGGGATGAGGCAGCGCTGTTCGGCACAGAGCTATATAAAATGTACAGCCATTACGCCGAAAACCGCGGCTGGCAGGTGGCGGAGCTGGATTCCAACATCACCGAGCTTGGCGGCGTGAAGGAACTCTCCCTGCTGGTACGGGGCCAGGGCGCCTATTCGCGCCTGAAATACGAATCGGGCGTGCATCGCGTGCAGCGCGTGCCGGAAACGGAGGCAGGCGGCCGCATCCATACCTCCACCACCACCGTGGCCGTGATGCCCGAGGTGGACGACGTGGAAGTCGAGATCAACCCGGGCGACCTGCGCATCGATACCTATCGAGCGGGCGGCGCGGGCGGCCAGCACGTCAACCGCACGGATTCTGCCGTGCGCATCACGCACCTGCCCACGGGCATCGTGGTGCAGTGCCAAAACGAGCGCAGCCAGATACAGAACCGCGAGCAGGCCATGCGCATGCTGCGTTCCAAGCTCTGGGACGCGGCTGTCCAGGCGCAAAACGCCCAGACCAGCCAGGAGAGAAAGAGCCAGGTCGGCACGGGCGACCGCTCCGAGCGCATTCGCACCTACAACTATCCCCAGGGCCGCGTGACGGACCACCGCATCGGCATGACCCTTTACAAGCTGCCGCAGTTTTTGCAGGGCGATCTGGATGAGATGATCGACGCGCTGGTGCTGGCCGACCAAACCGCCCGCATGGAGCAGGAGATGCACTAAGAAAAGTGGATGTAAGCTTGAAAAAATACGATACCAGGCTTTTGCCCGTGAACGACGAGAGCCTGCGCCTTGCCCAAACTCTTTTGCGGGCGGGCGAGGTGGTGGCCCTGCCGACGGAAACGGTCTACGGTCTGGGCGCGGACGCCTTCAACGAGGAGGCCGTGCGCAACATTTTTAAGGTCAAGGGCCGGCCGCAGGACAATCCCCTCATCGTGCACATATACGACAAATCCCAGCTGGACAGGCTGGCGGCGGAGGTTCCGGAGCGGGCCAAAAAGCTGATCGCGCGCTTCTGGCCCGGGCCGCTCACGCTGATTCTAAAGAAAAAACCGCAGGTACCCGACGGCGTCACGGCGCATCTTCCCACGGTGGCTGTGCGCTGTCCGTCCCATCCCGGGGCGCGGGCTCTGCTCAAAAGCGGCATTTTCATCGCTGCGCCCAGCGCGAACCTGTCCGGCCGGCCGAGCACGACCACAGCGCAGCATGTGCTGGATGACCACGCCGGCAAGATCCCCCTGATCCTGGACGGCGGGCCCTGCCAGGTGGGACTGGAATCCACGGTGGTGGACGTATCCGGCGGGCATGCGGTGCTGCTGAGGCCCGGCGGCATCACCAGGGAAGTGCTGGAGAAAACGCTCGGCGAGCCGGTTGCCCTTGGCAAGGGCGTTTTGCAGCCGCTGGAAGATGGCGAGCAGGCCCTGTCTCCCGGGCTTAAGCATACGCACTACAAGCCCAGGGCGCGCGTGATCGTGTTCGAAGGCGAAACGGACGCGCTTTGCCGCGGCCTTGCGCAGGCATACGATGAAGCTGCAGCGGGGGATAGACCTGTGCTTATGTGCATGGAGGCGCTTTGCGAAAAGCTGCGTCCGCGCCAATCGCTTTCCCTTGGCAAGGACGCACAGCAGATGGCGTCGCGCCTTTTTGCCGATTTGCGCAGGGCGGACGAGCTTGGCTATGGCCTCATCCTCCTGCAGGGCGTGGAGGAAACGGGCCTGGGCCTGGCGGTGATGAACCGCGCCCTGCGCGCGGCGGGGTTTGAAACGCGCCGCTGCGACTGAATTGGAAAGGATGTGCACATGGAAATACTGTTTGTTTGTTCGGGCAACACCTGCCGTTCCGCCATGGCAGAGGCGCTTGCGCGCGAGCTGATCGAGGAAACCGGCATCGAGGATATCGAGGTCTTTTCCGCGGGCGTGTACGCCAGCACCGGCGATCCGGCCTCCTTCGGCGCCATGGCGGCGATGGACGAGATGGGCGCCGACCTGCACCTGCACCGCACGACCCAGCTGCACAAGGGCCACATCGAGGCCGCGGACCTGATCCTTTGCATGGGCTGTTCACACAAACGCTCGGTGCTTTCCATGGCCCCGCAGGCGGCAGATAAGACGCAGCTTTTGCTCTCTTTTGCCGCGGGCATCGATAAGGACATCGATGACCCCTTCGGCGGCGATGCGCAAGTTTATCGCGCCTGCGCGCATCAGATCGGCCTTGCCGTGGCGGCGGCGCTGGCAAAGCTTCGTCCGGACAAGGCCTCGCGCATTCAGAACGTGTTTAAAGAGGATTGATATTTGGCGGCGGAGAAGAGTTTCCGCCGCCGTTTTGCGTTGCAGAAGGACAAAGCAAAGGCTTAAAGGGGCAGATGCATTCCCATATCTTTTGTTGCGCCCTGTCGGGATTTGGGCTATAATGATTTTTGATAGAACAAACAAAAAGGGGGCTTTTCCTTTGATAGCGATCGGTTGTGATCAGGCAGGATATTCCCTTAAAATGGCCGTGATCGAGCACCTGAAGGAGATCGGCTGCGAGTATCGGGACTTTGGCAGCTTTGAGGGCGAGCGCGTGGATTATCCCATCTACGGCGAAAAGGTGGCCCGCGAGGTTGCTGAGGGCCGCGCGCGCTTCGGCATCGTCATCTGCGGCACGGGCATCGGCATTTCCCTGGCGGCCAACAAGGTCAAGGGCATCCGCTGTGCGCTGTGCTCGGACACCTATTCCGCCCGCATGACCCGCGCCCACAACGACGCCAATATGCTGGCCATGGGCGGCCGGGTGATTGGCCCGATGCTTGCCTGCGATATCGTGGACAGCTTTTTAAACGGCCAATTCGAAGGCGGCCGCCACCAGAGGCGCATCGACCAAATCGCGGAGATCGAAAAGAAAGAATACGGCGGAAACTGACAGAGCGGCTTAAGGCAGGCTTGTTTTCCAAAGTAAACAGAAGGAGAGAGACGCCCATGAGCAAACTCGTCGTTATGGACCATCCCCTGATCCAGCATAAGCTGACGTATATGCGCGACACGAGCACCGGAGCCAAGGACTTCCGCGAGCTGCTCAACGAGATTTCCATGCTGATGGCCTATGAGGTCACGCGCGACCTTCCCTTGACCGAGGTGGAGATCGAGACGCCTATCTGCAAGACCAATTCCAAGGTGCTGGCGGGCAAAAAGCTCGGCGTGGTGCCCATCCTGCGCGCGGGCCTTGGCATGGTGGAGGGCATCTTAAAGCTGGTGCCCCATGCGCGCGTGGGCCATATCGGCCTGTACCGCGATCCCAAGACCCTGGAGCCCGTGGAATACTATTGCAAGCTGCCGCCCGATGCCAGCGAGCGCGACCTGATCGTGGTCGATCCCATGCTTGCCACCGGCGGCTCGGCCGTGGCGGCCATCAGCTTCATCAAGAACCGCGGCGGCAAGTCCATCCGCATGATGAACCTCATCGCCGCGCCCGAGGGCATCAAGGCCGTGCAGGACGCCCATCCGGACGTGGATATCTACGTTGCCTGCGTGGACGAGAAGCTCAACGAGCACGGCTACATCGTGCCCGGCCTTGGCGACGCCGGCGACAGGCTGTTTGGCACCAAATAAACAAACGTATGAATCGGGGCAAGGGGGAGAGACGGCTTTCTCCCTTGCCCTTTTGATTTTATATCCGCGTGAAAGACCTTGCGGATTGCGAACATGAGAGAATCGCTATGTCGGACTTCGGTATAGGCGAAATGCAAAGAATGCAGAACGCTTTGCAGGAAAAGTACAAGGATATTTGGGAAGGAATCTGCCCGGAGACGGGCAAGAACAAGCTGCTCTGGATGATCGGGGAGCTTGGCGAGGTCATCGACATCGTAAAAAAGAATGGCGGCGACAAGGCCTGCGCCGACGCCGAGCTGCGCAGGCGCCTTGTGGAAGAGCTTGCGGATGTGCTTATGTATTACAACGACATTCTGCTGTGCTATGGCATCACACCGGAGGAGCTAAAGCAAGCCTATACAGCCAAATTTGAACGCAACATGAAGCGCTGGTAAGGGCGCATTTGCCTAGGAAAAAGAAAGATTCAACCATGGAAGAGACTGCATGAACGGCGAACAGATCATAAAGCTATGCCTTTCGATGGGCTTTGGCGATGCACGCCTCTGCCGCGACGACGAGGGAAAGCTGCGCCTTTTGACGGCCTATCCCTATCTGTTTGCGCAAAGCCACGGCGATGCGCGCGTATCCTCGTTTTATTTCGCCTCTCAGCGCTCCTACCGATTGGTAAACGAATTGGCGCAAAGGCTCACGCAGCTGGGCATTCCCGCCCGCCGGGACGAGACGGTGCGCCTAAAGCCGCTGGCGCTCAAATACGGCCTTGGCGTGCAGGGACGCAATTCCCTGGTGATCCACCCGCGCTTCGGCTCGCAGATGGCCCTTGGCTGCCTGCTGCTGGAAACGGGCCTGGACGTGCCCGCGCCTGGCGAGATCCGCCGCTGCGAGGACTGCGGTCTGTGCCGTACGGCCTGCCCGGCGGGCGCATTGGACGAATTCGGTCAAGTGGATTTGACGCGCTGCCTGCGCATGTTCATGATCTCGGGCAAGCCCTACCCGGAAGAACTGCGTCCGCTGCTTGAAAATCGCCTGCTCGGCTGCGACGACTGCCAGCTTTGCTGTCCGCACAACGCGGGCAAGTCAAGGTCCGGCGGCGACGGCGAACCCTCGCTGTATGCGCTGCTTGCGGGCGACAAGATGACGTTTCAAAAGCTCAAGGAGGATGTGGGTGCGAACTTCGCCCGCAAAAACCGCATCCTTGCCCAGGCATTGCTCTGCGCGGCCGACCGCGGCGATCCCGGCCTGCGGCCGTTGGTGGAGCCGTATTTGAGTCATACGGACGAGGCAATCCGCGCACATGCAGCCTGGTGCCTGGATAGGTTCAAAGAGAAGGGCTTCTAGGCGCTTGACAGGCAAATTTGCCGATGCTAGCATACAGGTGGGAGGTGGGAAATATGGAACTTGGCCAGCTGTTGGACAAAGCCCGCCGCATTGCCTTCTTTGGCGGCGCCGGGGTATCGACCGAAAGCGGGATCCCCGATTTTCGCTCCAGCCAGGGCGTGTACGCGGCCATGCGCGCCTTTCACCGCAGTCCGGAATACCTGCTCAGCCACGACTGTTTGATGGACGAGCCGGAAGTCTTCTTTGAATACTACAGCCGCTTCCTCATCCACCCGAACGCCAGACCCAACGCCGCTCACAAGGCCCTTGCCTATTTAGAGCAGCAGGGCAAGATGAGCGGCATCGCCACCCAGAACATCGACGGATTGCACCAGGCGGCGGGCTCCAGGGCGGTATTCGAGCTGCATGGCAGCATCCACCGCAACCACTGCCTGCGCTGCCATAAGGCCTACAGCCTGGAGGAGATCATGGGCCAGATGCCCAAGGTTCCCCGCTGTGCCTGCGGCGGCATGATCCGGCCCGATGTGACGTTGTACGGCGAAATGCTGGACGACCATGTGCTGCACCAGGCGGTATCCTGCATCCGACGGGCGGACACGCTCATCATCGGCGGCACATCGCTTGCCGTGTGGCCGGCGGCGGGGCTGGTGGATTATTTCAACGGCGATACGCTGATCGTGATGAACAAAAGCGAGATTTCTGCCGATGCCCGCGCCACGCTGGTGGTGCGCGAAGGGATCGCGGAAAGCTTTCAAAAGGTATTCCCAACGTTATAAACGCTTACATGCATACAAAACAAACAAAAGGAGGAACGACCTATGCCCAAAATCACATTTATGGGTGCGGGAAGCACTGTGTTCGCCAAGAACGTGCTGGGCGATTCCATGCTGACGCCGTCGCTGCAGGATGCTGAGATCGCGCTGTACGACATCGACGGCCAGCGCCTGGAGGAATCCCGCCGCATGCTGGAAAACCTCAACCACAACTTCGGCGAAAAGACGACGATCAAGGCGTATCTGGGCGTGGAGAACCGCAAGGACGCCCTGCGCGGCGCCAACTACGTGGTCAATGCCATCCAGGTAGGCCTGTATGAGCCCTGCACTGTGACCGATTTTGAGGTGCCCAAGAAATACGGCCTCCGCCAGACCATCGCCGATACGCTCGGCATCGGCGGCATCTTCCGCGCGCTGCGCACCATCCCCGTGATGCTCGACTTTGCGCATGATATGGAAGAGGTTTGCCCCGACGCCTGGTTCCTGAACTATACCAACCCCATGGCTATGCTCACCGCCGCCATGCTCAAGGCAACGGGTGTTAAGACCGTGGGCCTGTGCCACAGCGTGCAGGTGTGTGCCAAGGGCCTGCTGGAAGGCCTCGGCATGGACTACGACGATACCGTGCAGTGGAAGATCGCTGGCATCAACCACCAGGCCTGGCTGCTGGAGATCAGCCGCGACGGCAAGGACTTGTACCCCGAGATCAAGCAGCGCGCTGCCGCCCGCACGGAAAAGCACCACGACATGGTGCGCTACGAGATCATGAAGCGCTTCGGCTACTATGTGACCGAATCGTCCGAGCACAATGCGGAGTACATGCCCTACTTCATCAAGGACAAGTATCCCGAGCTTATCGATCGCTTCAACATCCCTCTGGACGAATACCCCCGCCGCTGTGTGAACCAGATCGAAAAGTGGGCTAAGATGCGCGACGAGGTGCTGCTCCGCCACGACCTGACCCATGAGCGCACCAAGGAATACGCCTCCCGCATCATGGAAGCCATGGAGACCAACCAGCCCTTCAAGTTCGGCGGCAACGTGATGAACACCGGCCTGATCACCAACCTGCCCGCAGATTGCTGCGTGGAGGTGCCCTGCATCGTCGATAAGTCCGGCGTGGTGCCGACCTACGTGGGCGAGCTGCCCATCCAGTGCGCAGCCATGAACCGCACCAACATCAACGTCCAGCAGCTGACCGTGGCCGCCGCCCTCACCGGCAAGAAGGACTACATCTACCAGGCCGCAATGATGGACCCCCACACCGCCGCCGAGCTTTCCATCGACGATATCGTTTCCATGTGCGACGATCTCATCGAGGCGCACGGCTCCTGGCTGCCCAAATACAATTGACGAAAGGAAATCCAGTATATGAACCCGATCGTAACCATCGAAATGGAAAATGGCGACGTCATCAAGGCGGAGCTGTATCCCGATATCGCGCCCAACACCGTGGCCAACTTCGTCAAGCTCATCCAGGACGGCTTTTATGACGGCCTGGGCTTCCATCGCGTGATCCCCGGCTTCATGGTCCAGGGCGGCGACCCCCAGGGCAACGGCATGGGCGGCCCCGGCTTCACCATCCGCGGCGAGTTCCTGGCAAACGGCGTCAAGAACACCTTGCGCCATACCCGCGGCGTGCTTTCCATGGCGCGTACCCAGGCGCCCAACTCCGCCGGCTCGCAGTTTTTCATCATGACGGACGACGCCCCGCACCTGGACGGCCAGTACGCGGCCTTCGGCAAGGTGACGGAGGGCATGGATGGCGTGGATACCATCGTAAACAGCCCGGTCATCGACCGCTACATGAACAGGCCCAGGGAGCTGCCCCGCATGAAAAAGGTGAGCGTGGAGACCTTCGGCGTGGAATACGAGCCCGTGCGCAGCTAAGCACTTTTGCAAAACAAAAAACAGCGAAGCCATTTGGCTTCGCTGTTTTTATATGCAGGTAATGGACAATGCCTATTCGCCGGCAAAATCAGGCTCGTCCTCCTCGCTCACGGGGAAGTCGGCCGGATCGTAGGCGATGCCGTTTTTGTCATAGTAGTCCTTGACGGCGGAGCGGATCGCTTCCTCGGCCAGGACGGAGCAGTGCAGCTTGTGGGCAGGCAGGCCGTCCAGCGCCTCGGCTACGGCCTTGTTGGTCAAGGTCAAGACCTCGGAAATGGGCTTGCCCTTGATCAGTTCCGTTGCCATGGAGCTGGAGGCGATGGCGCTGCCGCAGCCGAAGGTCTCGAACTTGACGTCGGTGACGATGTCGTTTTCGATCTTGAGATAAATCTTCATGATGTCGCCGCAGACGGGATTGCCGACCTCGCCGACGCCGTCCGCGTTTTCGATCACACCCACGTTGCGCGGGTTGCGGAAATGGTCCATTACTTTTTCGCTGTACAATGCCATGTTGCTGCCCTCCTATTCGGCAAAGATGTGCTTGCGCTTGCCGCTTACAAGATCGCGCCAGAAAGGCGACATGCCGCGCAGATAGGTCACCACATCCCGGACGGATTCAATCAGGTAATCGACCTCTTCTTTCGTGGTATCCTCGCCCAAGGTCAGGCGCAGGGAACCGTGCGCCACATCGTGCACGCGGCCGATGGCAAGCAATACGTGGCTGGGATCCAGCGAGCCCGAGGTGCAGGCGGAACCGGAGGAGGCGGAGATGCCCTTGTCATCCAGCAGGAGCAGCAGGGATTCGCCCTCGATGCCCTCAAAGCAGAAGTTGACGTTGCCGGGCAGGCGCTGCGTTCTGTCGCCGTTAAGCTCGGAATAGGGGATCGCGTCCAGACCTTCGATCAGCCGGTCGCGCAGGGGGATGAGCTTTTGCGCATACTGATCGATATTGCTGCAGGCCTCTTCCAGCGCGGCGGCCATGCCCATAACGGCGGGAACGTTTTCTGTGCCCGCGCGCAGGCCCCGTTCCTGTGCGCCGCCCTCGATCAGGTTGTAAAGGCGCACGCCCCTTCGCGCATACAGCACGCCGCAGCCTTTGGGGCCGTGGAACTTGTGGGCGGAAAGGGAGAGCATATCGATGTTCTGGGCCTTGACATCGATGTGCAGATGGCCGGCTGCCTGCACGGCATCCGTGTGGAAGACAACGCCCTTTTCACGGCAGACGGCGCCGATCTCCCGGATGGGCTGGATGGTACCGATCTCGTTGTTGGCGTACATGATGGTGACCAGGCAGGTATCCGGACGGATGGCCTGTGCTACCTGCTCAGCGGTTACGATGCCGTTTTCGTGCACATCCAGCAGGGTGACCTCAAAGCCCTCTTTTTCCAGGCGCTTGAGCGTGTGCAGCACGGCGTGGTGTTCAAAGGCGGTGGAGATGATGTGCGTCTTGCCCTGCTTTTTTCCCTGCTGGGCGGCGGAGAAAATGGCCTGGTTGTCGGCCTCGCTGCCGCCGGAGGTGAACAGGACCTCGCGCGGTTCGCAATTCAGGTACTTGGCAATACGACATCGGGCATCTTCCAGGGCCTCTTTTGCTTCCTGACCGATGGTGTACAGGCTGGACGGGTTGCCATAAACCTTATCCATGTAGGGAAGCATGGCCTGGATCGCCGTCTGACTCATTTTGGTCGTCGCGGCATTGTCGGCATAAATCTTCATTTGTTTTCCTCTCAATCTGCAAACAGAGCGGTGGAAAGGTAACGGTCGCCGGTATCCGGCAGCAGAACGACGATGTTTTTGCCCTTGTTTTCCGGGCGCTTGGCCAGTTGGATGGCTGCGTGCACGGCCGCACCGGAGGAGATGCCCACCAGCACGCCTTCGAGCTTGCCGATGCGCTTGCCGGTTAAAAAGGCGTCCTCGTTGCTTACGGGGAACACTTCGTCATAAACCTTGGTATCCAGCACGTCCGGCACGAAGCCGGCGCCGATGCCCTGGATCTTATGGCTGCCGGAAACGCCGGTGGAAAGCACGGCAGAGGAGGCAGGCTCCACGGCGACGACCTGTACGGCGGGGTTTTGCTCTTTCAGGTATTTGCCCACGCCGGTGACGGTGCCGCCTGTGCCCACGCCGGCGACGAAGAGATCGACCTTGCCGTCGGTATCGGCCCAGATCTCCGGACCGGTGGTGTCATAGTGGGCCTTGGGATTGGCGGGATTGACGAACTGGCCGGGGATAAAAGCGCCGGGGATCTCTTTTGCGAGCTCTTCCGCGCGGGCGATAGCACCCTTCATGCCTTTGCTGCCCTCGGTCAAAACCAGCTCCGCGCCGTAGGCCTTCATCAGCTGCCTGCGTTCCACAGACATGGTTTCCGGCATCACGATGATGATGCGGTAGCCGCGCGCAGCCGCCACAGAGGCAAGACCGATGCCGGTGTTGCCGCTGGTGGGCTCGATGATGACGGAGTCGGGGTTCAGCTTGCCGGCGGCCTCGGCGTCGTCGATCATGGCCTTGGCGATCCTGTCCTTGACGGAACCGGCGGGGTTGAAGTATTCCAGCTTGGCGAAGAGCTTCGCCTGCAGGCCTTCGGCTTTTTCGATGTGGGCCAGCTCGAGCAACGGGGTGTTTCCGATCAGCTGATCGGCTGAGGTGAATATGCGAGACATATGGATGCAGCTCCCTTCCGGTATGCATGAAAAGCAACCGTGATAAGTGTCAGGATGGTGACCTATCCTGTAGGTTACTGGAAGCGTACCATATTAAACCTACTTAGTCAATAGGTAAAAGGTGAATTAACACAGTGTTTGCAATGGGACAGGAGCGCTCCAGTTTTGGCCGCGGCTTTTTTACAACAAAAAACAGCCTGTAACGCTTCTTTTTTTGGTTTGACGAAAGGAAGGTTCTGATAGTATACTCCATTTGAAATACCTGTAGAGGAGGACGTGCATGGAGCAGATTTGCAAAACCAAATACCCGATCCTGCTCCTGCACGGGGCCGGTTTTCGCGACCTGAAGTGGCCGCTGTACTGGGGACGCATCCCTTCCGCCTTGCAAAAGCGCGGGGCAGGTATCCATTACGGACAGCAGGACTGCTGGGCAGGCATCGAGACCAATGCCCGGGCGATCGCCGTGCGCATCGACGAAGTCCTGCGGCAGACGGGCGCGGCCAGGGTCAATATCATCGCCCATTCCAAGGGTGGGCTGGATGCGCGCAGGGCCATCGTCGCCTACGGCTGCACGGATACGGTCGCCAGTCTGACCACCATCGCCACGCCACACCGCGGCTCGCAAACGCTTAATAAGCTGTTTGCCCTGCCTAAACCCGTTTGGAACACGGCCGCCTTTGCCGTAAACAACTGGATCCGCCTGGTGGGCGATAAGAAGCCGGACTTCCTGCGCCTGTGCCGGGAAATGACCGCACAGCACATGCAGGAATTCAATCGCCTCAATCCGGATGCGGAAGGGGTTTTTTATCAGAGCTTTGCCTGCGTGATGCGCCATCCCTTTTCCGATTTAAACCTGTCCACCGCCAACCTGATCCTAAACCGCCTGGAAGGGCCCAACGACGGCCTCGTTTCGGTGCAGTCGGCGCTGTGGGGACAGGAGCAGCATGTGCTGAAAACAAACGGTTTTTGCGGCATTTCCCATCTGGACGCCATCGATCTGCGCCGCAGACCGCTGACAAAGAAGCCGGGAGAAGGCGTTTGCGACATCGTGCAGGTATACATTGACATCGTGCAGGATTTAAAGCAAAGGGGCCTGTAAGCGCATGCAAATGGATATTGCGGGAAAAGCTGCAAAAAGAAACGCAGCCGGACCCGTTCAGGCCCGACTGCGGCGCATTTCGGCAGATTGAGTATGAGCAAAGGATCGGCATCCGCGGATGAGGCGGATCAATGGGCATACGGAAATGCAGAGTAACCGAAAATGCAGGGTTAAGGAAATCTGTCGATTTTGCGAAACAAGTATAGCACCGGAACCGCAAGCGGGTCAATAGAGAAATCCTTCCGTGCGACCCGCCTTCCACGGCTGACCGAAGCTTAAAGTTTGGCTCATTTTCGCCTAAATGTTACAAAGCAATCTCTTGCACAGCAGAACCTTAGGGTATATACTAAAGCACAAGCAAAACCGCTGCCGGTTTTGCCTTTGCTTGCGGCCCAAACGGGGCCGGGCGAGCAGCCGCGGTTTTTCCTGAAATGTTCTTTGTAAATACTTGTCGGTAAACATATTTATGGGAGGACTGGAACTTCATGGGATTGATTAAGTGCCCACGTTGCGAACTGAACTATATGCCGGATACGGAGCGATACTGCACGGTCTGCAAGCGCGAGATGCGCGGCGAGGAGACAAAGGAAGATATCGAGCTTTGTCCGGAGTGCGGGGAGCATCCTGTGGTTCCCGGCGAGGAGCTGTGCGCGTACTGCTTAAAGGAAGTGCATCGCCAGGAGCGCACCAATGTGGACGCGGTCAATGCGGAGGACGTGGGCGAGCTGGACGAAGCCAGCGGCATGAACGAAATCGATATCGCCATCGACAAGGATATCCCCAGCGCCGAGTTCAAGGAGATCAATCGTGAGCTGCAGATCGAGCGCGATGAGGATGACGACGACGATCTGGACGAAGACGAAGAGGAGGACGACCTGCTTGTGGTCGATCCCTTTGACGACGATGATCCGGACGACGACGAGGACGAGGACGAGTAGCGCATGCGATTGTTTGCCATCGCCGATCTGCACCTGCCCGGCGGCCAGGACAAGCCGATGGATGTATTCGGGCAGCGATGGGGTGACCATTTTGCTAAGATCAAGACGGATTGGCTCTCGCGCGTAGGTTCGGACGATCTGGTGCTTCTGCCCGGCGATCTTTCCTGGGCGATGGATATGCAAAACGCTTTGCCGGATCTAAACGCTATCTTTGCCCTGCCGGGCAAAAAGGTGATCCTGCGCGGCAACCACGACTACTGGTGGCCCACCATCAGCCGCCTGCGCGCCCAGTTGCCGCAAGGCGCCTACGCCCTGCAGAACGACGCCCTGCTGCTGGACGGTCTGCTGCTGGCAGGCAGCCGCGGCTGGCAGCTGCCAAGAAGCGGAAAGACCGACGCACAGGACGAAAAGATATTCAAGCGTGAGTTGGTGCGCCTGGAAATGTCGCTCATGCAGGCGCGCAAGCTTTCCAAGGACCTGCCCCTTGTGTGCCTTATGCACTATCCGCCCCTGCTGGAAGACGGCGAAGAGACCGGCTTTACCGAGCTGATCGAAAAGTATTCCGCCTGCCTGTGCCTGTACGGCCACCTGCACGGCGAGGCTCTGCGTACCGCCTTCAACGGAGAAAAAAACGGCGTGCTTTACCAAAACGTGTCCTGCGACGGATTGGATTTTCGCCTGTGGGAGACGCAGATCGCAAGGCCTTTTTGCAGTCAATGAAAACCCAAGGCGCCGCGCCGCCGAATACTGCCTGCAGGCCCGGCGCTTTTTTATGTTATTTGTATGAAAGATGAGGATGAATGTGTTATGGCTATGAACGTATCCAAGCTGATTTCCAAGCGATTTAAGGAAACCCCGGCCGATACCCAGATCCAGAGTCAGGCGTTGATGATCCGCGGCGGCTACATCAAGGCGGTGGGCAACGGTATCTATACCCTGCTGACGCCGGCCAAGCGCATCATGCGCAAGATCGAGCAGATCATGCGCGAGGAGATGGACGCCATCGACGGGCAGGAGGTGCTGTTCCCCGTGACCATGCCCGCGTCGCTGTGGCGTGAATCCGGCAGGTACGACAGCATCGGCAGCGAGCTGCTGCGTTTCCGCGATCGTTCGGGCGGCGATATGGTCCTTGGCATGACGCATGAGGAGGCCGCCGTGCATATGGCGCGCGATGTGGCCGATTCCTATACGCAGTATCCCTTCATGATCTACCAGATCCAGACCAAGTTCCGCGATGAGCCCCGCACCCGCGGGGGATTGATCCGCGTGCGCGAGTTCACCATGAAGGACGCCTACTCCTTCCACACCACCCAGGAGGACCTGGAGGCCTATTACCAGCGCTGCTACGACGCCTATCACCGCATCTTTTTCCGCGTGGGCATCGGCCAGGTGGTGGCCGTCAAGTCCGATTCCGGCATGATGGGCGGCAAGGTGGCCCACGAATACATGCTGTTGACCGAGGTGGGCGAGGACAGCATCGTCATCTGCCCCGAGTGCGACTACCGCGCCAACATGGAGGCCGCGCCCAGCATCGTACACAATACCCCCGAAGAGATGAAGCCGCTGGAAAAGGTAAATACCCCCGGCACCAAGACCATTGAATCCTTGTGCGAATTCCTTCACATCACGCCCCAGCAGACCTGCAAGGCCGTGATGTACCAGAAGAACGAGGACGATTCCGTCATCATCGCCTTTGTGCGTGGCGATCTGGATATCAACGAGACCAAGCTGCGCAATTACCTGGGCTTTGAGGTGCACCCCGCCGTGTTCGAGGAGGACAGCGCCCCCGTGACCCTCGGCTTCTGCGGCCCCATCGGCCTGCCCAAGGACGTGCGCATGGTGTTCGACAGCTCCCTGGTGGATGCGAACAACCTCGTGACCGGCGCCAACGAAACCGATTTCCACTATGTGAACTTCAACGTCGAGCGCGACGTGGGCAAGGTGGAATATGTGGACGTTGCCAAGGCCTGCGAGGGCGGCATCTGCCCCGTGTGCGGCAAGCCCGCGCTCAGCATCCAGAGGGGCATCGAGGTCGGCAACATCTTCCAGCTGGGCACCAAGTACACCGAATCCATGGGCATGCGCTACGTGGCCCAGGACGGCAGCCTCAAGACCCCGATCATGGGCTGCTACGGCATTGGCGTGGGCAGGCTGGCCGCCTCCGTCTGCGAGGTTTCCCGCGACGAGTACGGCCCCATCTGGCCCATTTCCATCGCCCCCTGGCAGGTGGAGATATGCGCCCTGCGCGCCGATCAGCCCGAGGTGCAGGAGGCACTGAAGAGCCTGACCGAAGACTTGGAAAAGCGCGGCGTGGAGGTGCTGGTGGACGATCGCCAGGTGAGCGCCGGCGTCATGTTCTCCGATGCGGACCTGCTGGGTTCGCCCATCCGCGTGGTCTTAAGCCCCAGGGGTCTTAAGAACGGCACCGTGGAGGTCGCCAAGCGCGACAAGAGCCTGCAGGAAAAGCCCGCCCTGGCGGACGCTGCCGATTATATCGAAAACCTGGTGCGCACGGAGCTTGAAAAGCTTGGCTGCAAGCTGTAAAACAAAATACCGATAAAGATAAAAGCCCTCGCCGCAACAGCGGCGAGGGCTTTTGTGTTGCCCTTAGTAGATTTGGATATCGAAGCCCGATTCGGCACGGATGAAGACGGGAATGCGCTCGATGGGCGTTTGCACCTCGACGCACTGTCCGCCCGGGAAGACTTCGCCGCTGGCGGCGTCCTTCCAACTGCTACCCTGCGGCAGATAGACCTTGCGGCTTTGCTCGCCGGCATATAGCACGGGCGCCACCAGGAGATCGGGCCCGAACATGTAGGCATCCTCCACCTGCCAGCAGGCCTTGTCCTGCGGAAAATCGTAGAACAGCGGCCGGATGACGGGCGTGCCCTTTTCGTGGGCCGCGTGCATGATCGTATCGATGTAGGGGCGCAGGCGTTCGCGCAGCAGCAGGTGGGCTTTTAGGATGGGGAAGTTCTCCTCGCCGTAGCTCCACACCTCGTTGTCCGAGCCGGAAACGCACATGCCGCTGCCCTTTTCGCCGATGGGCGGCAGCGTGGGCTCGCGGTCGCCGTGCAGGCGCATCACCGGACAGAATACGCCATACTGGAACCAGCGCACCAGCAGCTCCCTGAAGGCGGGATCGTTCGGGTTGCCGCCGTGGAAGCCGCCGATGTCCGTCGTCCACCAGGGGATGCCGGCCAGGCCCATGTTAAGGCCTGCGGCCAACTGGTTACGCAGGGAGACGAAGCTGGAATGGATATCGCCCGACCAGACCAGTGCGCCGTACTTCTGGCTGCCGGCCCAGGCGCAGCGCAGCAGGTTGATTGGGTTTTCCACGCCCGCTTCCTTCATGCCGTCGAAGAAGGCCTTGGCATACATGGCGGGATAGATATTGCCGATCTGAAGGTTCGGCCCCATGTGATATCGGTACAGATCGAAATCGTAGCGGTTGTACTCGGGCTCGGCCTCGTCCAGCCAGAAGAGTTTTACGCCCTTGTCGAAGTAGTTCTGCTTGGCCTTTTGCCAGATGAACCTGCGCGCGCCCTCGTTGGTTGCGTCGAAATGCACCGTGTTGCCCATGAAGTCCATGGCGATGCGGATGCCGCGGTCCGTGCGGATGAGGTAACCCTTGCGCAGCATTTCCGGGTAGTTTTCGCTTTCCTTATCGACCGTGGGCCAGATGGAGACCATAAGCTCTATGCCCATGGCGTTAAGCTCTTTGATCATGCCCTCGGGATCGGGCCAGTAGTCGGGATCGAACTTCCAGTCGCCCTGGTGCGGCCAGTGGAAAAAGTCCACCACGATCACGGAGATGGGAAGACCCAGCTCCTTGTATTTGCGGGCGACGGCAAGCAGCTCCTCCTGCGTGCGGTAGCGGAGCTTGCACTGCCAAAAACCCTTGGCAAAATCGGGCATTTCCGGCACGGTGCCGGTGGCTTTGGCGTAGGCCTCTTCAATTTGTGCCGGCGTGTCGCCGGCGGTGACCCAGTAGTCCATCTGGCAAGTGCTCTTCGCCTCCCAGGTGGTGAGATTCTTTCCGAAGGTCACGCGGCCGACAGCGGGATTGTTCCACAAAAAGCCGTAGCCGAGCGAGGAGAGCAGGAAGGGCACGCTGGCCTGCGAGTTGCGCTGGGCAAGCTCCAGCTCGCAGCCCTTCAGGTTCAGATGCGGCATCTGATACTGCCCCATGCCGTACAGACGCTCGTCGGGGTCGGATTCAAAACGGACGCGCAGGGTGTAGTCGCCGCCGAGGATCGGACAGAACTCGCGCGATTCGATCTCCAGCGCCGAGCAGTAGTCCGCAAACACGTCCAGTCGGTTGCGCATGTATTCCTCCAGCAGCACCCGGCCCTTGGCGTTTTGGATGGTCAGCTTGCCGCCGCCGGTCACGGTGGCGCAGATATCGCCGTTTTGTATGGTGGCCGTATCCTCTGAGATGCTGATTTTGCGCTGCACGGCGCAGACGGCAGCAGGGCCCAATCCCGATCGGACAGGGCACCGGTCTTGGTGGCGCGTACGCGCAGGCTGTTTTCGCCCCAGGGCTCTATGCACAAAAGCTCGTCGTCATAGCGGCGGCAGAGGCGGCCGCCTTCTTCGGTAAAAACGTCCGGGAATTTACTTGCCCCAAGCAATGCCATTGTGTGTACCTCCCGTGCGGTTATTTCAGGAAAGTGTACTTGTTTTCGCCGATGGGATGGGCTTCCTTGGTGGTGTCGGGCCAGCCGATGGAGATGGCGACCTTGAAGGCGTACCCATCGGGGAAACAGAGCTTTTTGGAAAGCTCGGGCCCCTTATCGCCCCTAAAGGCGTCAGCGGGCAGGCCGAGGATGCAGCTGCCAAGGCCCAGACCCTGCGCGGCAATGGCCAGGTTTTCCACGGCGATGCCGGCGTCCACCTCGGCAAAGCGCTTGCCTTCGAGATTGGCCGGGCCGGAGATGAACACCACCAGCGGCGCATGGAAGAATACATGGAAGCCGTCGGCGGTAAAGTCACCGCCGCGGTTGTTTTTGCGCATGTTTTCGCGCATGGCGTCGTTCACCTCGTCCAGCAGGGGCTGATCCTCCACAAAGGTGAAGTGCCAGGGCTGGCGGTTGGCGGCGCTGGGGGAGGCAAGGGCTGCGTCCAGCAGGATCTGCTTCAGCTCCTGGGAAACGGGTTCGTTTTTATAGGCGCGGATGCTGCGCCTGTCCATAATTGCCTGGATGACGGGATTAATCATGGAATGGCCTCCTTTTTTCTTGTTGTTTTTAAGTATACAGCCTGCGCAAAAACTACACAAGAAGCTTTTAGTGGCATTGTTTGCGTATGGCAAAGCGCGCCTTTCGGGCATACTGAAAAAGAATCTGTAAGAGTATTGGGAGGTCCGCCCCATGCTGACCATGTTCATACGCGCGCTGGTTTTGTACATCGCCGTGATCCTCATCATCCGCATCATGGGCAAGCGCCAGATCGGCCAGCTGCAGCCCTACGAGCTGGTGTTTACCATTATCGTGGCGGAGCTGGCCGCTTCACCCATGTCCAACGTTTCCATACCACTGTTGTACGGTATTATGCCCATCGGCGCGCTGCTGCTCTGCTACGCCGTGATTTCCGTTTTGTGTTTGAAAAGCGAACGCGTGCGCGGTTTTCTGGCGGGCAGGCCCACGGTGCTCGTCCGCAACGGCGTGATTGACCAGGCGGCCATGCGCGAGCAGGGCTTCACCCTGAACGAGCTGCTGGAAAGGATCCGCTATGCCGGCGTGTTCAACGTGCACGAGGTTGGCTGCGCCATCCTGGAGGTTTCCGGCCAGCTTTCCGTGTTTCCCGTTTCGCAGAAGCGGAATGTGACCCCGGAGGATATGGGCATACAGACGGGCTATGAATCCCTGCCTCTGAACCTGGTGCTGGACGGACGCATCCAGTCCAACACGCTGAAGCTGGCAAATCTGAACGATGAATGGCTCAAAAAGCAGCTGAAAGAATTGGGAACCACGCCCCTGGAGGTGTTTTACTGCGCGCTGGATACCTCGGGACTTATGACCGTGCAGCATCAGCAGAGCGGCAAGCTGCAATTCAGGCAGGCGCTCAAAGCGGAGGAGGTGCATTGGTAGATGAAGGGTAACGCCATCATGATCGCCTTTGCCCTGCTGGTGCTGGCCGTTGCCATCGGTCTGGTCATATGGATGAACGCCGACTCTGCGGAGCTGCTGGGCCTCTGCACACAGATCGAAAGCAAGACCCTAAACGGCGATGACAGCGCGGCTCGGGATATCGAACACCTCAAGCAGCTCTGGCAGAAGGAGTCCGTTTCCTGGCAATACGTTGCCATACATGACGATATGCACCAGGTTTCCGACGCCCTGATCTCCATGGCCCACAGCTACCAAAAAGGCGATAAACAGGACGTATTGTTGTATGGTGAATTGTTCCGCACCGCGGTCAGCTCCCTGATGGAAAAGGAACTGCCGACCCTGCGCAACATCTTTTAGGGAACCGGCGCAACATGGCTTAAAAAGCAAAGGGACCGTGCAAAAACCGCACGGTCCCTTTTGTCCGCAAGATAGGAATTAGCCGATGTACTCCTTGCCGCCCATGTACATGCGCAGGGGAACAGGGATGCGGATGCGTCCGTCTGCCTGCAGGTTGTTCTCCAGGAAAGCGATCAGCATGCGCGGCGGCGCGACCACGGTGTTGTTGAGCGTGTGGGGGAAGTAGTTCTGCTTGCCCGCGCCCTTGACGCGGATGCCGAGCCTGCGCGCCTGGGCGTCGCCCAGGTTGGAGCAGCTGCCCACCTCGAAGTACTTCTGCTGGCGGGGGGACCAGGCCTCCACGTCGCAGGACTTGACCTTCAGGTCAGCCAGGTCGCCGGAGCAGCACTCCAGGGTGCGCACGGGAATATCCAGGCTGCGGAAGAAGTCCACAGAGTTGTTCCACAGCTTGTTGTACCAGTCCATGCTTTCCTCGGGCTTGCAGACCACGACCATCTCCTGCTTTTCAAACTGATGGATGCGGTACACGCCGCGCTCCTCGATGCCGTGGGCGCCCACCTCCTTGCGGAAGCAGGGGGAGTAGCTGGTCAGCGTCTGGGGCAGCTCGCTTTCGTCCAGCATGGTGCCGATGAACTTGCCGATCATGGAATGTTCGCTGGTGCCGATGAGGTATAGATCCTCGCCCTCGATCTTGTACATCATGTTTTCCATTTCGGTAAAGCTCATCACGCCGTTGACCACGGAGGAGCGGATCATAAACGGCGGCACATAATAGGTGAAGCCGCGGTCGATCATAAAGTCGCGCGCGTAGGAAAGAATGGCCGAGTGCAGGCGCGCGATATCGCCCTTCAGGTAATAAAAGCCGTTGCCGCTGGTGCGGCGGGCGGAATCCAGGTCGATGCCGCTTAACCGCTCCATGATGTCCACATGGTAGGGGATCTCAAAATCGGGCACCACGGGCTCGCCGAAGCGCTCCAGCTCCACGTTTTCGCTGTCGTCCTTGCCGATGGGAACGGATGGGTCGATGATATTGGGGATGACCATGATTTTTTGCTGCAGCTGCTCGGAAAGCTCACCTATGGTGCTGTCCAGAGCGGCCATTTCGTCCGCCATGGCGGTGACTTCGGCCTTGGCCTGTTCGGCCTCGTCCTTCTGTCCCTTTGCCATCAGGCCGCCGATCTTCTTGGAAATAGCGTTGCGCTGGCTGCGCAGATAATCCACGCGCGTCTTTGCCTGGCGGATCTTCTCGTCCAGGTCGATGATGTCGTCTACCAGGGGCAGCTTTTGCTCCTGGAACTTTTTGCGCAGGTTTTCGCGGATCACGTCCGGGTCCGTGCGAAAGAGTCTGATATCCAGCATAGCGGTGTTTCCTCCTTGAAAGAGATGATTTCGTTATAAAAAAGAAGACCCCCTGCGTTTCCCGTTCTTTGGGACGAAAGGATCTTTCGCGGTGCCACCCAAATTGCCGCGCGCAAAAAAGCGCGGCCGCTTTACCGGCCAGATAAAGGCTGCCGGAAACCTCTTGGCGACTCGGCAAGTGGAAAGCGAGGCTTTGCAGTCGGCTGCAAAGTTGTTTTTTCTGCCGCCGGCTCGCACCTGGCGCCGGCTCTCTTTGGACAGGAAAAAACGGCCCGTCTTACGTCTTAGTCGCTTTTCTTAGTATATACCGTATTTGCGTCGTTTACAAGTACAAAATGCGTTGGCGCAGGCGCGCGCTTCCATGCGGCGCAGCCCAGAAAAACGAGACATGCCAAAATAACACAAAAGCAATTCAATTTTACTGCGACTTAACCCATACTTGCTTGCGGTTGCCGGGCAGTTCTATATACTACAATTGAATATATCTGTGCGTGGAATTTGTGCGTTTTGGCGAGTGCCATGGAAGGATGCCATGAAGAAACTGCTGGAAAACACGATGGTCACCTGGGTGTGGATGTGCACTGTGATGGTTCTTCTGCTCACGGTGTTGCTTGTCATCGGCTTTGGCGTAACGGTGATTTCCAACCATGCGGGCGGCGCGGAGCATATGGAGCTTACCAGGGTGCTGCCGACGGTGCTGCGCCAACTGCTGTTTTCCCTCGGCACAGCCATGTGGGGCGTTTTGATGGCCATCCCGCTGGCGCTGGCGCTTGCCCTGCTTGCGGTGTATCTTTTGCCGCAGCGCCTGGGCTTTTGGGTCGGCAAGTTTGTGTATTGCTACGGCGCTGTTCCGGCGGTGGTGCTGGGTTATATGGCCCTGCGCTACATCATTCCCCATGCGGGTAGCGTCTGGAGCGGGCTGAGCCTGAGCCTGATGCTCATGGCGATTCCAAGGCTTAGCAGCGACTTTTATACGATTTTCCGCAAGGACGATTCCCTGCGCCTGGCAGCGGCCTGTCTGGGCATAAAGCCGTACCAGACCATTTTGCACCTGAGCTTTCCCGCTCACAGGCAGGAGCTTTTACGTTTTTCCTTCGGCGCTCTGGCGCGCGCCTTCTGCGAGGGCGTGGCGGTGATGATGGTGCTGCTGGGCTTTGAGGGCGAAGGGGATACCCTGGTCACCGGCACGATGCGCTCCCTGGGGGTCACGACCGGCAACTATGAGTTGGGCGTCGCCATGCTGCAATGCGCGGCGCTGCTGCTGCCCCTGCTCGCCCTGTACGTTATAGATCATATGGTGAGCCGCCGATGATAGAAAAAGAGCAGATGCGTACAACAAGGAATAAGTGGTTCTTTATCCTGATCGCGGGTCTATCTCTGCTGGCAGTGATCATCCTTCTTGTGCCTTTTTTCTCGCTGTTGTCGGATGCATCGGATACGCTGCTCAGAAGCTGGGAACCGCTGCCTGGGATAGGCAGCAACCTTGCCCAGAGCCTGTGGCTGGTGCTGATCGTGATACTGGTTTCCACTCCCGCGTCATTCGGCATGGCGATATGGATGTTTTCCTATGCCAATGAGCGTACGCTATCGTATGTGCGGCAGTGGCTTGGTGCTTTTGCCATGCTGCCGGCCGTGCTGCTTGGCCTGCTGGCAAGGGCGCTGCTGGCGCCCTATCTCAGCAGCAGGCTTTCCATGGCGATCCTGATGGGCCTGTTCATTTTGCCCTACCAGACACTGGGCTTTGAGGAGGCGCTCAGCGCTGCGCCCAAGGCCCTGCCCGAGGCCGGCATGCTGCTGGGCATCAGCAAAACGGCGGCCGTATATCGCCTGGTGGTGCCCAGTATCGCCAAGGACCTTTTGCGCTGCTGCATCACCTGTGTGGAACGCGTCCTGGGCGAAGCCACCGCCTTGCTGGCCCTGCTGGGCGCGGTGCCCATGGGCAACGTGATTTCCGTAGAACTGTTCCGCCTGACCTGGATCGGCAGGCAGGACGCAGCCCTGCTCGCCTTTTGTTTGGGAGCCTGCCTGATGCTACTGCGCCTGCTCACGGCGGATCGCTGGGCCAGCGGCGAGCGCGCGGGACGCAGGCATGGCCGCGATATCTGGCAGCGTGATTAAAAGCCTGCTGCCCTTGGAACCGTACTAAGACACAAGAGCAATTCGCAACAGCAAAGGGGACAGATGAGCAAAATGCCGATGTCGCTGGATATTTCCCAATTAAACCTTTACTTTGGGGATCGCCATGTGCTCTCCGATGTGGCGCTCCGGGTGGAGCCCGGCCACATCCTGGCTCTGATCGGCCCCAGGGGCGCCGGCAAGACCACGCTGCTGCGCGTGGTAAACCGCATGGCGGAAATGCAGGGCGCGCAGGTCAGCGGCAGCATTATGCTGGACAACGCCTCGATTTTTATGATGCAGCCGGATGAACTGCGCACGAAGGTGGGCATGGTCATGTCGGAGCCGGTGATCTTTC
>JBNRMU010000085.1:0-5300 GCA_050309765.1 Christensenellales bacterium
CACGTGTTCATCGAGCTTATGCGCGAGGACATCGACGCCGTGATCGCCAACTGCAGAACGCTCAACATGCCCTATATCGCCTTCCCCGGCCCGGGCATGAACACCCATCATGCCCCCGAAGCCGAGATTCAGAAGCTGATCGCAGAAATCTACGAGATGGCCAAGAAGTATAAGGAAAACGGCATCCAGTGCACGCTGCACAGCCCCATGGAGCTGTACGAGCGCGACGAAAAGGGCGAGCTGCTCTTTGACCGCATCCTGCGCGAGATCCCGGCCGACCTTCTGCAGGCGCAGATCGACACCGCCTGGGCTCTGGTGGGCGGCGAGGACCCCGCCGACTACATCCGCAAGTACGCGGGCCGCTGCGATATCGTGCACATCAAGGACTTCCAGCCCCCCATCCCCACGCAGGAAGTCATGGCCGAGCGCCGCGACGAGGCCTACAAGCTGGACGCCAACGTGGGCGAGGGCGTGCAGGACGTGCCGCGCATCATCCAGGCCTGCAAGGAATCGGGCGTTAAGTGGATCATCGTCGAGCACATGGAGAAGGAGCACTACGAGGATTCCATCGCCGCCGTGGCGGTCAGCCTGAAGAACATCAAAAAATATCTGTAAATAGAGGAGTAGCCGCATGAAAACCTATAAAGTAGCTGTCGTCGGCTGCGGCATGATCTTCAATAGCGCGCATCTGCCGGCGGTAGAGAATCTAAAGGGCAGGTTCCAGATCGTTTCCGTCTGCGACGAGCGTGCCGAAGCGGCCTCCTTTACGGCGGCGCGGCTGGGCGTGCCCTGGTACACGGACCTGGAAACCATGTTGCGCGAGGTGGATTCGGATGTGCTCATCAACTGCACGCCCAACGCCTACCACAAGCCTTTCACCCTCACAGGCCTTGCCATGGGTCGTCACGTGATCTGCGAAAAGCCCGTTGCCTTAAGCTATGCCGATATTATTGAAATTCTGGACGCGGCAGATAAGGCGGGCAAGAAGTTCTTCCCCACGCAGACGGGGCGCTTTACCAACTCCAACATGACCCTGAAGAAGTGGATCGAGGACGGGCTGCTGGGCGATGTGTACCTGATAGATCTTGACATCATCCGCCGCCGCGGCATCCCCACCTGGGGCCAGTTCCACATCCGCGAAAAGAATCTGGCCGGCGCCTTTGCCGATATGTGCGTGCACCATGTGGACGCCCTGGTGGACTACCTCGGCAATCCCGGCCTTGTCAGCGCCCGCACGCGCATGTATTCGCCCATTTCCAAGCTCAAGGAGCAGGTGCAGATTTCCACCAAGGAATCCGGCGCCTTCGGCAACGATCTGTATGTGCCGCGCACGGATTTCTCCATCGAGGATATGAGCGTTGAGGAGTTCGCCACCGGTATCATCTGCCTGGAGAACAACATCACCGTGAACTTCCGTTGCTCCTGGGCGATCAACCTGCCCGAAACCAGCACCACCCGCGTGGCCGGCGACAAGGGCGGCGCATTGCTGCCCGCGATGCAACTGTACAAGACCATCGGCGGCTACCAGAGCGTGATCGAGCCCAAGGTGTTCGACAACACCTCCAACCAGGTGAGCGACTGGGGCCACTGGGTCTGCTACGAGGCCATCCTGGACGACCTGGACGAAAAGACGCCCTTCCCCGTGACCCGCGAGCAGATGAAGACCACCGCTGCCATTTTGGAGGCCGTGTACAAGTCTGCCGAGCTGGACCGCGAGGTGACGGCCAAGGAGATCCTGCCCTAAGGGCGGCGCGGAATATACGGACAGGTAAAAAGACAGATAAAACCCCCGACCGCATGCAAAGCGGTCGGGGGTTTTCCGTACTATGCGCAGACAAGCCGTTTTTTCTTACACGATCTTTTCCTTCGCGGCGGCCGCGGCCATGGCGCGGTATTTCTCCTTTTCGGCGGCCATTTCCTCGACGGTCTTTTCCTTGAGGGTGAAGCCCTTCACCGGGCGATAGGGTACCTTTTTGTCCTTGAGGCGTTCCTTGGCGCGGGCGATCTCGTCCTTGTACTGGGGCAGAAGATGCTCGTTGACCACCAGCATTTCGTCCACCATCTGGATGATCTCGTCGGGCGTGCAGATGGTGCCGGTGAGCGGATCCATCATCGCCGCCTGGCGCAGCAGGTGGATGTCGCCGTGTACGCCGGCCTCCACGGCCAGCTTTTGCACCCACACGCTCTGCGAGCAGATGGCCGCGCAGCCCAGGGGCAGGTCGCCCACCTTGGGCACGGAGATGCCGTTGCCGTCCGCATAGCAGGGGACTTCCACAACGCACTCGTCCGGCAGGTTGGTGATGGTGCCGTTGTTCATCACGTTGAAGTGGCCGCGATAGGTGCGGCCCGTTTCCAGACCCTCGATGATGTAGCTGCCGTGCTCGCTGGAGCGCGTTTCGGGGGTAAAGACGCTGGCCGGCTCCTTCATCCAGTTGGGGAAGTCCGTTTCGAACCAGTTGCGGCCTTCCTTGCACACGCGCAGATAGCCGGCGGTTTCGCCCTGGATCCAGCTGCTGTAGTTGATCCACTTTTCCATGTCCTCGGGGCGCTTGCGGTACCACATCAGGTACTCGGAAAGGTGGCCGTTGGACTCGGTGGAGTAGTAGCCGAAGTTTTTCATCACGTCCAGGCGGATGTTCTCGTTCTTGGCAAAGTCGGCCTTTTTCATCAGCTCGTACAGCTCGCCCGTGCGCTCCACGCCGTCGGTCTTGACGGAGATGTACCAGGTCTGGTGGTTGAGGCCCGCGCAGATGATGTCCACATCCTTCTTATCGCGGCCCAGGGCCTGGGCAATCTGCTCGTGGCCGTGCTGCACGCCGTGGCACAGTCCTAAGGTAGGCACCTTGCCGTACTTGTTGCAGACCCAGGTGAGCATGGCGTTAGGGTTGGAGTAGTTGAGCAGGAGGCAGCCGGGCAGGGCCACCTCGCGGATATCCTTGCAGAAGTCGAGTACCGCGGCGATGCCGCGCTGACCGTACATGATGCCGCCGATGCCAAGGGTATCGCCCACGCACTGATCCACGCCGTACTTTAGAGGGATTTCCACATCGGTGGCAAAGGCCTCCAGCATGCCGATGCGCACGCAGTTGATGATGTACTTAGCGCCGGCAAAGGCCTCGCGGCGATCCAGCGTCGCCTGGATTTTGATGCTTAGGCCATTTTCGTCGATGTCGCGCTGGCAAAGCTGGGTCACCATGCGCAGGTTGTCCGGATTGATGTCCGTGAAGGCGACCTCGATGTCCCTCAGCTCGGGCACCGTGAGAATATCGGACAGGAGTTTGCGCGTAAAGCCGATGCTGCCCGCGCCGATAAAGGCAAGCTTGAATTTAGACATACGTACCGCTCCTTTCGAGTATTGATCTGCAAAAAAATCAAAAGAAAGAATCAATCATTAATACGATTATACTGATTCAGAGGACGCCGCGCAAGGTATCTAGGACGATTAAGCGCCTTTTTTGCTGTGTTGAAACAAGATTTTGTAGGTTGTAGAAAGGGGGCGGCGGCACGAACGTATATGCCGCAAACGCGGGCGGATAAACGCAAGTTTTTTCACTAAAAATGGAAAGTAAACTTGACATATTCTTCTGGTGCTGTATACTGAATATGGAAAGCGAACTTTCCATTATGATGAGGTGTTGGATATGAAAAACCGCTTGGAGGAGCTGCGCAAGCAAAGAAAAATCAGCCAGGAAGAACTTGCAGGCATTTTGGAGGTATCGCGCCAGACGATCGGCTCTTTAGAGAACGGGCGTTACAATCCATCGATTCAACTGGCGTTTAAAATTGCCCGCTATTTTGCCACAAGTATCGAGGAGATCTTTATCTACGAGGAGGATGAACGATGATGAAGAACAAAAAGGTTATGGCGGCAATGGTCGTCCTTGGCGTGATCCTGCTCGCGGCGGGCGTTTGCTTGATCCTGAAAAGGGCCGATACGCAGGGAATCATGCCGGCGTTGCCCTATGTCTGCATCGGTGTCGGCTGTGGACTTGGCGGGCATGGCCTGGGCGAGATGCTCTTTGAACAATCCCATCGCCGCGACGCAAAGAGCGCAAAAAAGGTTTTGATCGAACAAAACGACGAACGCAATATCGCCATCGCCAATCGGGCCAAGGGCAGGGCGTTCGACGCGATGACGATTGTGTACGGCGCGCTGATGCTCGTACTGGCCCTGCTGGGTACAGAAATAACAGCCGTTTTGCTTCTGGTGGCCGCCTATCTATTGGTGCATGGCTTTTCGCTCTATTACCGTTTTAAGCTGGCCCGTGAAATGTGAAAAAGACAGGCGGATAAAGAGAATCGCCGGCCAGAAGCTTTTAAGCGCTGGCCGGCGATTTTATGCTGTTCGTTGTGTTTATATCTTTACACCCCGTTCAAATACCTGCAGGCGGCCAAGGCGGCGGTGGCGCCGTCGGCCACGGCGGTGGTGAGCTGGCGCACGGTCTTGCTGCGGCAGTCGCCCGCCACGAACACGCCGGGCGTTTTGGTCAGGCACTGCTCGTCGCTGTCGAAATAGCCGTAGGCGTTGAGGTTGGCCAGCTCAGCAAAGGGCTCGTTTTCCGGGATCAGGCCGATGGCAACGAACAGCCCGTCGCAGGCAACGGTCTGCGTTTGGCCGTTCTGCTCGATCGAAACGCCGCAAAACGCGCCGTCCTGGGTCAATAAGCCCTGAATTTTTACGCCCGTCAGGGCGCGCACATTGGGCCTGGCAAACAGCACATCTTGCAATCTAGCCTCGCCGGTGAAATACGGAAGGTCCTGCAGCACAATGACTTCCTTGCACTTATCGGCAAGCAGGATGGCTTCCTGCAGGGCGGAGTTGCCGCCGCCGGCCACGCATACAGTCTGGTTGGCATAAAAATCTCCGTCGCACACGGCACAGTAGGAAACGCCCTCGCCTACCAGGTCGCCTTCACCCTCCAGGCCCAGCATGCGGTGCTTGACGCCGGTGGCGATGACCACGCTGCGGCCCTCGTAACTCCCACCCTCCTCGGTGGTGACGAGCTTATGGTCGCCCGCATCCGACACGCCGCTTACCGTTTCGATCTCGATCTCCGCGCCCTGGGCAAGGATCTGCTCCAGCATTTGGTCGGCAAACTCGTTGCCGCTCATGGAAAGGGTGCCGGGAAAGTTTTCTACCTTGGGCGAATGGGTGATCTGGCCGCCAAAACCAGCCTTTTCGATCACCAGCGCGCTTTTGCCGTTGCGCAGCGCATACAGCGCCGCGGTCATGCCGGCGGGGCCGCCGCCGACGACGATCATGTCGTACATATGCCTGGTTCCTTTCTTTCCATAAAACA
>JBNRMU010000086.1:0-21664 GCA_050309765.1 Christensenellales bacterium
TATGGTATCGTAGGCACACAGACAAGCGAATAACTGCGCAGCTAAGGCACAGGTGCTCTTTGAAGAAAGAGGTAAAAGGGAAATCCAGAAAGCAACAGATGCAGCCCCCGCTACTGTATGGGCGGACGCCTGCGCGATCAGCGCCCGGTTTTTCGGGCGCGCCACTGGCGCGATTTTGCGCTGGGAAGGTTTTTGCGCATGGCGGATGAAGCCGAGCCAGGAAACCTGCCTGTAATGTCTTGCGGAAAGGGACAAGTACCAAAGCATTTTTTCGTCCCTTTCCCCTGTGCGAATGGACTTCACGGAGGGTGAAGGGCCAACCCGGGACGCGGGTTTTCCGCGGCCCTGGTTCCTTTTGCGCTCCTTTATCCCCAAAGCGGGGTATCGGGGCGTTTTTACATCCATACGATTCCATTTCCCAAACCGACCCGCTTGTCTGTGGAAAGGGAGGAATCCATATGAAACAGAGAAGACTTCTGCTGGCGGCGGCGCTCGTGCTTGCGCTGCTGCTCAGCGCCTGCTCCGCCCAGCCGGCGGCAAAGGGCGGCCCCTTCGCCACCCTGACCGACGTGCTCGGCAGGCAGGTCACCATCGAAAAGCAGCCGGAGAAGATCGTCTCCCTCACCCCCACCAACACGGAGATCGTCTGTGCGCTGGGGCTCAGGGACAAGCTTGTGGCTGCGGACACCTACTCCGACTATCCGGCGGACGTACAGAACCTGCCCAAGATCGGCGACTATTCGCAGATCAACGTCGAGGCCGTCGCCGCCATGGAGCCGGATCTGGTGCTGGCGGGCGACCAGCTGCAGCAGGAGGCCATCGACGCCCTGGAGCAGCTGGGCCTGTGCGTCGTCGCCACCGAGGCCAAGACCATAGACGGCGTGAAGGACTCCATGACCCTGGTCGGCCAGGCCACCGGCGCCGCCAAGGAAGCCGAAGCGGCCGTCAAGGACTATGAGGCCGCCATCGCCGCCGTCACCGAAAAGATCGCCGCCAGCGGCGAAACGGCCAAGCCGCGCGTGTACTGGGCCGTGTCCTTCGGCGAGTGGGGCGACTTTTCCGCTGGCCCCGGCTCCTTTGCCGATGAGATCATTACCCTGGCCGGCGGCGAGAACGTAGCCGGCAAGGCCGACAACCCCTGGCCCATGTACAGCCCCGAGCAGATCGTGGACGACGATCCGGACATCGTGATCATCCCCGGCGACGAGAGCATGCGCCAGGCTTTCATGGAGTTTGAGAATTACTCTTCCCTGCGCGCGGTCAAGGACGGCAGCGTCTACTGTGTGGACGCCAACATCGTCTCCCGCGCCGGCCCCAGACTTTCCCAGGCCGTGGAGCTGGTCTATAACATTTTGCACGGCGAAGGCTGATCGATATGAAAAGAACTCCCCTTGTCTGCGTCTGCCTTGCCGTTCTTCTGGCGGTAGCGGCGCTGATCGCCCTGTGCGTGGGCAGCGCGAACCTGAGCGTAAGTGAGCTCCTATCCTCTCTTGGGGATAGGGGCTCCTCTGCCCACACCATTTTGCTGGGGCTGCGGCTGCCGCGCGTGCTGCTGGCCATGCTGGTGGGCGCGGCCCTGTCCGGCGCCGGCGCCCTGATGCAGGGCGTGTTCAAAAACCCCATGGCCGATCCCCATATCCTCGGCGCTTCCTCGGGCGCGGCCTTCGGGGCGGCGTTTGGCATGGTGGTGTTCAACGCCAATGCGCTGCTGCCCGTGTTCGCCTTTCTGGGCGGCTTTATGGCCGTATCGCTCGTGTGGGGGCTCTCGCGGCGGGGCAGTATGGTTTCGCTCCTGCTTGCGGGCACGGCGGTTTCCGCCTTTTTGTCCGCGGCGGTGTCCTCGCTCATGCTGCTGGACAAGGACAAGCTGGAAAAGGTCTATCTGTGGACGATGGGGTCCCTTGCCAACGCCACCTGGAGCAAGCTTTGGCTTTGCCTGCCCTTCATACTGGCAGGGCTTGTGCTGTCGCTGTTCTTCTGCAAGGACCTGAACGCCATGCTCCTTGGCGATGAGCAGGCGCAATCCCTGGGCGTGAATGTGCGCCGCGTGCGCCTTCTTGTCACGGTGCTCGCCACGCTCACGGCTTCGGCGGCGGTGTCCGTCTCCGGCATCATCGGCTTTGTCGGTCTGATGGTGCCTCACGCGGTGCGTTTCCTGGTGGGGCCGGCCCACGAAAGGGTGGTGCCGATCTCCGTTCTGGCCGGCGCGCTGGTGCTCATGGTCACGGATACCTTTGCTCGGACCCTGCTTGCGCCCGTGGAGATCCCCATCGGCGTTTTGACCGCTCTGCTGGGCGCGCCGTTTTTCCTCATGCTGCTGAACCGTTCGCTGAAAGGGGGCGGCCTTGGGTGACAAGCAATACCATCGCCCTGCAGGCAAAGGGCCTGCGCGTTTCCCTCTCCGGCAAGGAACTGGTGCGCGGCGTGGACCTTGCGCTGCCGCTGGGCCGCATGGTGGGCATACTCGGCCCCAACGGCGCGGCCAAAACGACGCTTCTGCGCGCGCTGGGCGGGTTTTTGCGCCCCTCCGGCGGCGAAACGCTGCTGTTCGGCCGCCCCATCCAAAGCTATTCCAGCCGCGAGAGCGCGCGCCTTATCTCCTACGTGCCCCAGCGGGCGGTGTGCGAGTACGACTTTTCCGTACGCGAGGTGGTGCCCATGGGCCGCTATCCCTATCTTGCGCCGCTTTCCACCTTTAATGCAAAGGACGAGGCGCGCACCCAGGAGGCCCTGGAAAAAACGGGCCTTGCGCCTCTTGCCGGACGGCTGGCGCACACGCTTTCCGGCGGCGAATGGCAGCGCGCCCTGATCGCCCGCGCCCTGTGCCAGCAGGCGCAGTGCCTGCTGCTGGACGAGCCCACCGCCTCGCTGGACATCGCCCACCAGATCGCGGTGCTGGAGCTTTTGCGCAGCCTGTCAAAGGAAGGCAGGCTGGTCGTGATCGTGCTGCACGACATCAACCTGGCCGCCGCCTATGCGGATGATGTGCTGCTTTTAAACCAGGGCCAGGCCGCAGCCTTCGGCCCGCCCGATGAGGTGCTGCAGCCCGATCTGCTCTCCAATGTGTACGATTGCAGCGTGCACCGCGTGTTGGACGAGGAAACCGGCCGTTACCTGTTTTATGGCATATAAAAAAGGGAGTTCGCTAAAACTCCCTTTTTTGTATATCGAATATATGGATCAGAAGAAGATGTGCGTGAACCACTGGTCTATGCACACCAGCACGCCCAGGAGGAGCGTATACACGGCAAAGCCCGCCAGGTTCACCTTTTTGACCAGGTACAGCATAAAGCGGATGGCGAACAGCGAGGCAAGCGCCGCAGCCACGGTGCCCGCCAGCACCGGCCAGAAGGGCAGGGCGGCGGCTTCGCCGGCGATAATGTCCTTCACCTGCAAAACAAGCGAGCCCAGGATGGCCGGGATGGACATTAAAAAGGAGAACCGCGCCGCCTGCTCCCTGTCCACGCCGCGAAACAATCCGCCGGAAATGGTGGAACCGGAACGGGACAGGCCGGGCAGGATGGCAAAGGCCTGGAACAGGCCCATCACAGCGGCGTCGGGATACTCGACCTGCCTGCGCGTGCCCTGGCGTTTGCCGGAGAGGAACAGCACCAATGAGGTCAGCAAAAAACCGATGCCAAGATAGCGGCCGGTAAAGGCAGTCTCGAAGAAATCGCCGAGGAACACGGCCGCAAGCACCGCGGGAACGGTGGCGACCAGCAGCAAATACACCGGCTTGGAAAAGGGTTTTTTGAGCATTTGCAGAATATCTTTCCAGAATACGACCGCGATGGCAGCCAAAGACCCTACATGCAGCAGCGTATCCAGCAAAAGCCCAGGCTCGCTGATGCCGAAGACCTGCTGCAAAAGCACCAGGTGTCCGGAGGAACTGATGGGCAAAAACTCGGCCAGGCCCTGCACAAGTCCCAGGATCAACGCCTGCCAGATCGTCATAAAACCTACCTCCCAAGAACGGCTGTTGTGGTTTTTACTATACCATACTATATGAGCAGGGGGAAGAACAAGTATGCATATAGCCGAAAATGCGCTGCAGGAAATGCTGCGCCGGATGGAAGCCTCCCTGCCGGAGCTGGGCCCCGACGCACCGCCGCGCCAGGCCTACTTTGTCCTGTATTACCGCCATCTTCTGCGCCTGCTGGACGGCGCCCTGCTCCTGTCTCGGCAGACGCTGGACCCCTTTTCGCCGCGCATCCTTCTGCGCAGCGCGCTGGAGTGCAAGGTGGACCTGAAGAACCTGGCCGAAAACAAGGACTATTACCTTGTTCTGCAGGCCATGGAGCTGGACGAGCGCGTATGCGTGTTCCGCTACAAATCCGCGCACGCCTACCAGGCGCTGCTGAAGCGCGTGGGCAAGAAAAAGGCCAATGTGCTGGAAAAAAGGTTCAAGGCTTCCCTGAAGCAGAAGCTGCGCGAGGCGACGGACCGCTTTCCCATTTTGCAAAACGCGGCAGGCAGGCTCACGGTGCTGACCCGCTTCCGCATTGCCGGCGAGGAGGAGCTGTACCAGACGCGCTACACCGCCCTTTCCCTTTCCACGCACAACAACGCCTCCCTGCTGGAGCTGGACCAGAATCTGGAACTGGATCTGCCCATGGACCTGCTGGAGGACGAGCAGATCGTAAACACGGCCATGGAATTTGCCGTGGACGCCATCAAATACCGCTGCGCCCTCTTCGGCCTGGACGAAGGGCTCGTGCGCGGCTGTATCGAGCTGCTTCTCGAGCTCAAACAGCAGAAAAAGCAGGCGGTGCCTGAATAGCTAGACTTAACTGCATTTTCAAATGCAGTCAAAAGCGCCGCATCGGAAAAGACCGATGCGGCGCCTGTTTTTGTGTGTGGTTTTGCTTTAAATATCCGGATACAGCTTTTCGCGGCGGATGTATTCCAGCGCCAGCTTGTCGATCTCGTCCAGGCCGTCATGGCCCACGGGCGTATCGCCCAGGAACATCCAGCCGAAGTTCTCGCGGCTCTCCGGCCAGAAGGGCAGGTCGTTGCCCTGGCCGTCCTTGCCGTTGGGATCGCCATTGGCGATGAAGTTGGCCCAATAGGAGCTCACCTGGTCGGCCAGCTTAAAGTCCACCTCCGTCCAGGGACGCACAGGCGGCACATTCTCGCGCAGGGAAGAGAAGGTATACCAAAGCTCGCTGGAATGCCAGGCCAGCAGGTTATCCATATCGCGGAAGGTCCCCTTTTCCTCCGGGCGGCTGGGCGTATAATGGCCAAAGGCATAGGAGTAGTTGCGGGCCTTGGGCGCGTGCTTGGCACGATAGGCGCCAAAGCAGCGATTCATGATCACGCCGCCCATCACGCCGAAGCGGTTGCCGGCAAACACGCGGCTGGCCAGCACGCGGCTTTGGTAATCGGCATTTTCGTCGGTAACGGGCCAGAGCTTTTCAAAGTCGTACTTATCGTACAGATCGCCCAGCCTCTCGCGCATGAAGCCGTAAAAGTCTGCGGCGGAGGTAAAGCTGCCCTCGCCCGGCAGAAGGTCGCGGCTGCGCAGCGCGCTCTCGCCCACGGTGCCGCCGGAAAGGTAGTCCACATTGGAGGCATAGTCGTCCATGTTCTTGGCCGCGGAAACGTTCATCACATACACGCCGTCGCAGACCATGCTGCCCGGCAGGCCGTTTGCAGCGCCGAAGCCCTTGGGCGTTTCCTTCATATGGTAAAAGCGGTTGGCCGGCAGCCTGCGCAGCTCCTCCGGCGTGATGTCGGGATCCAGGCCGAGGTTTTCCAGATAAGCGCGGCCGTTTTGACCTGCCTGCTCCATGGTGAGGTAGTCGCGCATCCAGGCCAGGTTGGACTGGTTGATGCAGCGCTTGACCTGCCCCACCGCCTTGGGCGAGGTGGCAAGCCCCGTGGACTTGGAGGTGCCGCCGGACTGGCCGCCCACGGTGATCCTGTCCGGATCGCCGCCGAAGGCCGCGATGTTCTCGCGCACCCACTTCAGGGCCATCAGCTCGTCCTTTAAGCCGTAGTTGCCGCTGATTCCGCCCTGCTCTGCGCAAAGCTGGGGCAGACACAGGTAACCAAACACGTTCAGCCTCTGGCCGACGGAGACCACCACTACGCCTTTTTTGGCCAACTCCGAGGGATCGAACTCGATCTCGCTGTAATAGCCGGTGGTAAGCCCGCCGCCGTGGAACCACATGAACACCGGGCGGCGTTCATCGCTGCTCTGCGCGCCGGTGGTGATGTGCAGATACAGGCAATCCTCGCTCATCGGCGGCACGCCCGTGTAATAAAAGTCGCTGGTCCAGGGCTCCGCATCCGTGGCGGCGTTCATCACCTGCATGGGGCGGCTGGCAAAAAACTTTGCGTCCCAAAGGCCCACCCAGGGGGTCAGCTCCACCGGGTCGCGGAAGCGCAGCTCGCCCACCGGCGGCTGGGCATAGGGCACCGAGCGGAAGGTGGTGATGCCGGCATATTTGCCGCTGAGTTCCTCGCCGCGCAGCTTGCCGTACTTCGTGGTAACGATACCGATTCCCATACTGATCTCTCCTTACATCCAAGTCCTTTGCAGTGCATGCTCCCCGCCCATTTTTCCCGTGGGCGATAAACGATTCTTTCCGTTAAATTGTACCGCAGACGCCGTCAATTCACAACGGGAATGCGCATATTTTCCCTTGATTTGGCGGCAGGCCTTGAGAAAAAGGGCGATGGATGCTATACTTATCCATTGAATAAGACTCGCTCGCCGTTGCCTGCCTGTTTTTCGGCAAGGCGGTTTTAAGGAGATGTTTCCCGATGAAATTAGGTGTCGTGGGCCTGCCCAACGTGGGAAAAAGCACCCTGTTCAACGCGCTGACCAAGGCCGGCGCGCAGGCCGCCAACTATCCCTTTTGCACCATAGAGCCCAACACGGGCATCGTGGCCGTGCCGGACAAGCGTCTGGATGTGCTCACGAAGATGTACGATTCCGCCAAGACCACTCCCGCCACCATCGAATTTGTCGATATCGCCGGCCTTGTGCGCGGCGCCAGCAAGGGCGAGGGCCTGGGCAACAAGTTCCTCTCGCACATCCGCGAGGTGGACGCCATCGTGCATGTGGTGCGCTGCTTTGAGGACGAGAACATCACCCATGTGGACGGCAGCATCGACCCTGTGCGCGACATGGAAACCATCAACATGGAGCTCATCTACGCGGACATGGAGTCGCTGGAAAAGCGCATGAACCGCACGCGCAAGATCGCCCAGAGCGGCGACAGCCAGGCCCGCGCGGAAATGGCTCTGATGGAGACCTATATGGACGCCCTGAACCAGGGGCTGCCCGCCCGCAGCGTGCCCGTGCCGGAAAACCAGGAGGAGTTTGCCCGTCAGCTCTTCCTATTGACGACCAAGCCCGTTTTGTACGCCGCCAACATTGCCGAGGAGGAATTGGGCGGCGAAGAGAACGAGATGGTCAGGCAGGTGCGCGCCGCCGCCGAGCGCGAAAATGCTCGCGTGCTGGTGGTCAGCGCCCGCGTGGAGGAAGAGCTCGCCCAGCTGGAAGAGACCGAGCAGCTTGAGTTTTTGCAGGCACTGGGCCTGAACGAAAGCGGGCTGGATCGCCTGATCGCCGCCAGCTACGACCTGCTGGGGCTTATCTCCTATCTCACGGCCGGGCCCAAGGAAAGCCGCGCCTGGACCATCACCCGCGGCATGACCGCGCCCCAGGCGGCCGGCAAGATCCACTCCGATTTTGAGCGCGGCTTCATCCGCGCGGAGATCGTCTCCTACGACGACCTGGTGCAAAACGGCTCCATGGCCGCCTGCAAGGAAAAGGGCCTGGTCCGTTCCGAGGGCAAGGACTACGTGATGAAGGACGGCGACGTGGTGCTGTTCCGTTTCAATGTCTAAGAAACAACCAAATAATACAAGCCGCCCGCGTTCCTGCTATCCGGAGCGCGGGCGGCTTTTGCTTCACAGGCCAAACAGGCGAAAAACGCTCGCCGTCAAAAAGCATAGGGCCATGCCAAGGACGGTCGGGATGGCAAAGCCCAGGGCGGTCCACTTCCAGCTGCCCGTTTCCTTGTGGATGCTGATAAGCGCCGTGGAGCAGGGCCAGTGCACAAGGGTGAACAGCATCGTGCACACCGCCGTGGTCATCGTCCAGCCATGCTGGAGAAGGATCTGCCGGAAGGAATCCAGCGAGCCGATGTCGCTCAGCGTGCCGCCGGAAAGGTAGCCAAGCAGCACCAGCGGCAGCATGATCTCGTTGGCGGGAAGGGCCAGCACAAAAGCCATCAGGATCACGCCGTCCAGGCCCAGCAGGCGGGCGAAGGGATCGAGGAAGCGCGTCATGTAAAAGAGCAGGCTTTCGCCGCCCAGGCGCACATTTGCCAGCGTCCAGATGGCAAGCCCCGCCGGCAGCGCCACGGCTGCCGCCCGCCCCAGCACGAACAGGGTGCGGTCGAAGATGGAACGCACGATCACCCTGCCGATCTGCGGCCGACGGTAGGGCGGAAGCTCCAGGATAAAGGAGCTCGGCACTCCCTTGAGCAGCGTGGAGGAAAGCAGCCTGGAGGTCCAAAAGGTCAAAAGCACACCTAGCACGATCAGGCCCGTCAGCATCAGGGCGCAAAGGGCCGTTGTCGCAAGCGGGGAGCCGCTGCCCGCAAAAAACATGGTCATCAGCGCGATCAGGGCGGGAAAACGGCCGTTGCAGGGCACCAGGTTGTTGGTGAGGATGGCGATGAGGCGCTCGCGGGGCGAATCGATGATGCGGCAACCGACGATGCCCGCCGCGTTGCAGCCAAAGCCCATGCACATGCTCAGCGCCTGCTTGCCGCAGGCCTTGCAGCGCTTGAATGCACCGTCCAGGTTGAAGGCCACCCGGGGCAGATAGCCCACATCCTCCAGCAGGGTAAACAGGGGAAAAAAGATGGCCATGGGCGGCAGCATCACCGCCACCACCCAGAAAAGCACCCGCAGCCCGCCGCGCACCAGCAGTCCCGTCAGCCAGTCGGGGGCATGCAAATAGGCAAACGCCCCTTCCACCCAGTCCAGCAGGATGCCAAACAGATACGAAAGCCCTTCCGAGGGCAGGTTGGCCCCGGCGATGGTGATGTAAAACACCAGCGCCAGCATCAGCAGCATGACGGCCGTGCCCGTGCGGCGGTCGGTCAAAAAGCGATCCGCGCGCAGCTGGCGATTTTGATAGCTTACATCCTTTACGGACACGCAGGCGGCGGCGATCTCCTCCGCGCGGCGGTACAGCCCCCGTACCAGGCGATCCTGCAGTCCTTCGTCCGCAAGCTGCGCGCGCAGGGCAGAAAGCTCCGGTCCAAGCTCCTTGCGCAGGTTTCTCTTTTCATGGTCTTCCAGGGAGCGCAAAAGCGCTTCTTCCCCCTCCAGCAGGCGCAGCGCGGCCCAGCGCGGCTGCGTGCGCAGGCCGGCCAGCTTGTTTTCCAACGCTGTGATGGCCGCTTCCACTTCTTTGCCGTAGGCGGGCAGGCGGGGTGTCGTCCGCAGCGTGCCGGCGGCGACGGCCATGGTCTTTTCAAGCAGCGCCTGCAGGCCTTGCCCGCTGCGCGCAGCCGCCCCCACCACCGGCACGCCAAGCTCCCGCTCCAAGGCGGCAAGGTCCACGCGGATGCCCTTTTTTGCCGCCTCGTCCATCAGGTTTACGAGCACGACCACCCGGTTCGTGATCTCCATGGTCTGCAAAACCAGGTTCAGATTGCGCTCCAGGCAGGTGGCGTCGCACACCACCACCGCCGCGTCTGCCCCTCCGAAGCAGAGGAATTCGCGCGCCACTTCCTCCTCCGCCGAATGGGCCAGCAGCGAATAGGTACCGGGCAGGTCCACGAGCAAAAGGCTCGTATCCCCATACTTGCAGGCCCCGCGGGCACTTTCCACCGTTTTGCCTGGCCAGTTGCCCGTGTGCTGGCGCAGGCCGGTCAGGGCGTTGAAAACGGTGCTTTTGCCCACATTGGGGTTGCCGGCCAGGGCGATGGTATACTGTGGCTCAATCTGCTTTTCCTGCGCCTGTTTTATGTCCCTTTTCCCGCGCAGGGCACTGTGCGTATCCGTCATCTCGTTTTCTCCCCCCTTTGCTGCCGCTATAGGACAAAAACATCGCCGGCGTCCTCGCCGCGCAGGGCCACCACCGCGCCGCGGACCAGATACGCCCTTGGGTCGCCGGACGGGCTTGCGAACAGGCAGCGCACCTGCGCGTCCCTGGTCAGGCCTATATCCAAAAGGCGCCGACGCATGCCGCTGCCTGCGTGCAGCGCCTGCACGCGGGCGCTTACGCCCTCGGGCAGTCTGCTGAGTTGTATCATTGCTGAAAACGCCTCCGTCTTTTTCTCAAAAGCCGCCGGATTCCTGCGGCGAATAGGCTGAAAAAACGCCTTCCAATGCTCACGATATGCCATGTGCCTTTCGCCTGTGCCTGTCCCTTCCGGCGGCGCGGGCGCGCAAAAAGCCGGACGCGCTTAGCGTCCGGCTTTTTGATGAAACCTATGGCTATCTAATCGGATGAACCTTGTGCCCTCAGCGGCTCCTGCTCGTGTTCGGGCAGGCTGAGGGTCTGCGTGAGCAGCGCAAGCAGGCGCTCCTTCTCCTGCGCATAGCCGGCCTCTTCGCAATAGATGAGGGGGGCGGAAAAGCGCAGGGTGCGCGCCGCTTTATCCGGCAGAACGGGCACGATGTGCAAATCCTTGCCCGTCATCTGGCGGTATTTCTTGGCGATGTGGATAAAGCCCGAATACAGCTCGCCTACGCTGTCGGCCTTATTTGTATAGCTTTTGTCCGTCAGGATCATGACGTTCTGGTCGTTTTTCAGTGCCTCCAGGGTGAGGGCGGTGGTCTTGACCATTTCGCGGCTGCCGCGGTACACGGGGATGGCGTCCATGGCCATGAACACCCAATGCGCCGGCCCGCAGATGATCCAGGCCAGCAGCTTGCTCAGCCACATGGGATAGCCGAGCCTTTTCGAAAAAGTGTAACCGCTCAGATGGGCATAATTTTCGTCTTTGCCGATGAGATCGGCCAGCACCCACAGGCGGAACTGCACCGGCATCTGCAAAAACAGCGCCACCGGGCCGATATTGTCCAGGTGACGGCTGACGAACAGGCAGGGACTGTAGCGGGCAATCTCTTCCCCTTCCACGCGCCAGTGGGAATCGAACAGTTTCAAAAACCACACCAACAGGCGAAAGCCGCGGCTGTAAATGGATTTTTTCTCAACTTCGTTTTCAGTACTCATCTTCTCACATCTTTTGCGCATCAGGCGGACCGCTCTTTGTTCAGGCGGATCACCCGAATGATGATCATGAGCAGCGCCGCGATCAGAAAGACAATGCCCGCCGCAAGCAAAAGCAGGCTGATATCGTACAGGCTGGTAAGCCTTTCGTATATTTCCTTGGGCAGGAATTTTTCCAAAACGCTCAGCACCAGGGCCGCGATGCGGCTGAGGAACGACTGCATTCAATTCAACTCCTTTGGGGTTCGGGGTGGTTCTGCCTGGGCCTAGTATACCACCGAATTGCGTTTTAGCAAAGGGCTTAACTTTTTTGTCCGGCCGGCTCCCTTTTTCCCCGATCGTGCTTGACGGCGGCGGCTGGGCGCAACTACAATAAATAGGATACTGGGAGTATTTTCATTTGCGAAAGGGGCAGGGCATTCGTTGAAAAAGGGAGAAAAAAGGCGCAGGCAGATCCTGGAGACGGCGGAAACGCTCTTTTACGAGCAGGGATACGAGACCACCAGCCTGGAGCAGCTTTTGTCGCGCCTTCAGCTTTCCAAGGGCGGTTTTTATCACCACTTTGAGAGCAAGGAAGCCCTGCTGCTGGCCATCTGCGAGGAAAAGGCCGACCAGTGCGCCCACAGCGTGCGCCGGGCGGTGGACGACTGCCCGGGCGACGCGGCCGACCGCGTCAACGCCATGTTCGATAAAAACGGCCTCTGGCGCCTGGAAGAGACGGACTTTCTCGGCCTGCTCATCCGCTTAGCCTACCGCGACCAGAATGTGCTCCTGCGCGAAAAGCTCAAGGAGCGGCTGTATACGCTTTTGCTGCCCATTCTGCGTCAGATCGTGCAGGATGGCTGCGCGAGCGGTCTTTTTGTTACGCCCTATCCGGAGGGCGTGAGCAGCCTGGTCCTGCATCTGGGACTCACCCTTTCCGACGAGATCGCCTACCTTTTGACCGGCGACGCCCCGCCGGACACCGCCCGCATACTGGAATCGCTGGAGCTGTACCGCTACGCCATCGAGCAGGTGCTGGGCGCGCCCCCTGGCTCCATCAGTCTGTACCAGATGCGCTACATGGCCGATCTGTGTCTTTCCATCTATCAAAAGCATCTCCGTCCCCTGACGGTCCAATAGAAAGGAGTTTATTTGCAATGATGCGTTATGGTTTTGCACGCATGGGCTGCGCCGCACCCCGTGTGACGGTGCTGGACCCCCTGAAAAATGCAGAAAGCATGCTGGCCCTGGCCAAAGAGGCGGCCGAGCGAGGTGCGTCCCTGCTGTGCTTTCCCGAGCTGAGCCTTGTTTCCTCTACTGGCGGCGACCTCGTCCACAGCCCCACGCTGCAAAAGGGCGCGCTGGAAGGATTAAAGCTTTTGCTGGATGGCACGCAGGCGCTCGACCTGCTCCTGATTGTCGGCCTGCCCATCGCCTATAAAAACTCGCTTATAAACTGCGCCGCCGTGCTGCAAAAGGGCCGCATCCTGGGCCTTGTGCCCAAGCAAAGCTCCCTGCCGGCGGATACGGTGGATCTGCTGTCGCAGAAGGTTCCCATGTCATGCGACCTTTTGTTTGCCTGCGAAACGATGCCGGAGTTCATCCTCGGCGTCGATCTAAGCAGCGAAACCTTCTCCCTGTCCCAGCCTGCGGAAAGGCTCTGCACCCTGGGCGCGACGGTCATCGCCGCCCCCGCGGCAAGCGCCGCGCTTGTGGGCAGGGCGGAGCGCCGCCGCCAGCTGTTTGCTGCCCGCAGCGCCATGTTTGCCTGCGCCTGCCTGTACGCGGGCGCGGGGCTGAACGAGTCGACGCAGGACCTGGTCTTTGCCGGTCACAGCCTGATCTGTGAAAACGGCCATCTGCTGGCGGAGAGCAAACCATTCGCATCCGGCCTTACCCTGGCCGACGTGGACCTTTCCCGCCTGATCACCCAGCGCCGGCGCCTGCCTGAATACCCGGCGCTTTGCGGCGGACAGATCGTTTCCTTCTCCCTGCCCGTGCGTCAAATGTCCCTGCAGCGTAAGGTTTCCGCCACCCCCTTCGTGCCGGAGGACGAAAACAAGCGCGCCGCCCGCTGCGCGCAAATACTTGAAATGCAGTCGCAGGCCCTGGCTGCAAGGCTTTGCCACATCGGCAGCAAGTGCGCCGTGCTCGGCCTGTCCGGCGGGCTCGATTCCACCCTGGCCCTGATCGTGACCTGCCACGCCTTCGACCTGCTGGGCCTGGAGCGCAAAGGAATCCTGGCCGTGACCATGCCCTGCTTTGGCACCACAGGCCGCACCCGCAGCAACGCGGAACTGCTGGCCAGGGCCTACGGCACGGACTTTATGGAGGTCAGCATCCTCGATTCCGTGCGCCAGCACTTTAAGGACATCGGCCAGAGCGAGGAGGACCGCTCCGTCACCTACGAAAACGCGCAGGCCCGCGAGCGCACCCAGGTACTGATGGATCTTGCCAACCAGCGCAGCGGCCTGGTGGTGGGCACGGGCGACCTGTCGGAGCTGGCCCTGGGCTGGGCCACCTACAACGGCGACCACATGAGCATGTACGGCGTGAACGCCTCCGTGCCAAAGACACTGGTGCGCCACCTGGTCGCCTTCGAGGCCGGGCGCAGCGATGCGGCGCTTGCCGCCTGCCTGCGGGATATCCTATCCACGCCGGTCAGTCCCGAGCTTTTGCCGCCCAAGGACGGCGACATCGCCCAGAAAACCGAGGACATCGTCGGCCCCTACGAGCTGCACGACTTTTTCCTCTATTACTTTGTGCGTCACTTCATGGAGCCGAAGAAGATCGAATACCTGGCCCTGCAGGCCTTTGCTGGCAAATACGACCGCGCGACCATCCGCAGATGGCTGCGCACCTTCCTCTCCCGCTTCTTCAGCCAGGCGTTCAAGCGCTCCTGCCTGCCGGACGGGCCGGCGGTAGGGTCGGTCTCGCTTTCGCCCCGCGGCGACTGGCGCATGCCCTCTGACGCTACGGCACGCCTGTGGCTGAAAGAGCTGGAGGACTGACTTTCTTTAAACATCCCGGATTGAAATACAAGGAGCTTTGGCTTTTTTCATGCACATCACTTTAGGCATCTTCGCCCATGTGGACGCCGGCAAAACCACCCTCTCCGAGCAGATCCTCTGCCTGGGGCGCGTTTTGCGCGCACCCGGGCGGGTGGACCACCAGGACGCCTACCTGGACAACCACCCCTTAGAACGGGCGCGCGGCATCACCATCTTTGCCGAGCAGGCGGAGTTTGCCTATGAGGGCGCTTCCTACACCCTCATCGATACCCCCGGCCACGCCGATTTTTCCGCAGAGATGGAGCGCTGCATCTGCGTGCTGGACGCCGCCATCGTCGTGGTCAGCGCGGTGGAGGGGGTGCAGGCCCACACGCTCACCGTATGGCAGCTGCTCAAAAGCCAGGGCATTCCCGTCTTCTTTTTCATCAATAAGCTCGACCGCGCGGGCGCGGACGCGGACAGGGTTCTGCGCGAGATTCGCCAGCGCCTGGGGGCGCCGGCCTTTGCCTTCGGCGAAAGCACGCTGGGCGACCAGCCCGACGCGCTGCTGGAGGAGCTCGCCCAAACGGACGAAGCACTTCTGGACAGCTATCTTTCCGGCGAGCACAGCCCCGCCCTTTGGCAAAACGCCCTGGAGGATGCGGTGCAAAAAGGCCAGCTCTGCCCCGTGTTTTGCGGCTCCGCCCTGAAGGGCGAGGGCGTGGAGGCCTTGCTGCACGCGCTGGGAAAGCTCATCCGCACCTGTTACGATGCGAACACGCCCTTTGCCGCGCGCGTCTACAAAATACGCCACGACGACCAGGGCCAGCGCCTGGTGCATGTAAAGCTGCTGGGCGGCAGTCTGCGCCCGCGCGACAGTCTGACGCTTACGGACGGCGAAAGCTTTAAGGTGAGCGACCTGCGCCGCTGTGAAGGCGGCAAATACCTGCGCATCGAACGGGCCGCGTCCGGGGAGCATGCCGTGCTCGTCGCCGCGCCGAAGCTTGAGATCGGCGATTGCCTCGGCGACGCCAAGCCCTTGCCCGGGCAGACGCTCAAGCCCCTGCTGTTTGCCCAGGCCTTGCCGGAAAAGGGGATCGGCGCCCACACGCTTTTGCAAAACCTGCGCCTGTTGGAGGAAGAGGACCCGCTTTTGCAGGTGCGCTTCCTGTCCGAAAGGCAAAGCGTGGAGATCAGCTTCATGGGGCCCATCCAGCTGGAGGTTTTATCCGTCGTCCTGCGCGAGCGCTTCGGCCTGAACGTTGCCTTCGGTCCGCCTCAGATCCTCTATCGTGAAACGCTGCTGTCCCCCGTGATCGGACGCGGGCATTACGAGCCCCTGCGCCACTATGCGGAGGTGCACCTTGCCCTGCGTCCCCTGCCGCGGGGTTCCGGTATCGTGTTTAAGGACGAAGCCTCCCTGGACAAGCTGCCCGCGCCCTATCATTCCCTTGTGCGCACCCACGTGCTGGAAAAGCAGCACATCGGGCCGCTGACGGGCTCGCCCATCGACGATATCGAGATCGCGCTGCTTTCCGGCCGTGCGCACTTAAAGCACACCGAGGGCGGCGATTTTCGCCAGGCCTGCTACCGGGCCATCCGTCAGGGCCTGTTCAAGGGCGAGTGTCAACTGTTGGAACCGTTTTACGCCTTTACCCTGCGCATGGAGGAAGGGCTGCTTGGCAAGGTCAGCGCCGAGCTCATCCAGATGAAGGCCCAGCTTCTCTCCCAGGACAGCGAGGGCGGCGAGGCCGAGCTGCGGGGCCGCGCGCCGGTCAAGCGGCTGCTGGACTTTCCCCAGCGCTTTTCCGCCCTGACGCGGGGGCGGGGGCTGTTGTCCTTCCGCTTCGACGGCTACGCGCCCTGCCTGGATGCGGAAGAAGTCATCCTCGAGCGCGCCTACGACCGCCAGGCCGACCGCGAAAACCCGGCCGATTCGGTATTCTGCGCCAAGGGCGCCGGCTTTCTGGTTGCCTGGGACAAGGCGGACGACTGGATGCACATCGGCGATGAATAAAGACCGGTCCGATCTGTCCGTTTCTGTGGACAGATCGGCTTTTATTTGCTACAGTAAAGAAAAGCACTGTCAAAAGGATCGCCGTGCATAAACGCGGATAGATGGCTTAAACCGTCCTTTTTCGTGATCGGCAGGCGCGGTTTCATCCGCGGCGGCGAGGACTTTATCCAAAGGCCGTGACCGAAGCCGAATATCCGGATCGGAGGAACGCCATGCAAGCAAAGCACTACAGAATCATCTGCATTCTCTCTGCTCGTGTCTGCCATCGGCCTTGTTTCCCTGCTTAGCCGGATGCGGGCTGTAAACGCGGGTGCTTTTGTCTTTCCGCTGCTGATCGCGCTGTGGGCGTTTCTAAAATACAGAAAAGCACTGACCAAATAACGCCTGCGTTTGTTTTTTCGCATCCTGTGTTTTCATCAACTTTACGGTCTTTGCAGGCCGTATCATAAAATCCAACGGCAACCAAAAGGAGGTTTGAGCCATGCGTGCTGCCTATTTCACCGATTCCTGCTGCGACCTGCCGCTTTCCTATGCCAAGGAACGCGACTTTACCATCCTGCCCATGACCTTCCGTCTGGAGGATCGGGAATACGAGGACGACGGCGGCTTGAGCCTGTCCAACCACGACTTTTACGAGGCGCTGCGCGGCGGCAAAACCTCCTCCACCTCGCAGATCACCGCGCAAAAATACGAGGCCGCCTTTGCTCCCGTGCTGGAAAAGGGGCAGGACGTGGTCTACCTCTGCTTTTCCTCGGCCCTTTCCAGCAGCTATGAAAGTGCCTGCCTTGCTGCCAAGGAGCTGAAGGAACGCTTTCCCGAGCGCGAGATCTATGTCATCGATTCGCTCTGCGCCTCCATGGGGCAGGGGCTTTTGTGCCACCTGATGCTGGACAAGCGCGACGAGGGCCTGTCCGACCGTGAGGTCGTCGCCTGGGTCGAGGAAAACAAAGGCCGCCTCTGCCACTGGTTCACCGTGGGCGATCTGGGCCACCTGCGCCGCGGCGGCCGTGTCTCCGCCACGGCGGCTTTCTTCGGCACGCTGCTTTCCATCAAGCCCGTTTTGCATGTGGATGATGAAGGCCGCCTGGTGCCGGTGGAGCGCGTGAAGGGGCGCACCAAGTCCGTCTTTTCCCTGTACGAGCATATGCAGCAAAGCGCGCAGGAAAATGCCATCGTATTCATCAGCCACGGCGACTGCGAGGCCGACGCCCTGCGTCTGCGCGATCGTGTTAAAGAAGAGCTGGGCATTCAGAACTTTAAGATCGGGCCCATCGGCCCCGTCATCGGTTCCCATTCGGGACCGGACACACTGGCCTTGTTCTTCCTCGGCGTACCGCGCTGATTATTGACCTGGGAAAAAAACAGAACAAGCGAGGGTGGGTGCTATGAAACTGGATTGGCGTTCGCCATATGCCAAGCGCGTGCTTTTGACCGCCATCGTCTGCGTGTTGAGCGTGGCCGTACTGGTGCTGTTCTTCCGCGTCTTGCAGGACAGCGGCAATATCTACTCGCATCTGTCCAAGCTCAGCGCCCAGCTGGGCCGGGTGCTGACGCCCTTTGCGGCGGCGCTCCTGCTCGGCTACATACTCTTCCCCATCGTGCGTTTCATCGAAACGCGGCTGCTGAAGCCCATTTTTCGGGCCGATAAATGGCAAAAGCTGCGCCGCGGCCTGGCCGTTGCCGTCACCTATGTGCTGCTGATCTTTGCCCTGGTCTGGATCGTCAGCGCCCTGTGGCCCGTATTGTGGAAGAACACGCAGGAGTTTTCGAACAACCTGCCTGGCTACATAGACAGCGTGGAAAAGTTCATGAGCGGCCACATACAGGACAATCCCCTGCTCAGCCAGCCCAGCGTTTTCCACGCCCTGGAAAGCGCCATGGACGGGATCGGCAACCAGTTCACCGAATTTACTTCCCAGGCACTGCAAAGCGTGTTGCGGCTCATCCGCGGCACAGCCAATGCGGTCACCGGCATCTTTATCGCCCTGATCGGCAGCATCTACTGCCTCACGGACGGCGCGCGCATGCTGCACAGCCTAAAGCGCCTGACCATGGCGCTGTTCGGCCAGCGCCGGGGCGAAAACCTGGTGGAGCTCGGCCGGCTGTTCGAGCGCGTGTTCGGCGTGTATGTGCGCGCAAGGCTGTTCGAGTCGCTGGTGGTGTTCGTGTTCTCCTATGTTGGGTTCTTATGCCTTGGCATCTCCTATTCGGCTCTGCTGGCGCTGGTCAACGCCATCTTCAACCTGGTGCCCTATTTCGGCCCCATCCTGGGCGGCGCCCTGACCATGCTGGTGCTGCTGTTGGTGGACCCCATGCAGGCGCTGTATGCAGGCCTTCTGGTGCTGGTGATTCAGCAGCTGGACGGATACGTCCTTGGCCCCAAGCTGATGGGCGATTCGCTCAACATGCGGCCGCTGTACATCATGCTCTCGGTGTCGGCGGCAGGCACCTTCTTCGGCGTGCCGGGCATGCTGCTGATCGTGCCGGTGGTGGCCTTCTTCTCCAACCTGCTCAGGCGCTTCATCGACCGCCGTCTGGGCGTGAGCGACGCCGCTGTAAAGCAGCCCTGATCCGCTTTTGTCAAACGATTTCCAGGCGATATGCGTATGCGTTTCGTCTGCTTTTTTTATGCGCAAGGCCCGGCCTATCTTTACAAGTTTTTCTTTTTTCAGTTGCAAATCAAAGGGCTGCGGTCGCAATAAGCGCCAAAAAATGAATTTTACATATTTCTTTCTTGCAAAACGTTCGATCGGGCGGTATACTACATTCACACGCTGTTTTTCGGGCGTTTACGGAGCGTTTTTGCTCCCATCACAATGACTTAAGAGAGGCGTCTGCCATGATGAAGATTTCCGATCGACTGTCCGCCGTGCAAAGCTCCGTCACCCTCGCCATCGACGCCAAGGCCAAGGCCATGCGCGCCCAGGGCGTGGATGTGGTCGGCTTCGGCGCCGGCGAGCCCGATTTTGATACCCCCGCGCACATCCGCCAGGCCGCCAAGGACGCGCTGGACGCCGGCTGCACCCGCTATACCCCCGCTGCGGGCGAGATGGCCCTGCGCCAGGCGGTGTGCGATAAGCTCCTGCGCGACAACGGCCTTTCCTACGCTCCGGAACAGATCGTGATGACAAACGGCGCCAAGCACGCGCTGTTCAACGCCTTTCAGGTGCTGCTAAACCCCGGCGACGAGGTGCTGCTGCCCGGCCCCTACTGGGTGAGTTACCCGGAGCTGATCCGCCTGTCCGGCGGCGTGCCCGTGCCCGTGATGGGCAAAAGCGCGGATGGCTTCAAGGTCAGGGCCGATCAGCTGGAAAAGGCCGTCACCCCGCGCACGAAGGTGATCCTGCTCAACTCGCCCAACAATCCCAACGGCTACGTCTATACCCGCGAGGAACTCCAGGACATCGCCGCCCTCATGAAAAAATACGATCTTTACTGCATTTCGGACGAGATCTACGAATACCTTGTCTACGGCGGCGCCAAGCATGTCTCCATCGCCTCCATCGACGAGGAGACAAAGCAGCGCACCATCGTCATCAACGGCCTTTCCAAGGCCTACGCCATGACCGGCTGGCGCATGGGCTACACCGCCTCGCCCCTGCCGGCGGCCAAGGCCATGACGGCCTTCCAGAGCCATTCCACCTCCAACGTCAACTCCATCGCCCAGCGCGCGGCCATCGCTGCCCTCAACGGCCCTACGGACGAGGTCCGGGCCATGGTGGCCGAATTCGCCAAGCGCCGCGACCACATCTGCCAACTGGTAGAGGAAACGCCCTGCCTTTCCTGCGTGCGGCCCGACGGCGCCTTCTACGTGATGGTGGATATCTCCGCCCTGTTCGGCAAGGGCCTGAACGGAAAGACCATCACCGACTCCATGAGCTTTACCGATCTTTTGTTGGAAAATGCCCAGGTGGCCGTGGTGCCGGGCGCCGGCTTTGACGCGGACGACCATGTGCGCATCTCCTACGCGGTGTCCATGCAGACCATCGACAAGGGCTTTGCCCGCATCCGCGATTTTATCGCAAAGCTTTCCTGAGCAAAGAGCGGACCATCTCGCTGCCCTGCCTTTTTTCGTTCCCATCTGCACCCCTATCTTGAGAGGATGTGAAGCAAAGCCATGCTTGAATTCAACAACAATTCCAACCTGCTGGAACAGGCCAATTATAAATACAGCCTTCAGGACGTCAAGGAGCCCAACCTGTACCGCGAGCTGTACGAGTACAGCGCCATCCCCAAGATCGCCTTCAACCATCGCATCGTGCCCATGCATATGCCGGAGGAAATCTGGATCACGGACACCACCTTCCGCGACGGGCAGCAGTCCTGCTCTCCCTTTACAGTGGAGCAGATCGTGCACCTGTTCAAGCTCCTATCCCGCCTGGGCGGCCCCAAGGGCATCATCCGCCAGAGCGAGTTTTTCCTCTACACGGAGAAGGACAAGGAGGCCGTGCGCCGCTGCCAGGAGCTGGGGCTCCAGTTCCCGGAGGTCACCAGCTGGATCCGCGCCAACGAAAAGGACTTTGAGCTGGTTAAAGAAATGAACGTACAGGAGACCGGCATTCTGGTGTCCTGCTCCGATTACCACATCTTCAAAAAGATGCGGATGACGCGCGGCGAAGCGATGGAAAAATACCTGGGCATCATCCGCTCCGCCCTGGAGCACGGCATCCGGCCGCGCTGCCACTTCGAGGACATCACCCGCGCGGATTTTTACGGTTTTGTGGTGCCCTTCGCCACGGAGCTCATGCGCCTTTCCCGGGAGAGCGGCATTCCCATCAAGATCCGTGCCTGCGATACGCTGGGCTTCGGCGTTTCCTTCCCGGGCGTGGCTATGCCGCGCAGCGTGCCCGGCATCATGTACGGCCTTTCCCACTATGCGGACGTGCCGGCTGCCTGGCTGGAATGGCACGGCCACAACGACTTTTACAAGGTCGTCTCCAATGCGGACGCGGCCTGGCTGTACGGCTGCTCGGCCGTCAACTGCGCGCTGATGGGCATCGGCGAAAGGACGGGCAACTGCCCGCTGGAGGCCATGGTCGTGGATTACGCCTCCTTCCGCGGCACCAACGACGGCATGGACCTGACCGCCATCACCGAGATCGCCGATTACTTTGAGAAGGAGATCGGCTACGCCATCCCGCCGCGCACCCCCTTCGTGGGCCGCAACTTCAACTCCACCCGCGCGGGCATCCATGCCGACGGCCTGCTCAAGGACGAGGAGATCTACAATATCTTCGATACCGCCGCCATCCTCAACCGCCCCGCCACCGTGGCTGTGGACAGCCATTCCGGCCTGGCCGGCATCGCCCACTGGATGAACGGCTACTTCAACCTCAAGGACGATCTGGTCGTGGATAAGCATCACCCCGTTGTCAACGCCGTGCGCGAAGACGTGGACCGCGAAAACGCCGCCGGCCGCAACCCTGTGATGGGCGACGAAGAGCTGAGAAACTTCGTCTACCAGGC
>JBNRMU010000087.1:0-20805 GCA_050309765.1 Christensenellales bacterium
GTAGTATGCGAGGGAAAGAGACCGCGCATACTACCTGTAAAAAGATGAATATTCCTCAGTAGCTCAATGGCAGAGCATTCGGCTGTTAACCGAAGGGTTGTAAGTTCGAGTCTTACCTGGGGAGCCAAGTCGTCGCAAGCTGATATTGCTTGCGACGACTTCTTTTTGCCCTCGTTTTGTTGAGACGATTCGTTGTCTGCTGTATGGGTTGCATTGTATAATGATCTCGTTAATAGGGAGCAGAACGGCTTTTGATGATAAAGGCTCTTTGCGGACACAACAGCATGAAGCCGCTGGCCTGTGCGGCAGCCTTTGGCAGATGAATGTAAATACAGATATTCCCATGCATAAAGGACGATATGTGCAGTTTCAACGGCAGGAATATCGTTTTGCGCACCATACACCTGTACTGTTTCCCCAGATTGTCAAAGAGAAATGGAGGCCGGACAATGCAGAAAAAACGGATTTTTGCCATAGGGATATTGTTGGCATGTTTACTGCTTCTCTCTGCCGCGGCAATACCTTTGCTGCGTGCATCCGGGATTTTTGAAAGACTGGTTCGTGTGGGCGAACAGCATAAAACACAGATGCGGGACGAAGAAAGTGCGGCCGCAAGTGTCAATGGCGTTGCCATAACAAAGCAAACCCTGGATCGGGCCTATGATTTGCAGCTTGCCTTCTATGAAGTGAACAAAGCGCTGTATGGGTCAGCGGGCGAGCCTCCAGACAAAGATGCGGTGCTGAAGTCCATGGTTGAACGGGAAGCCCTGGTTCAGGAAGCGGCGCGGCTCGGCCTCAGCGCAACGGAGGAACAGATCAGCGAGCATTTTGCACAGGTGGATGAAGCGCTCAGGACTGGTGAGGCGGAGGAAGCGAAGAGAGTCATGGATGCCTATCTGGAAGGTTTGGACATGGACTATGAGACCTACAGAGAGGTATACGAAAAGCCGCTTGCAAGGCGGGAACTGAGCGTCGAGAATCTGTATATGCATGCAATGGAAAAACAGACGGATCAGGCAGCCTGGGAAACGTATAAGGAGGATGTGGTGCAAAAAGCGGTGATCGAGTACTTTCCTCCGTATGCCGAATAAGATAAATAGGCGCAGACGGGTTCTTTGCATGGCTTTTGCTTTATAAAACGCCTTTTGTCCTTGAAGGAGAAAGGGCGTTTTTCTTGCTTGCCGGGTCGGCGCATAGTATACTCATCTGACAGGCGCCCCATCCATCCGGCGGCCCATGGGGAGAAAGAGAACCTTATCGGCGCATCCGCATTTCCTATATCGATGCGGCGCGAAAACGCCCGGAACAGTTTCAAAAACGGCTGAATGCTTTTATGGAAAAACACGGGGGCAAAATGATCAGGGGCTACGGCGGCATTGAAAAATACTATCGGGAAAGCCAACTGTGACGCAGATAAAACGGGCATGGAAATACACTTTCCTTCGGCGGGATATCGCCCAGCCTGGCAGTACTGTTTTTACCGGCCGCTGGCTGATCGGGCGATTTTCTGCGGAAAGGGGCGCCGCTTATCCTGTTCAAGGTAAGCGCAGGTATGGTATAATATTTTATCCCGTCGAATCGAAGACGAGGACTTGAGAAAGAATGTCGTTCGCACGGCAAATACAGTCAAAAAGATCGCTGTGTTGCCGGGCGCGGGAGGAATAGACTGAGTGAGGAAGATACTTGGAATTACACTGGGCGGTCTTCAAAAGAAGACGGTCTTCCTGGTGCTGGGAATGCTGGTTGTGACGGCCATCGTGTTTACGCTGGTCTCCAGCTACCAGAACAATATGCTTGTCAGGATCGTGGGAGAAACGAGGACCGAACAGCAGCAGGCAATCTCTGAGGCTTCGGAAGAGACGATGCACCAGGTCATGATGAGCACGCTTGTCAATTCCACAGCCATGCAGGCAAAGATTGCAGACAACGATTTTGCCGAGGTCGTGAATAATACATATATGCTGCAGTCGATGGCACAGGAGTTGTTTTGGAATAAGAACAATCTTACGCCGCCGAAGCTGCGCCTGCCGGATCCTGCACTGGACGGATATCCTTCGGCCATGGTGCTTTGCGAAGAGGGCGTGGATTATACCAAGTCCGAGTATCTTGCCATCGTTGGACATATGGCCGGTTCTATGCTGGCTATGTTCCGCAATTCCGATAAAATCGCCGCCTGCTATGTCGGGCTTGCCGATGGCACCCATTTTTGCGTGGACGACCATTCCGGGAACAAGCTGGACGAGAACGGCAACCTGATCCCCTTCCCCGTTCGGGAAAGACCGTGGTACAAAGGGGCTATTGAAAATGATGGGTTGTACTTTACGGGGATAGAGGAGGACGCCTTCAGCGACTACCTTTGCATCACCTGTTCCGCCCCGGTCGTTGTAAACAGTAAGACCATCGGCGTGGTGGGGATAGATATTGTTCTGGATAACATGAGCGATTTTATCAACACCTCTATGGGAAGCGACAGCTTTGCCTTTGTGGTAAACGACAAAGGCCAGGTGATCCTTGCACCGAAGGACAATGGCATTTTTGACATTGCCACCGCTGAGGAAGCGCCGGACCTGCGGGAGACGGGCAATCAGGAACTTGCCGCTTTTGTGGAAAAAGCGCTTGTGGAAACCACGGAGCTTACGATGCTGGACGTTGGGGGCAAGCAGTACTATGCGGCCGGAGCACCGATGCCGACGGTCGGCTGGACGCTCGTCTCTCTGGTCGATAAGGAATTTACCGAACAACCGGAACGGAAGATGCTTGCTGCCTATGACAGCATCAACGACGAAGCAAGCGCCAGATTCAGGGAAGGCATGACAAAGACACAGAAGACCAGCGGTTTGATCCTGGGCGGTTTGATCCTTGCCGGCATCTTTGCCGCGCTTTTCGCAGCGCGCAGGATCGTAAAGCCGCTGGAGGAAATGACGCAAAGCATCCTGGACAGCGGCAAAACCGGCCAGTTGTTCCAGATGAAGGACAGCTACAGAACGAACGACGAGATAGAGGTGCTCGCGGAGGCCTTCGACGACCTGTCGAAGAAAACAAAGCAATACATAGAAGACATCACTGAGATCACCAAGGAGAAGGAGCGCGTAAACACCGAGCTGGATATGGCAAACCAGATCCAGACCAGCATGCTGCCGCACATCTTCCCGGCCTTCCCCAACAGGAGCGATTTCGACATCTACGCCTCCATGACGCCTGCCAAGGAGGTCGGCGGCGATTTTTACGACTACTTCCTGATCGATGAGGACCATCTGTGTATGGTGATGGCGGACGTCAGCGGCAAGGGCGTGCCCGCGGCCCTGTTTATGATGGTATCCAAGGCGATCCTCAAGAACAACGCCATGATGGGCAAATCGGTCGCCGAGGTCCTTTCCATGACGAACGAGATAATCTGCACCAACAATACGATGCAGATGTTCGTCACCGTCTGGATGGGGATACTGGAGATCTCCACCGGGAAGATCAGGGCAGCCAATGCCGGGCATGAGTACCCCGCGCTGGCGCAGGGTGGATCCTTTACCCTGCTCAAGGATAAGCACGGCTTCATCCTCGGCGGCATGGACGGCGTTAAGTACAAGGAGTATGAGATTCAATTAAAGCCCGGCGACAGGCTGTTCCTCTATACGGACGGCGTGGCGGAGGCGATGGATGCCGAAAACCATATGTTCGGCACAGACCGCATGCTCAAGGCGCTCAACGAGGAGCCGGAAGCTTCGCCGGTCAGGATGTTGGAAAACGTGCGCAAAGCCGTCGATGGTTTTGTGAACGGAGCGGAGCAGTTCGACGATCTGACCATGCTCTGCATCGAATACAGAGGGCCTGAAACCAAATAGTATAGAAAAAACGACGTGTGTGAACACGTCGTTTTTTGCTTATTCAAAAGCCCCGCCGGATAAAACCCGGTGGGGCTTTTCGAAGAACTTGTTGGGATTATTCGGCGGTCTCGTCGGCGTTGTCGAAATTGACGATGTCCGTGATTTCCACATTGCCTTCCAGGTCCTCATACAGGTATACGAAGGCATATTCGGTCTCGGCGTCGGGGGCGACGACGGTCGCCTCGCTGAGGATGCAGTAGTTGGTTCCGGAAACGAGCTGCGTGCTCAGCAGCGCGACGGGGGTATAGTTCACGCCCAGGCGCGTTTTCATCGCCTCGTCAAAGGCGGCCTTCAGATCGTCACTGATGGTGGGGTCTTCCGCCTGTGCCCAGCTGCCGGCCATGCCGGAGAGGTTGGTCTCCACGCTGGAGCGGATGATATCCTTGACCTCTACCTTGCCCTGCAGATCCTGATACAGGAAGACGATGGCATAGGTTTCCGCGGCGTTGGGCGTTACGCTGGCCGCGCGGCAGAGCAGGGCGTGGTTGGTGCCGGAAACAAGCTGGCTGCCAAGGTAAGCAACAGGCGTATAGTCGACGCCGAGCAGGCCCTCGGTGCCCTTGGTGAACAGCTCCTGCACCTCGTCCGTCACGACGGGGGAAGCGGGCTTTTGCCAGCCGCCCAGCAGGGGAGCGGTGCCTGCGGCTGCGTCCGCATCGGGCGTCTGGGCGGATTCGGCCGGCTCGCTGCCAGCCGGAGCGCTCTGACCGTTCGTGCTGCACGCAGCCAGAGAGAAGACCAGACAGGCAGCCAGGATAAGAAGGAGTAGCTTTTTCATACGTTTTATCCTTTCTGTATATGTATTGGCTTTTATTGTGTGCAGAAGAGGAAGCCCCTTCTGCACACACAACATAAACGCTTGACAGATAGAAAAAGTTACAAATGCAATTGTATTTTTTAGTCGACAGGCAGGAAATGACGAAAGAAAAGGGCCAGCAAAGGTATGTGCTTTGCCGGCCGTTGGTGCGAAGGACGGGACTTGAAATCTCGCCTTTGGGCTCGGTCAGCGCGGGCTCTGACAGCCCACAGGGCTGTCATTCACTTCCCGCGCGTTCAAGTCCCTCTAAAGACCTAAACGTCCGGCAAGAAAGAAAAAGGCCAGCAAAGATATGTGCTTTGCCGGCCGTTGGTGCGAAGGACGGGACTTGAACCCGTATGGTCTCCCACACGCCCCTCAAACGTGCGCGTCTGCCACTTCCGCCACCCTCGCATGCGTGGTGTCCCATAGGACACAGCATATTATACTAAATGCGAGACGAGGCTGTCAAGCCTTTTTTGCGCTTGGCGGGGTCGGCGGTTTACTGGTGAAAGGTGTCGTAGACGGCCTGGGCGGCGGCTCTGGTCATGCCCGGCACCTGCAAAAGCTCGTCCAGGCTGGCCTCTTCCACCTGGCCGATGGTGCGGAAGTGGGTCAGCAGGGCGCGCCGTCGCGCCGGACCGATGCCGGGGATGGATTCCAGACGGGAACGCACGGCCTGCTTACCGCGCAGCTTTTTGTGGTGGGTGATGGCAAAGCGGTGCGCTTCGTCGCGCAGGCGCTGCAAAAGGCGCAGAGCCTCGCTGTGGTGGTCCAGGCGGATGGGGTCTTCGCGATCCGGCAGATAGATTTCCTCAAAACGCTTGGCCAGGCCGAACATGGCCGGATACTTTTCCATCGGTACGGTGTGGATGGAGTCCAGGGCGTATTTAAGCTGCTCCGGACCGCCGTCGATCAGCACCAGGTCCGGCAGGTCGCCAAAGCCCGTGGGCGTTTTCCCCTGAGCCAGGGCTTCCTTACGCTCGCGCTCGCCGCGGGAAAAGCGGCGCTGGATCACCTCGGCCATGGAGGCAAAGTCGTTGGGCCCGACCACCGTCTTGATGCGGTAGTGGCGGTATTCGCTTTTTGCCGGCATGCCGTCGATCATCACCACCTGGGACGCCACGGAAAGCGTGCCCTGCGTGTTGGAGATATCGTACCCCTCGATGCGGCGCGGCGGGGCATCCAGACCCAGGATCAGGGCCAGGTCCTCGCAGGCGCCCAGGGTACGCTGGCGCTGGCGGATGAACTGCTCGTTGCGCTTGCGCAGCTCCTCCAGGGCGTTCTTCTGGGCCATCTCCACCAGGCGGCGCTTTTCGCCGCGCTGGGGCACCTGGATATAGACGCGGCTGCCTTTTTTTTCGGAAAGCAACTCCTCCAGCACCTCGCGGTCCTCCACCTCGTGGGAGATGAGGATCTCGCGGGGGATAAAGGGCGCGCCGTCGTAGTATTGCAAAATGAACATCTGCAGGCTTTCGGAAAGGCCGTTGTCCTCGCCTTCCAGGCCGAAACGCTCGGAACCTAGGATCTTGCCGCCGCGCAGGAACAAGGTCTGCACCAGCACCTCGGCCCCGTCCTCCACGGCGCAGAGTACGTCGCGGTCCTCGCCCTCGGTGCTCAGGGCCTTTTGCTTTTGCAGAAGGGCTTCCACGGCCTCGATGCGGTCGCGCAAAACGGCCGCACGCTCGAATTCCAGGGCGGCGGAGGCCGCCTGCATCTGGTCGCGAAGGCGATCCAGCAGCTGGTCCTGCTTGCCGGAGAGAAAGGCGATCACCTGCTCCACCATGGGTTTGTACACGCCGGGCATCACGTTGCCCTGGCAGGGCGCCAGGCACAGACCCAGCTGCGCGCGCAGGCAGGGCCGCTTGCGGGAGGGCGGGTCGCCGAAGTGCATTTCCTGCTTGCAGGTGCGCAAAGGGAAGGCTTTATGCAGAAGGTCCAGCACATCGCGCACCATGATGGCGCCCATATAGGGACCGAAGTAGCGCGCACCGTCCTTTTCCACGCGGCGGGCAAAGCGCAATGTGGGGTAGTCGGCGTTTACGTCCAGGCGGATGTAGGGGTACTGCTTGTCGTCCTTGAGCAGGATATTATAAAAAGGCCGGTGGCGCTTGATCAGGTTGCATTCCAGGATCAGCGCCTCCAGCTCGGTATCGCAGAGGATGATGTCGAAATCGTCGATGCGGCTGACCATCGCCTGCACCTTGGGCGCATGGTTGGCGCTCTGGTGGAAGTACTGGCGCACGCGGTTCTTCAGGTTCACCGCCTTGCCAACATAAATCAGCTCGCCCTGGGATTTCATCTGATAAACGCCGGGGCTGTCCGGCAGCTGCGACAACTTGAATTCCAGGTTCTTGTTCATGTCCGCTCCTTATCGGGATTTAAGATCCCTGCGCGCCTGCTCCGCCTGCGCAGGGGATACCTCATAGTCGGCATAGCGCACGGCGTTGTACAGCGGTGCAAAGCCGGCCTTTTCCTTGTCGGCAGCGCGAAGGAAGTCCTCCGGCGCCATGGAAAGCGCGCCGCGCACGGTGGGCGCCTGCTCGCGCAGCAGGTTCTGGTATAGCCTGCGCACCTTTTGCTGCGGGTTTAGTCTGTCCCAGGAAACGGGACGCGTAAACAGCTTTTTGATGCGCCGGCGAACATCCTTGCGGAACTCCTCGGCCATGGATTTGGCGGAGAGCAGCTGTTCGCTTTCCTCCTGAAAATCCTCGGCCTCGTTGTCCACCTGGAAGGATTGCAGCCACTTGCGCAGGGAGGAGAAAATATCGCGCAGCCACTTGCTCAGCCCGTACACGAGCAGAACGATCAGGCCGAGCAGGACCACGGTGGTGATGGTGTACAGAACGACATTGCCCAGTATCTGCAGCCACCTGGGCGCGGGCGTGGCCTCGCCGAACTGGGAAAGGTCCATGTCCATGTTCATGCCGCCGGTGGGGAGCGGACCGCCGCCGCCATCCTCCGAGGGCCGGAGCAGCAGCCCCAGCAGCGCGCGCAGGCCGGCGTTGAGCGCATCGCGGATGCTGCCGATACAGGAAAGGATCACCAGGACGCCGACAAAGCCAATGGTCAGCAATTGGTTGCCGCCCAGCATGCGCCGCGCCTGGCCGCCGGAGGCCTCGATGATGTTCTGGTGGTTGACCAGCAGCAGGGTCATCACCAGCAGCAAAAGGCACAGCCAGCCGAGCGGCGTGCACAAAACGGAAAGCGATTCGGCAAAGAAGCTGAAGGCATAACCAAAGGCGTACAGCACCAGGCCGGCGATCATCACGTTGGTCTCCATCACCTGGCCGCGCTGCCCGTAGCGGTGGTGCAGCGAAACGACGAGGGCAAAGAACAAACCCGCGGCCGGAACAAAGGCAAAGAGCTGCCAGCCGTTGATACCAAAGCACAAATACAGCAAAAGGGCAAGCACGGGAATGCCTGCGATCAGCTTTTTGGAGCCCAATACTGCCGAGCTTACAAAGCCCGCAAGGCTTGCGGCGAAAAGCAAAAGCAGGTTGAGATAGGGGCTGCTGCCGCAAAGCAGGCTGCCGATGAGCAAAGGCGGCACAAAGGCGAGCGCAACATACAGCGCCTGCAGAAGTATGGTCAGGATCATGAGCTTGTGCGCCCTCCTTTCAAACGGTCATTATTGCGGAAACGGGTAATAGGTCACGGTGTTGCCGAAGGAACGCAGCCGCTCCGCCTGCTGCTCGATGAGCTCGGAACGGTAGGCGCTCAGGATCAGGATGTCGGTATCCTGCGGCAGGGGGATGCGCTCCAGATAGTTGTGAAAGTTGAACAGCCGGTGGATGCGCAGCCGTGCCGTCGCCTCCAGGATGCGCTCGCGCTGCTGCGGGCCGGAGGCCGGCGGGATGAAGGCAAGCTCGTCCTCGAACTGCACAAGGTCGGCGTTGACGCCAAAGCCCACGTCCAGCCCGTCCTCCAGGGCAAAGCAGCACAGCGTCGCGGCCAGGGAAATGGCCCGCTCCAGATGGTCGTAATGCTCCAGGCCGATCTCGCCCCATAAACGCTCCTCCGGGGCGATGTTGAGCAGCACCAGCAGGCGGGAGGAGGCGGTGTAGTCCTGCTGCTTGATCTTGAGAGAACCCGTGCGGGCATAGGCGCGCCAGTGCACGTCGCGCACGCTGTCGCCCGGGCGATAGTCACGGATGCCGTTGTACAAAAACGGATCGGGTTGGATGAAGCGGCGCACGACGCGCTCGCCCTGCCAGCGGGAAACGGGCAGCTGCACCTGCGAACGGGAAAGCAGCGCGGGATACACGGTTACGTTCTCGTTCATGGGCTGCACGCGGCTGGCCCTGGCAAAGCCGAACAGATCGCCCACCGTGAGGGTGACAGAGGTGAAGGGGTAATAGCCCCGGCGCATGGCGCGCACCTCGTGCACGCGCCGAACGCGGCGCCACGGCCCCAGAAAAAACAGGGAGCTGTGGTAGCGCTGGCCGCCGATCTCCAAATTCTCCTGCTTGCCGAAGAGGAAGGAGGCGGGCATGCGCGTTTCCACCTTCAGCCAGGGCACGGGCAGCAGACGGCGGTTTTCGATGGTCTCCACCATTTGCAGGCCTTCGCCGGAAAACAGGCGTTTTTTGGTGAAGCTGCGCCGCACGTGCACGCCGGTGAGACCGGCATGGCGAAAGACAAGCATCTGCACAAGGATCAGAAGACCGGCGATGACGATGATCCAGATGGCATTCATGCGGCCCTTAATCCTCCAGGGACTCGGTGGGCGCGGTCACCTGGGAAAGCGCCTCCTGCACAACGGCCAGGTTCTGCCTGCCCACGCCGTAGGCTGTGCGCAGCACCAGCCTGTGGGCCAGCACGGGCCCTGCAGCGGTGCGGATATCCGCCGGGGTCACATAGTCGCGCCCGTGCAGGGCGGCAAGCGCCTGGCAGATGCGCATCAGCGTCAGCGCCGCGCGGGGGCTGGCGCCCAGGATCACCTGATCCAGCGCGCGGGTCTTTTCGCAGATCTGGCCGATGTAGGCCATGAGATCGGCATGCACGCGCACGGACTTGATCACCGACTGTGCCGAAAGGATATCGTCCGTCGTGCAGACGGAGTTCAGGCTTTGCTGGGGCGCGTCCTCGCGGAAGCGCTCCAGGATCTGACTTTGCTCTTCGATGCTCGGGTAGCCCATGGAAAGCTGCAGGGCGAAGCGATCCAGCTGCGCCTCGGGCAGGGGAAAGGTGCCCTGCGTTTCGATGGGGTTCTGCGTTGCCACCACAAAGAAGGGGGCTTCCAGAGGATAGGTCTGGCCGTCGTAGGAGACCTGCTTTTCTTCCATGCACTCCAGCATGGCGCTCTGGCTGCGGGGGGTGGCGCGGTTGATCTCATCGGCCAGCAGCACGTTGCAAAACACCGGGCCGGGCCTGAAGTGGAACTCGGTGTCCTTAGGGCTGAACACGCTCATACCCGTCACATCCGAGGGCAAAAGATCGGGCGTGAACTGTATGCGCCCAAAGCGGCCGGAGATGGACGCCGCCAGGGCCCTGGCCAGCATGGTCTTGCCCGTGCCGGGCACATCCTCCAGCAGCGCGTGGCCGCCGGCCAGCAGCGCGCAGAGAAGAAGCTCTATCTGTTCGTCCTTGCCGACGATGACCTTTTGCACGTTCTGTTTGATATTTTCGCCCAAAGCCTGTACGCCTTTAACATCCATGGCCGTATCGATGCCGCCTTCCGTTTTTTATTCTTTGCCGCGGCACGAGAGGCGCCGCAAGATAATCAATTACTTTTTCGCGAAAAATGCAAAAATACCTTCTGTCTTGCTTGCGAAGCGGAGATTTATTCTCATCGACAAGACAGAAGGTATCTTTATTTGCCCAGGCGCTCGATGGCCCGCTCCATGAGCTTGCCGGCGATGCGCGCGGCCTTGCCGCCGCCGGAACCGCCGTTTTCGATCATCACGCACACGGCAAAGGGCGCGTTGTCCTCGGCGCAGAAGCCCACATACCAGGAGTGGGGCTGGTAGGCACCGCCGGAGGAGTTTACCTGCGCGGTGCCGGTCTTGCCGCCGATGACATGCCCCTTCACCGCGGCACTGCTGCCCGTGCCGTTTTCTACCACGTCGATCATCATCTCGCGGATGGTGTTGGCGGTGGAAGGGCTCATCATGCGCGAGTAAATGCCCGCGGACAGCTTGTTTTGCACGTGCATATCGTCATCCACCACGCCCAGCAGCATCTGCGGCTGCGCCATCAGGCCGCCGTTGGCGACAGAGCCGGCGATCAGGGCCATGTGCATGGGGTTGACCATCAGTCTGCCCTGGCCAACGCCCGTCCAGGCAAGCTCGCCCTCGTCCTTTACGCTGTCCGGAAAGCGCGATTCGTACACGATCAGGTCGCTGAAGAGGAAGTTGCCGTTAAAGCCCAGGTCGCTGGCCGTCTTGCGCAGCTTGTCCTCGCCAAGCTCCAGGGCCAATTGGCCATAGGCGATGTTGCAGGACTTGGAAAAGGCTTCGCGGAAGCTGAGGGTACCGTGGCCTTCGCCGTCCGTGTCGCGCAGCTCCATCTCGTCCGTGACCTGAAAATGCCCCTCGCAGGTAAAGGTCCTGTCCATCACGCCGGGAATATTCTCCAGCGCGCAGGCCAGGGTGACGATCTTGAATACCGAACCGGGCGCGTAACGGCCCTGGGTAACGCGGTTGAGCAGCAGGCCTTCGCTGCTGGCGGCCTTGGCGGGATTGTCCAGGTCGATGCCCGGCGCAGAATACAGGCAATAGATTTCGCCTGTTTTGTAATTGTACAGCGCCGCGCCGCCGCGCCCGCCGTCGGGAAAGAGCTCATAGGCGTACTTCTGCAGCTCGATGTCCACGGTCAGCTGGATGCCGTTGCCCTGCCTCTGGCCGGACAAAAGCTGGGAAAAACGGTCCTTGAGCGAGGAATGAAAGCCCAGCAGGTAGCTGGCGAACATGCTCTCCGCGCCCGTGGGCACCGCGCCCGCCGTATCGCCGATGAGCTGCGCCATGGCCGCCTTGGCCTTGGATGTTACCGGGTATTCGCGGCTGCCGTCCGCAGCCGTGCGCACCAGCAGATGGGCGTTGCGGTCGTAAATGGCCCCGGCGTGCACCTGGTCCTTGGCCTTGGTAAGCCGCGAATTGTAGGGCGTGGCGAACCAGCGGCTTCCATACGCGCTGACCGCGTAAAAGAAATAGCCGGAAAGCGCCGCAAAGCCGAACAGTACCACGGCAAGCAATACGGCGATGTGCTTTGACATGTTTTTCATCTTGCCACCTCCCGCAGGTAGCCGGCGCGCAGCCAGGCCTCTTCCTCGCGGCGGCCCGTGTTCTCCGCCACGCCCTGCAGCACGCCCAGCATCAGCATGCTGCTGAGCATGGAGGAGCCGCCGTAGCTGATGAAGGGCAGGGTCACGCCCGTGAGCGGGATCATCTTGATCACGCCGCCCACGATCAAAAAGGTCTGCGCGGCCAGGGAGGCCAGCACGCCCACGCACAAAAGCGAATCAAAAGCGGAGCGGCTGCGCAGGGCGAGCAACCCCGCGCGCAGGAACAGGATCACATACAAAAGGATCACCATCAGTCCCACCAGGATGCCCATCTCTTCGCACAGGGCGGCAAAGATAAAGTCGGTGTCGTACACGGGAATGGTCGTGGGACTGCCCAGCCCCAGGCCCAGGCCGGCCATGCCGCCGGAACCGATGGCCACCAGCGCCTGCACGATCTGGTAGCCGCCGTCCGTGGGGCTTACCCAGGGATTCTGCCACATGGCCACGCGCAGCTGCACATGATCGAACAGATGGTACATGACGACGGCTCCGCCCGCCGCTGCCAGCAGCGCGAGGGAGCAAAGGCCCAGGGAGCCTGTGGCGGCATAATACAGGAACAAACAGGTCACAAAGCAGATGAGCACCGCGCCGAGGTCCTTTTGCAATACGATTAAAATCAGGCAAAAGCCCGCAAACAACAGTGCCGGCAGGTTGCCGCGCAGGCGGCGGTTCTCGGATAGGGAGACGGAAAGCACGTAGATCAGCGCCAGCTTCACGAATTCCGAGGGCTGTATGGTGAAAAAGCCCAGATCGATCCAGTTTTTCGCGCCGAAGGTCTCCTTGCCGATGATGAGCGTGAGCGAAAGCGAGCCGATTGCCAGCACCGCCGCCACATAGCGCAGGGAGCGCTTATTTTTGGCCTTTGCAAGGAATAGGGTGATCACCACCATGCCTACGATGCCGGCCAGGTAATAGATAAATTGCTTGACCGCCTTGTCCGGCCGCAGGCGGCAGAGCAGCAGGATACCCAGCGCGCAGAGAAAATTGCCGATGATCAAAAGCTGCTGGTCCATATGCGGAAAGGCGCGCCGAAGCCCCAGCGCCTGAAACACCAGCAGCAGCGGCATCAGCGCGCAAAGCAGCAGCGCAAAGGGCGAAAACTCATCGCAAAAGGCCACAAGCGCAAAGCCCGAGGCCTCAAACACGCTCAAAAACAGCAGCAAATAATCGCTGGATGGGCGCTTTAGGCGTTGCTGCGTCATGCAAGTTCCTCCTGCGCATCGGTTTGGACAAGTTCAAAGATCAGACCGCCTGCCTGCAGGCGCTGGTGCGGCAGCAGGGCGCTGCGCCTTGTGATCTGCTGGCCGTCCACGGCGGCAAAGGCGCCGCCTTCGGGGATGACCGTCACCTGTGTTTCCTCCAAATGCAGCACAAGGTGACGTTTTTTAAGGGTGCGGGTCTTCAGCCGCAGGTCGCAGCCGCGGCCGCTGCCAAGCAGCGTATCGCCGTCCAGGGGGAATGCAAGCCCCGGGCGCAGGCGTTTGTCCTCGCTGGATACGAGCAGCAAAAACAAGGCCGAGGGGGCGGAGGCGATGCGGCGCTGCACGGCCCGCTCGATGCGCCATTCGCGCACAAGGGACTGGATCAACAAAAAAACGATGACGCCGAGTATGGCGATGAACCAGTAGCGCATGGCCAGGGCGAGCAGCTCATAAACGGAGGCGTTCATAAAAATGTAGTACCTGCCTTTCGGGCGACGGGACAAAGGGGAGAAATGCCGTCCCCCGGTTTTAAGTATACCATATAAACGAGGCGGGGATGGCGAAGGTCACACAAAAGCGCGGGCAAACAAAGCGGCGCTGCGGCCTGCTTTGCGGTTCAGCCCTTTTTAAGAAAGTCCAGTACCGCGCGGTTGTAGGCCTGCGGCTGTCTGGCGGCGAGAAAATGGTCGCCCGGCAAAACGACCAGCTCGGCGTTTGGAAGGCTGGAGGCAATCAGGCGCGAATGGCTTTCCTTTATCATGTCGTTTTTGCCCACCAGCACCAGGCAGGGACAAAGGATGGCTTTGAGCGTTTCCGGCGCGATGTTCGGCTCGTTCACCATGAGGGAGAGCAGCTCGGCATGGCGCCTGGCCTCCGCGCTTTTGCCTGCGAACAGGCGGGCGACGCGCCAGCCCAGCTCGATGGGCAGCTGCACGGATGGCCTTACGCCCTTAGGGGAAAGATCGGCGCCGTTTAAAATGAGCCTGTCCACCATGGACCCGTGTTTGAGGCAAAACAGCAGGGCGATGTTGCCGCCGTCGGAAAAGCCGAGCAGATGGGTTTTTGCAATGCCCTGCTGCAAAAGAAAGGCATAAAGATCGTCCGCAAACTGTGAAAGGGTGAAGGGCGCCATGCCGCGCGGCGAAGCCCCGTGCCCGCGGGTGTCCAGGGCATAGACGGTGTAATGCGCGGCAAAGCAGTCGATCTGATTGCTGAAATAATCCAGGCTCCCGCCGTTTCCGTGCAGAAGGATAAGGGGGCTGCCGCTGCCCTTTTTTACGTAGTTGAGCTCTATGTCCATGCGCGTTTCTCCTTTCCGCCGAAAAACCGGATGTGTGTTCTTTCCTATCAAAGTATACCATGGGAAGGAAGGCTGCGCGGTTGCGTAAACAGATAAAAATAAACACAGATTTATTTGTGGGGCCGGTCGATTTTTGTTATACTGAATAAAGCATGGGATATGCTTTGCATCCCGCAAGGATCCCAACGAAGACGGAGGCGCTGTTTTTGCAGAAAATCAGCCGGTTTGAGGGCTTTCCTTTGGAGATGTTCGAGTTTTTCATGGCCATCTCCTTCAACAACAACACCGAGTTTTTTCACGAAAACCGGGACAAATACGAAAAGCATGTCAAAGCCCCTCTGTACGCTCTGGCGGCGGAGCTGGCGGACACCGTGCGCCTTGTCGATCCCGAGATGGAGGTACGGCCCTACAAGGTGGTCTCGCGCCTCAGGCGCGATGTGCGCTTTTCCGCCAACAAGCTGCCCTACCGCGACCACATGTGGCTGGGCTGGCGGCCGGCGGGGCGGCCCAAGTCCCTGTGCTTTGGGCTGTATCTGGAAGTCAACTGCAACTGCGTCAGCTACGGCATCGGATGGTACGACAACGATCCCGCCCGGGCCAAGGCCATCCGCCGCCAGCTGCGCGCCCGCACGGATGAATTCCTGCCCATTGCGCAGGACAAAAGGCTAAATGCGCGCTATACCTTGAACGGCGCCTTTTACAAACGCATGGAGATACCGGAGGGCTTTCCCGAGGCGCTGGTGCCCTACTACAAGGCGAAGGGCTTTTATCTGGAGCACACGGAGCCGCTCACAAAAAAGCACCGCGAGGCGGCCTTTGTGGAGGATGTGAAGAAGGACCTTTTGATCCTTAAGGATATGTACGCGTTTTTCCGCGACCTGCCCCTGGAGGGCATCGACGAAAGCGCCGATTGAGCGGCCTTTCCGGCAAAGGGAGTGTGAGAGGAAAATGGATTACACAAACCTGATCAGCGGCACGGACCTGCGCGGCGTGGGTCTGGGCGAAAACAGGACGCTGGACGGCGACGTCGCCCGCCGGGCGGGCGCGGCCTTTGTGCGCTTTTTGCGCCGCGAGGGCTACAGCGATCCCATCCGCGTGGCCGTTGGGCGCGATCCGCGCCTGTCCGGCCCGATACTCATGCAGGAGCTGCTTCAGGGCCTGTGCGGCGAGGGCGCGCACTGCCTTGACCTTGGCCTTTGCACCACGCCGGCCATGTTCATGGCCACCCTGCGCGCGGATGTGGACGCCTCCGTCATGGTCACGGCCAGCCACCTGCCGATGGAGCGCAACGGCTTTAAGTTCATCACGCAAAAGGGCGGCCTGGAAAAGGAACAGATCGCGGCCCTGGCAAGGGATATGGAAAACCCCGCGCCCGCGCCCGCTTCCATGGACGTGCGGACGCTGGACTTTTTGCCCCTGTACGCGCAGGACCTGGTGGATTACATCCGCAGCGCGACCGGTGAAGCCACCCCCCTTGCGGGGCAGAGGATCGTGGTGGACGCCGGCAACGGCTCCGGCGGTTTCTTCGCCGAAAAGGTGCTCCGTCCACTGGGTGCCGATACAAGCGGCAGCGTGAACCTTTTGCCGGACGGAAACTTCCCAAACCATGCGCCCAATCCCGAGGACGGAAAGGCCATGGCCGCGGCCGCGCAGGCTGTGCTTGCGGCAAAGGCGCAGCTTGGCATCGTGTTCGACGCGGACTGCGACCGCGCCGCCCTGGTGGACGAAACGGGCCTTGCCATCAACCGCAACCGCCTGATCGCCCTTTTGTGCGCGGCGCAAAAGGAGCAGGGCGGCGTGGGCACCGTGGTTACGGATTCCGTTACCTCCCTTGGGCTTACGCGCTTTATCCGCGATCTTGGCGGGCAGCAGCTTCGCTTTAAGCGCGGCTATAAGAACGTGATCGACAAGGCCATTGAGCTCAATCAAAAGGGCGAATACTGCCCGCTGGCCGTGGAAACATCCGGCCATTGTGCCTTCCGCGACAACCGCTTCCTGGACGACGGCGCCTACATGGTCTGCCGCATACTGGCAAGCCTCAAGGGCCGCTCGCCCATGGCGCTGCTTGCAAAGCTGGAGGAACCCTGCGAGGAGGCCGAGGTGCGCCTGAAGCTCACCGACGAAGATTTTCGCCGCCAGGGCGAAAAGACGATCGAGGCCGTGCGGGCGGCGATCCTCTCCAACCCGGACTGGAGCCCCTCCCCGGACGACCACGAGGGCGTGCGCGCCCTGGTGCGCCTGCCCGGCGGCAGCGAGGGATATCTGCTCGTGCGCCTGTCCGTGCACGATCCGGTGCTGCCCATCAATCTGGAGGCCTACGAGGCGGGCGGCGTCAAGCGCATCGCCGCGCAGCTGATCGATGCGCTGCAAAGCGCGCACGGCCTGGGCCTGGACCTTGCGCCCCTGGACGAATTGCTGTAAAGACCGATCCACTATTTCAATACGGAGGTTTTTGACAATGACGCATCCCACGGAACAAAAGCTCATCAACGCCATCCGCACCCTGTCTGCGGACGCGATCGAAAAGGCGAAGTCCGGCCATCCCGGCACGCCCCTTGGCGCCGCGCCCATCATGTATGCCATCTTCGGTCGCCAGATGGTGCACGACCCGGCAGATCCCGCCTGGCAGAACCGCGACCGCTTCGTGCTCAGCGCCGGGCATGCATCCATGCTGCTGTACAGCGTAAACCACCTGTTCGGCTACGGCCTGACGATGGATGACCTTAAGTCCTTCCGCCAGTGGGGCTCCAAGACCCCCGGACATCCCGAATACGGCCACACGCCGATGGTGGAGACCACCACGGGCCCGCTTGGTCAGGGCATCGCCAACGCCGTAGGTATGGCCATGGCAGAAAAGTATCTTGCCGCCAAGTTCAACCGCGAGGGCTATCCGCTGGTGGATCACTACACCTACTGCCTCATGGGCGACGGCTGCGTGATGGAGGGCATCAGCGGCGAGGCCAGCTCCATGGCGGCCACCTTCGGCCTGTCCAAGCTGATCGTGTTCTACGACCGCAACCGCATCTCCATCGAGGGCAACATCTCCATCACCATGCGCGAGGACACCGGCGCGCGCTATCGCGCCTACGGCTGGCACGTGCAGGAAGTGGGCGACGGCAACGATGTGGACGCGCTGGACGCCGCCATCGCCGCCGCCAAAGCGGACGAGCGCCCCTCGCTCATCATCGTGGATACCAAGATCGGCGCCTTCAGCCCCAAGGAAGGCTCCGCCTCCTCCCACGGCTCTCCCCTGGGCGAGGACAATGTCAAGGCCTTGAAGAAAAATCTGGGCCTGGACCCCGAAAAGAGCTTCTGCGTGGAGCAGGCGGTCTACGACCTGGCAAGCGAAAAAGCGCAGCGCGGCAAAAAGGCCCACGCCGAGTGGGACGAGCTGCTGGAAAACTACAAAAAGGCCTATCCCGAAAGCTTCGCCGAGTATGTGAACTGGATGGAGGGAGAGGCGCCCGACCTGTCGGCGGATGATGATTTCTTCCGTTTTGAAAAGGACGACTCCACCCGCAACGCCTCCGGCCAGTGCCTGGAGAGGCTTTCCAAGCTGTACCCCAAGCTCATCGGCGGCTCCGCAGACCTGGCGGGTTCCAACATGAGCTACATCAAGGGCCGCGGCGATTTTTCCGCTGAAACGCCAGACGGCGCCAACCTGCACTTCGGCGTGCGCGAGCAGGCCATGGCCGCCGTGTGCAACGGCATGCAGGTGCATGGCGGATTGCAGACCTACTGCGCCACCTTCCTGGTCTTCTCCGATTATCTCAAGCACGGCATCCGCATCTCCGCTTTGATGAAGCTGCCCGTGCTGTATGTTTTGACCCACGACTCCATCGGCGTGGGCGAGGACGGCCCCACCCATGAGCCCATCGAACAGCTGGCGGGCATCCGCTCCATGCCCAACGCCGCCCTGTTCCGTCCGGCCGACAGCCGCGAGACCGCGGCCGGCTATGCCGCGGCCATCCGCCGCAGCGGCCCCACCTGCTTCGCGCTTTCCCGCCAGACCCTGCCCCTGCTGCCCGGCAGCGGCGCGCAGGCGATGAAGGGTGCCTATGTGCTGGTGGACAGCGAGAAGGCAACGCCCGACCTGATCCTCATCGGCACCGGCTCGGAGGTCAGCCTCTGCGTCAAGGCCCGCGAGGCCTTGAAGGCAAAGGGCGTGGACGCCCGCGTCGTTTCCATGCCCTGCATGGAGATGTTCGAGGAGCAAAGCGAGGAATACAAGCAGTCCGTGCTGCCCAAGCAGGTGCATGCGCGTCTGGCCGTGGAAGCGGCAACCTCCTTTGGCTGGCACAAGTATGTGGGCCTGGAGGGCGGCACCGTGTGCTTGGACCACTTTGGCGCATCCGCTCCGGCGAACAGACTGTTCGAGGAATTCGGCTTCACCGTGGAAAACGTGGTGGAGCAGGCGCTGAAGCTTCTGTAAGCCGAAAATCAGGCGGAGCGGCCGAAGAAACGCAGGCGGCGCTCCGCCTGATTCCCTCATGCGGCGCTGGACAAGCAAGGCGTCGTTCATGTATACTGATAAAGTTGATATTTCATAGCGTAAAGGGGGCAGGCAAGTGATCCCGACCATGGAGTTCATCAGAGGATTGGAGCTGGAGCCCCTGTTTCTCGGCAGCAAGGCCGAGCTTGCCCTGGAGGACAGCGACATCAATCGTCCCGGGCTGCAGCTGAGCGGGTATTTCGACCATTTTGCCTCGGATCGCCTGCAGGTGATCGGCAGGGCGGAGATGGAATACCTTCTGTCCATGGAGCCGGAGGTGCGGCGCGAACGGCTGGATGCATATATGAGCTATCCGCTGCCCGTGGTGGTTGTCTGCCGCAACATGGATTGTCCGGCTGAGCTTTTGGAAGCCGCCCAGGCGCACGACATCCCGCTTTTGCGCTCGCGCTATGTGACCACCCGCTTTGCCCTGCAGGCGGTCAGCTTTATCACTGGCTTCCTGGCCCCGCGCATCACCCGCCACGGCGTTTTGATCGATGTGTTCGGCGTGGGCGTGATGCTCACCGGCGATTCCGGCGTTGGCAAGAGCGAGGCCGCGCTGGAGCTGGTCAAGCGCGGGCACCGTCTGGTGGCCGACGACGTGGTGGATATCCGCAAGGTGAGCGACCAGCGCGTGGTGGGCGAGGCCCCGGAGGTGCTGCGCCACTTTATGGAGATCCGCGGCGTGGGCATCATCAACGTCAAGAACATGTACGGCGTGGGCGCGGTGATCAACGCAAAATCCATCGACATCGTCTGCCATCTGGAATACTGGGACGAAAACAAGGAATACGACCGGCTGGGCTTCAACGAAGAGTTCACCGCCATCCTGGGCGTAAAGGTGCCCATGCTGGTGCTGCCGGTGCGCCCCGGGCGCAACCTTGCTATCGTTATCGAGGTAGCCGCCTCCAACTTCCGCCTGAAAGCCATGGGCTATCACGGCGCAAGGGAGCTGACGGAGCGGCTGCAAAAGCGCAGCGAGGAACAGAAAAGCGATACTTAAGTCCCTTCGGGTAAAAGGGCATTTATCTTTCAGCAAGCAAAAGGGAGGAAGTTTTATGATTTACATTGGCGTTGACCTTGGCGGCACCAACATCGCCGTGGGCCTGGTGGACGAGGAGGGCAAGATCCTTTTGAAGGGATCCACTCCCACGCTGGTTGAGCGCGGCCCCGAGCCCATCATCCGCGACATGGGCAAGTTGTCCCTGGAGTTGCTCGAAAAGGGCGGCTATTCCCTGGATGACGTAAAGGCCATCGGCGTGGGCGTGCCCGGCGTGGCGGATTCCGAAAAGGGCCTCGTTTATTTCTGCACCAACCTGGGCTGGCACAACGTGCCGCTGACCAGCATCCTCACCCAAGTGATCGATAAGCCCGTCTTCATCGAGAACGACGCCACAGTGGCCGGCCTGGCCGAGAGCGTGGCCGGCGTTTCCAAGGGCGTGAAGAATTCCATTTTCCTGACCCTGGGCACCGGCGTGGGCGGCGGCGTCATCATCGACGGCAAGGTGTACTCCGGATCGCACCACGTGGGCAGCGAGCTTGGCCATATGACCGTGAATATCGAGGGCAGGCGCTGCACCTGCGGCAACATCGGCTGCTGGGAGCAGTATTCCTCCGCCACGGCCCTGATCCGCATGGGCCGCGAGGCTGCCGAGGCCAATCCCGATTGCCTGATCGCCACCATGGTGGGCGGCGACCTTTCCAAGATCGAGGCCAAGACTGTGATCGACGCGGCCCGCGAGAAAGACCGCGCGGCCAAAAAGGTCTACGGAAAGTACACCGTCTACCTTGCCATGGGCATCGGTGCCATGATCAACGGCTTTGACCCCGAGGTCATCGCCCTGGGCGGCGG
>JBNRMU010000088.1:0-8747 GCA_050309765.1 Christensenellales bacterium
AAGCCGTATCCTTCGCCCAGCAGGGCGAGCGCCGCCTGCAGGCGCAGGAAGACGCCCCGCCGCATGCGGCAGCGATCGCTGGCGCCGGCAAGGCCTTGCTTCAGATAGGAGGCCGCAAAGCGGATGCGCGGGTCGGTTTCCGTGCAATCGATCACGGCGTCGCCTGCGTCCTGCAAATCCTTCAGCGGAAAGGAAGCGGAACTGCCAAACCTTGGGATAGGTATGGACTGCAAAACCCGTGCGCAGTCGCAGGTAAACAGGGGGCCGTCGCGGCCGGGCAGAAGCAGGATCGGTTTGCCTGCGGGTACATGGCGCAAGTCGGAAAGCGGGCAAAGCGCCGTCTGCACGCCGAAAGATGGGGAAAAGAAGGGCATTGGCCCCTGAAAGAAGCCAAGATACAGCCAGGCCCCGTGCAGGTCGAAGGCCTGCGTGCCCGCCTTGCGCAGGCGCAGCAGCTCCTCATCCTGCCCCATGGCAACGACGTTGCCCCCTTGAAGCTGCACGGCTGTGGGGAAGGGAAGGGCCTTGCCAAGGCCTATGCAATGCGCGTTGTACAAAAAGCATTCGTTCATGGAAGGATACTCCCGCAATACGCATTTGGCTGGGGCAGGGGCACGTGTTTATGCGGATCGCCCTGCCGGTGGAGAAAGAATGGCATCATTCCTCTAAGAATTGTAGTTCGCAGCCGCCGGCATTCATAAAGATGCGCGCGCCGAGCATCAGGCTCAGCGTAGGCAGGCAGTGGCCGCAGCGCAGGCCGGAAAGGACGGGTTTCTTGGCCGGCAGGAGCAGGTCATTGAACACCTGCTCAAGCGTTAAGGACCGGTTGGGGTTCTTGGCCTCACAGTTGCTGAAGGCGCCGAGCAGTACGCCTGCGCAGCGGTCGAACACGCCGGCGTTTCGCAGCTGGGCAAGCATGCGGTCGATGCGGTAGATGTCCTCGTTGACATCCTCCAGGAAGAGGATCTTATCCGTACAGTCGATCTCCCAGGGCGTGCCGAGGGACGCGGCCACCAGGGAAAGGTTGCCGCCGACAAGCGCCCCCTGCGCCGTACCCGGCATAAGGCATGTGAGCGGATCGCCGGAAGGATTTGTGAGGCGGGGGCTTTGGCCAAAGAGCAGGGCGGACAAGCCCTCGCGGGTAAAATCGTCGAAATCCTCGCGGCACCATTCGGTGGAGGGCATGGGCGTGTGCAGGCTCGCGAATCCCCGGTTGTTGAAGGCGATGTGCAAAGCCGTGGCATCGGAGTAGCCGAGGAATAGCTTCCAGTTGCGCCCGATGGCATCAAGGTCCAACAGGGGCAGGATGCGCTGGGAGCCGTAGCCGCCGCGCATGCAGAAAACGCCGGCGATCGCGGGATCGGCAAAGGCGGAGTGCACATCGCGCGCCCTGAGGGCATCGTCGCCGGCGAGATAGCCATAGCGCGCGGTGCAGCTATCATACACGACGGGTTCAAGGTCAAAAGCGCGGACAGCTTTCAGCGCGGGCTCCAGTTTTTCCTGCGGAAGGCAGCCGGATGGACAGATGAGCGCTACGCGATCGCCCGGCTGGAGCGGCTTTGGTCTGGACAAAGGCGGACATCTCCTTTTTGCGGCAAAATTCGCCTGGAATTTGCCGATGGTGCCACAATGCAGCAAAACTTACGGCAATTCTAGTTTATACGGCATTGCAAAAAGCCGCAAGAACAAATTGCACGGTATGCAGACCGTCTAGGAGATATCGCTTGCCGCGGAAAAAATGGCCTGAAAAAGGCATGGATTTGGATGCATAGGCAAAAAAAGACCGGCGAAAACATTGCCAATTGCCGGATTTACTGCTATACTATATTAAATAGTAAAAGGAGGCGTCTGTTATGAGCGACAATCTTCCTGTAAATGTGACCATCGATGACGGTGTCGGCAGCGTAACGTTTGCTGCGGACGTGATTGCAACCATAGCCGGCCTGGCCGCTACGGAAGTCGAAGGCGTTGCGGGCATGACAGGCAATGTCATGAACGGGATCAGCGAGATCTTGGGACGCAAGAATTTGACCAAGGGCGTCAAGGTTGAGGTTGGCAAGGAAGAGGCTGCAATCGACCTGTACATGCTCTTTAACTATGGAGTCAGCCTGATCAACGCCTGCAAGTCCGTGCAGGAGAACGTCAAGAAAGCGATCGAGATGATGACCGGCCTTCGCGTGGTAGAGGTCAACGTTCATGTGATGGGCGTGCAGTTTGAAAAAGAGGCCCCTCCCGCCCCCATTGAAGAGCCGGAACCCGAACAGCCGCGCGTAAAGTAAACCAAACGGCCACGGCGATTGAAAAGAAAAAGGATAGGCCTGTGCCTTTTGCTGTTTCAGCGGTCACAGGCCTATAATCTGTAATCGGGCAAGTGGCCCGTCCCCAAGAAAGAAGGGTGAAGCGAGGATGAAACTGCGTCCCATCGACCGATTTTTGCTGGCGTTGTGCCTGCTGGTCTTTGCCTTTATCTGCCTGGTTGCGATACTTGTCGGTGCAGGCCTGTTGGAAGGCACCGTCAAAGAGCTGTTTGAGCTGTGCATGGCCAAGTGGTACAACCGCCTGGCCCTGGGCCTGATCGCCGCCGCCTTTTTCATCTGCGCGCTGCAGGCGCTGCGCGTAACCGCTGCGCCCGCGACCCCGGCCGCGGAGGAGACCATCCTTTTGCGTTCCTCTGAGGGCGGACAGATCCGCATGTCCATCGGCGCGCTGGATACGCTGGTGCAAAAGTCTGTGCGCACCCACAGCGCTGTGCGTGAGGCCAGATCGAACGAAACCGTCGGTGAAAACGGCGACGTGAGCATCGTTCTGCGCTTGAACCTGGCCCAGGACGCCGTTGTGCCCGAGGTGTGCGAGGCGGTGCAAACCGCCGTGCGCGACTACGTGCAGGAAAAGGCGGGCCTTGCCGTGTCCAGGATCGAAGTGCTGGTCTCTCAGGTGGGCAGCGCCGGTCTTTCCCGTGTGGAATAAGGAAGGGTCAGGTCCGTCATGCGAATTAGAGCGTTTATCAGACAGTATTTTTATACGATCCTGGGAGCGGCGCTTGGCCTGGTGATCGCCATCCTGTTCATGACCCTGGGATTTTGGCGCAGTATGCTGGTGCTGGTGTTGATGGGCGGCTTTGGATACCTTGGCCATTGGCTGGACGGCGGGCCGCGCTTTCAGCGCTTTGTAGACGATATAATGGAGAACTTCAAAAAAGACGACGAATGATGCGCCGCGCGGCGCAAGAGATACCACTTGTTTTGAGGAGGAAGCGACCAAATGGCGCGTTCACAAGCACGCGAATCTGCAATGTGCCTGCTGTATGGGCGGGAGCTGGGCGGAGATTGCGGCGAAACCGGCATTCAGGAACTGATGGATAGAACCCTTTCCGACGAGGATCTCGCCTATGTGCGCGGCATTTTGGACGGGGTGGGACAAAAACTTTCCGAGCTGGACGCCTACGTGGAAAAATACGCCATCGGTTGGTCGCTCAACCGCATCGCCAAGGTGGATTTGTGTATCCTGCGCCTGGCGCTGTACGAGATGCTGTACCGGGAGGACGTGCCCACCTCCGTTGCCATCAACGAGGCGCTGGAGCTTTCGCACAGCTATTCCACGCCGGAAGCAGCCTCCTTCATCAACGGAATACTCGGCTCCGTTGCCAGGAGCCTGGAAGTGTAAGCTTTATGCGGCCAAGCGATCCGCTGCATGGGCCGCAACCAAAGCCAGCAGGCAGCCGCAGTTTTGCCGGGGAAATGCCTTCCCGCGAAACGCGGCTGCTTGTGGTTGTGGAAAGAAATACAATCATTTAAAGGAGAAAGAATCTATGAGCGCTGTCGTATTGGACGGAAAAGCAATCGCCCTGGAGACCAGAAAGGCGCTGCGTCCCCGCGTGGCGGCCCTGCAGGAAAAGGGAATCACCCCCTGTTTGATGGTGATCCTGGTGGGCGATGACCCCGCCTCCGCCATCTATGTGCGCAACAAGGAGCGCGCCAGCGAAAAGCTGGGCTTTGCCGGCGGCGTGACCCGCCTGCCGGAAAGCACGACCCAGGAGGAGCTCATCGCCCTGGTGGAAAAGTACAACGCGGATGAAAACGTGCACGGAATCCTTGTGCAGCTGCCGCTGCCGGGGCACATCGACGAGCGCGAAGTTTTAAAACACATCAGCCCCGATAAGGATGTAGACGGCTTCCACACCATGAACGCGGGGCGCCTGATGGTGGGTGAGGACTGCTTCATCCCCTGCACGCCCAAGGGCGTGATGCGCCTGCTGGAGGAGACGAAGGTAGATTTGACCGGCAAGCATGCCGTGGTGGTGGGCAGGAGCAACATCGTGGGCAAGCCCATGGCCATGCTGCTGCTCAAGGCCAACTGTACCGTGACCATCGCCCATTCCCGCACGCAGAACCTCAGGGACATTTGCTCCCAGGCGGACGTGCTGGTGGCGGCGGTGGGCAAGGCGGGCCTGATCACCGCGGACATGGTCAAGGAAGGCGCCATCGTCATCGACGTGGGCGTCAACCGCATCGCGGAGAAAAAGGTCGTGGGTGACGTCGCCTTTGACGAGACGGCGGAAAAGGCCTCCTTCATCACGCCGGTGCCTGGCGGCGTGGGCGCTATGACCATCGCCATGCTGATGCAGAACACGGTAGAGGCGGCGGAGCGCAGCGTAAAATGAGGCTGGACGAGTTTCCCGTCTTTTCTGTATCGGAGATCAACGCCTATGTCAAGGGGATGTTCGCGCGGGACGAATTGCTCAACGGCATCCGCCTGCGCGGCGAGATTTCCAACTTCAAGCACCATTCCTCCGGCCACATGTACTTTTCCCTGAAGGATGCGGGCGCGCGCATCAACTGCGTGCTGTTCCGTCAGCATAGCTTCGGCCTGCGTGTGCCCCTGCGCGACGGCCTTTCCATCGTGGCGCAGGGCTATGTTTCCCTGTACGAAAGGGACGGCCAGTACCAGTTCTATGTGGAAAGCGTGCAGACGGACGGCGTCGGCACGCTGTACGCGCTGTATGAGCAGGCCAAGCGCCGCCTGGAAGCGCAGGGGTATTTCGATCCGGCACATAAAAAGCCGCTGCCCGCCGATCCGTCCGTGATCGGCGTGGTCACCTCGGCTACGGGGGCGGTCATCCGCGACATCGTGCGCGTGACGCGCCGCCGCAACCCCGCCGTGCATATCCTCCTGTGCCCGGCGAGCGTGCAGGGCGAAGGCGCTGCCGAGGAGATCGCCGCGGCCATCGCCCGCCTGAGCCGGGAAAAGGTGGACGTGATCCTCTGCGGCCGCGGCGGCGGTTCGCTGGAGGACTTATGGGCCTTCAACGAGGAGATCGTCGCGCAGGCCATCTACGACTGCCCGGTGCCGATCATCTCCTGCGTTGGGCACGAGACGGACTTTACCATTGCCGACTTTGTGGCCGACGTGCGCGCCGCCACGCCCTCGCAGGCGGCGGAGCTGGCCGTTGCGGACACGAGCGCTTACCGTCAGCGCCTGGATATGGGTGTTGCACGCCTGCAAAGCCGTGCACGTCAGGCTCTGGATCTGCGGCAGGAGCAATTGAATTACATGCAGCGCAAGCTCCAACCCCAGCGTGGTCTGCTGGCGTTGGATGCGGCACAAAAGGAGCTTGATTCCCGCCTGGACATGCTGCAAAAAGGGGCGAGCCTTAAACAGTACCTGGCCCTGGAAAAGCTCAGGATGCTGTCCGCGCGGCTGGATGCGCTGGACCCAGAGCGGGCGCTTAAACGCGGCTACGCCATGGCGAAAAACGACAGGGGCTGGGTCGTCCGCGCGGACGGGCTGCAGCCCGGGGACAGGCTGGCGCTGCGCTTTTACGACGGCGAGGCGAACGTGTCTGTGGATACGGTTCGGCGCGGAGAGGAGGCAAAGACATGAGCACGAAAAAGCAGAGCTTTGAGGAGGGCATGGCCGCCCTGGAAGCCCTCATCGAGGAGATAGAAAGCGGAAACCTGGGTTTAGAAGAAACGGTCGCCGCCTACGAAAAAGGCATGAAGCTTGCCAAGGGACTGGAAAAGCAGCTGGAATTAAGCCGCGGCCGCCTGGAAAAGCTGCTGAAGGATGGACAGCGGGAGGAGATCGAGGACGTAGATGCGTAAGCTGGAGGAATATGCCCGCCTTGTCAACGAGGCCCTGGAGGATGCGCTGCCAAAGGCAGGCGTGTACGATGCAAGGCTGCTGGAAGCCTGCCGCTATTCGCTGCTTTCGCCGGGAAAGCGGCTGCGCGGCTGCCTTGCCCTGGCGGGCGCCGAGTATGCGGGCGCGGATGTAAGCGTTGCCCTGCCCTTTGCCCAGGCGGTGGAGTGCGTACATGCCTATTCGCTCATCCACGATGACCTGCCGGCCATGGACAACGACACCCTGCGCCGGGGCCGTCCCACGAGCCATGTCGTTTTCGGCGAGGCTATGGCCATCCTGGCGGGCGATGCGCTGCTGAGCCAGGGCCTGCTGCTCATGGCGCAGGCCGTCCTGCGGGATGGCGAAAACGCCGCCCGCGCGATGGAAACGCTCACGCGGGCCCTGGGTATCCGCGGCATGGTCGGCGGCCAGGCGCAGGATATCTTGAGCGAAAACAGCGCCGTGCGCGACGAGGGAACGCTTTGCTATATCCAGCAGAACAAGACCGCCGCACTGCTCGCAGCGCCCCTGCTGGCAGGGCTGCAGGCGGCGGGCGCGCCAAAGGACGTGCAGGCGGCCTTTGCCAAATACGGCAGATGCTTGGGCGTGGCCTTCCAGATCGCGGACGACATACTGGATGTAACCGCGGATGAACAAACGCTGGGCAAGAGCATCGGCAAGGATGCGGAGGAAAACAAGCTGACCAGCGTATCCCTCTTTGGCCTGGACGGGGCAAGGCGGCGCCTGCAGGAGGAAACGCAGGCTGCCCTGGATGCGCTGAAGGGCCTTGAAAACACACGCTTTTTTGAGGAGCTTGCCCTAAGCCTTCTCAAGCGCGACCGCTGATGCTTATTAAAACCGGCAGGGGGTAGTATGGAAAACAGCCTGCTATACTTTTTTAAAAATCCGATCCTGATACCGGCCATCACCGGCTGGTTTGCCGCCCAGCTTTTGAAGGTGCTCTTGATCCTCATCGTGCAGAAGAAGCTGGATGTGACCCGCTTTGTGGGTGCGGGCGGCATGCCGTCGGCCCATACGGCCTTTGTGGTGGCGTTGGCTGCATCGATAGGGCTGAGGTACGGCTGGGACAGCGCCCTGTTTGCCCTGGGCTCTGCCCTTGCCATCGTGGTGATGTACGACGCCATGGGGGTAAGGCGCGCGGCCGGCAAGCAGGCGGCCCGCATCAACGAGATCGACGAGATCATCCGCATACTGACCAGCATGGATCAGGATACGGAGGAAAAGCAGGAGCAGTTATTGGAACTGCTCGGCCACACGCCCATGGAGGTGCTGGCCGGCGCGCTGCTCGGCATTACGATCGCGGTGGCCTTTTCGCTGTAAAAGGATACCGGATATTGCAATTTTGATTTGTATTCGTTATACTATTATTGAAATAGCGGCCGTTTTGGGGCGTATATGCTCCAATGCGGCAGTCGCGGAACCTCAAAAAAGGGCCCGCGGCACGGTGGTGCAGTATCCTAGTCGGCGAAACTGCGCCTGAAGGCGGGGGTAAAATCTCGTCAAAGGGCACATCGATGAAGCTTCTGGTGCTGGCTGCCGACGCCCAGTCGGGGGTTGGTGCTGGAAGTAAGGGAGAAGGGCGATCCGCAATGGCATGCGGGCGTTGACCCAGCTCCCATGGAGACCCAAGCTGCGGTGGATGAAGTAAGACGCCTCTACTCCTTGGGATTAAACCTGCAATGCGGTGATCAAAAGCTGTGTGCAGTGTAGCCTGCCTTGAAGCGGCGTGGTGGGAACGGGGATCAGACCCTGTAGCGCGATACAGAGCTCAAAGCGCGAGTGGTTATCGCTCCGGGAAAACCCCGCTGCAAAAGAGGCTAGGGCGCGGCGTAGTTGTCGAGGAAAGCTCCTAGGCTGTTTGCATATGCCGGAGATTACAGTGTGGTCTAAGTGGTAGTCCAGTCACACCTGCGGTGACGCGGTGTGCCGCGGTTTCAAGGGAAACCGCTCCTATCGGCGACGGGGAGTACTGCGGCGGGAAATCCTACTGGACCTGAAGCCGCAAGGTCTATCCGGCATATCACCACCCCTATTTCGTTTATTTGCGCTTCGCCGTGACGTATACTGGCGAAGCGTTTCGTTTAAATGACAGACGGAGGAAGTCTATGGCCGGCCAACGAAGGAACAACAAAAAGAACTACTCGCGCTGGGTTTTGATCGTGTTTTTTCTGTCCTTTGGGTTGTCCATGCTCATCAGCTGGTCCTCTTCCGCGGCGCTTGCCAATGCCGGCCTGATCTCGGCCGGCACTACGGTGCTCGCGCTGGTGCTGCTCGGCGTTGCGACGGATATCGTGGGCATGGCCGTGGCCAGCGCCGACCAGCCGCCGCTGGTGGCGATGTCTTCCAAGAAATACCGCGGCGCGCGCAAGGCGCTGTGGCTGGTGAAAAACGCGGATCGGGTCTCCAGCGTATGCAACGACGTGGTGGGCGATATCTGCGGCGTTGTTTCCGGCGCGGCGGGAACCACCTTGGCCCTGCGCATCGCCGAGCTGCGCGGCGGCTCGACCTTCTTTGTCGGCATCGTCGTTGCCGGGTTGATCGCGGCCTTCACCGTGGGCGGAAAGGCGGCGGGCAAGGCGCTTGCCATCCGCCGCTCGCACCAGATC
>JBNRMU010000089.1:0-25818 GCA_050309765.1 Christensenellales bacterium
CACAAGGACGATGTATAACACAAATGCCAATGTTTCCATACAATAAGTCCCTCCGCTTAGAATAACTTGTCACAGTATAGCATAACAAAAAATGTATGTAAATACAGAATAAAGTACAGAATAAAATCTGTACTTTGCAAGAAAGAAATATTAAATAACGCTTAATTTAAATGAATAATAATCTGTACGTTTTAAGAATAAGAAAGCTGATCAAAAATGATTATTTTTTCAGATTGCCAAGAAACAGGGGCATGGTGGCGCGGGCATAGTTTTTCAGCGAGTAGCTGCCCGAGCACAGGCACCAGTCGTACAGCAGGGCGCGCTCGCACAGGGCGTAAAGCTTGGCGATCTCGTTGGCGGAAATGTCGCTGCGCAGCTCGCCCTTTTCCTGCCCCTCCACGGCGATCTGGCGGATGAGGCGGTAATAGATGCGGTTGTGATCCAGCAGCTGCTTTTCGTCCGCGGTGGTCAGCTGCGCGGCATACATGCGGGCCAGCAGATCCAGGGAGATCTGGTTTTCAATCATGGCAAACAGCTCCTGGTTCAGGAACATCAGCTTGTCGTAGGCGTGCATGTTGGGGTCCATCTGGGGCAGCAGCTCCTCGTACTTTTCGTCGAACATGAAGGAAAGCGAGCCCAGCAGCGCGTCCTTGCCGCTGAAATAATGGTAGAAGGAGCCGCGCGACGTTCCGGAGGCGGCGATGATCTCGTCCACGGTGGTGCTTTGGTAACCCTGTTCATAAAACAAGCGCCAGGCCGCCAGAACGATCTTGCGTTTGGTGTTTTTGCCGCGCTTTTCCGGCATAATGATCCCACGCTTTCCCTTTGGATTGCATGTGCTTAGCATACCAGCTTGCGGGCAAAAAGACAAGCGGAGCAGACGCTTTAGGAAAATGGGGAAGAAATGCGGGCAGCGGAGTTTTTTGCGCAAAAGGCGAATCCGGTGTTGACATCCATAAACAAAGATGATACAATTAGATTGCATAAAATATAACGACTGTATCAAATCGAAGGAGGACGCAAAATGAACGTTTACGATTTCAAGGTCAAGAAGATGGACGGAGAAGAAATCTCCCTTTCCGAGTATAAGGGCAAGGTGCTGCTGGTTGTCAACACCGCCACCGGCTGCGGCTTCACCCCCCAGTATGACGAGCTGCAGGACCTTTACGACGAGTTCCACGACCAGGGCCTGGAGATCCTCGACTTCCCCTGCAACCAGTTCGGAGGTCAGGCGCCCGGCAGCGATGAGGAGATCCATTCCTTCTGCACCGGCCGCTTCGGCATCACCTTTCCCCAGTTCGCCAAGGTGGATGTGATCGGAGAAACCGCCATTCCCCTGTATAAGTATTTGTCCGAAAACACCAAGTTCGAGGGCTTCGGTTCCGGCCCCATGGCGCTGATGATGAACGGCGTTGCCAAAAAGATGGACAAGGATTTTAAGAACAACGGCGCCATTAAGTGGAACTTCACCAAGTTCCTCATCGACCGCGAGGGCAATATCGTCGCCCGCTTTGAGCCCACCAACATGAAAAACCTCAAGCAAAAGATAGAGGAGTGCCTATAATGCGTTACGAATACAAGACGGAAAACACCTGCGCCCAGCTGATCAGCTTCGATATCGAAGGAAATAAGATTCACAATATCGAATTCTATGGCGGCTGCAACGGCAACTTGAAGGCTATCTCCAAGCTTCTGGAGGGCAGCACCGTGGAAGAGATCGAAGGCAAGCTGCTTGGCAATACCTGCGGCCGCCGTCCCACCTCCTGCGCAGACCAGCTGGCCAAAGCCGTGCGCGCCGCCTATGACGAGGCGCAGCAAAGCGCCTGAGCAAACAAAAACCGATAAGGAAAGGAGCCTGCCCCATGAACATTGCCATCCGTTACTACACCCGTTCCGGCAATACAAAGAAGCTGGCCGAGGCCATTTCCGACGCCCTGGGCGTGGAGGCGCTGCCTGTATCCGTGCCGCTGGCAGAAAGGGTGGACGTGCTGTTCCTCGGCAGCTCCTACTATGCCTTTGATATCGACGAGGCAGTTAAAAGCTTCATCCTGAACAACAGCGATAGGATCGGCAGGATAGTTTGCTTCGGCACCTCGGCGATGATGAAATCCACCCATAAGCCCATGCAGAAGGTCGCGGCTGCGGCGGGCGTGCCTCTGGCAGAGGAGGAATTCCACTGCCGCGGGTCCTTCGGCATCGCCAACAAGGGCAGGCCCAATGCCGACGACTTAAAAAAAGTTGCCGAATTTGCCAAAAAGATGGTACAATAACTACGCAGTTACGCGCATGGAGGTAGCAGTATGAACGAAGTATATGAGTTTTTGAAAGCTTGCGGCGTGTATTATCTTGCCACGGCTGAGGACGACCAGCCGCGCGTGCGTCCCTTTGGCACCGTCGATCTGTTCGAAGGCAAGCTCTACATCCAGACCGGAAAGAGCAAGCCCGTTGCCCATCAGATGAAGAAGAACCCCAAGGTCGAAATCTGCGCCATGCAGGCAGACGGCCGCTGGATCCGGGTAGCGGCAGAGGCCGTGCTGGATGAAAGCATCGCCGCCCAGACGCATATGCTGGAAGCATACCCGAGCCTGAAGGCTATGTATCAGCCGGGCGATGGCAACACCGAGGTCTACTATCTTAAAAACGTTGTGGCGCAGATATGCTCCTTTACGTCGGAGCCCCGCACGATCGAATTCTGATGGAGACGCTTGCAGCGCCATAACTTCCGGAGGTTGAAATGGACGAACATAAGTACGACGTTTTGAAGCTGGAAAACCAGCTGTGTTTTCCGCTGTACGCCGCTTCGCGTGAGATCATAAAGCTCTATAAACCCTACCTAGACGAAATCGATTTGACCTATACGCAGTACATCGCCATGATGGTGCTGTGGGAAAGGAAGTCGCTCAATGTCAAGGAACTGGGCAAGTGCCTGCATCTGGATTCCGGCACGCTCACACCGCTGCTGAAAAAGATGGAGGCCAAGGAGCTGATTACGCGCACGCGCTCGGACAAAGACGAGCGCAACCTGATCGTCCGCATCACCGAAAAGGGCGAGAGCCTTAGGGAAAAGGCCATTCAGGTGCCGCAGGCCATTGCCGGCTGCACAAGCCTTGACCCCGAGGAAGCGGCAGCGCTGTATAGAATCCTCTATAAGATACTGGGCGAACTCAGCGCGCAGGACTAAACGAATGGAAGGAAAGCAAACGCCATGATTGAGTTTAGGTACGACACCCAACTGCTCATCGAGGGAAAGGACCTTGACGAGGATAAGATCAACGATTATTTTCGCCAGAACTTTGAAGGCGACAGCCTACTGGCCGTCGGCGACGAGGAGCTGATCAAGATCCACTTCCACACCAACAAGCCCTGGGAGATATTGGAATACTGCGCCTCCCTTGGCGAGATCTACGACATCGTCGTGGAGGATATGGACCGGCAGTCCCGCGGCTTGCAGGGATAAAGCGCCGTGCAGTGCCGTGTGTTTGCCCCGGGAACTTTGGGGAACTACGCCTATGTGGTCATCCTTTCCGAAATGGAGGGGAAGCTGCTGCTATCCCAGCACCGCGAGCGGACAACCTGGGAAACCCAGGGCGGCCACGTGGAACCGGGCGAAACGCCCCTGCAGGCGGCCAAACGGGAGCTGTTCGAGGAATCCGGCGCCCTGCGCTACGAGATTTCCCCGGTTTGCGACTATTGGGCCGGCACGGAGGAGCGCCACGCAAACGGTATGGTTTTCCGCGCCGATATTTACGCGCTGGGCCCGATGCCGGAAAGCGAAATGGCGCAGGTGCGTCTGTTTGATAAAGTGCCCAAAAACCTTACCTACCCGCAAATTACACCGCTGCTGTTTCGGCAGATCGGAAGAGAATGATCAAAAGCCCGCCCCTTTCCATCCGGAAAGGGGCGGGCTTTTTGCGTGCACAAGCCAAGGCTTAATACAGCCAGTCGTGATGGATGGCGCCGGGCAGGGGCTTTCCGGCCAGGAAGGCGTCCAGGTTTTCGGCAAACCACTCGGCATGGCGCTGCAGGTTGGCATACAGGCCGGCGTAGTGGGGGGAGATGAGCACGTTGTCCATCTTCCAGAGGGGATGATCGGCGGGCAGGGGCTCGGGATCGGTCACGTCCATGGCGGCAAAGGACAATCGGCCGCACTTGAGGGCCTCCATCATCGCCTCGGTGTCCACGATAGAACCGCGGCCGATGTTGACGAGGCCGGCGCCGGGCTTGATGATTTCCATCAGGCGGCGGCGGTCGATCAGACCCTTGGTGAACTTGCCGCCGGGCAGAGCGATGAGAATGTAATCGGCCTCGGCCAGGGCCTTGTCCAGTTCCTCCTGGGTGGTGATGATCTCGTCAAAAGGACCAAAGGGCTCACAGGGGGTGCGTTTATAGCCCACGATCTTCTTGGGGGCAAAGCCGCGGATGGCCTTGGCAGTGTGGGTACCGATATCGCCCGCGCCCAGGATCAGTACGTTGGAATCGTAGATGTCGCCGCGCACGGCAAAGGTCTTCCATTCGCCCTTTTTCATGTTACGGGCGCAGGAATCCAGATTGCGCAGGCAGGTGAGCAGCAGGCCCAGGGTGTGCTCGCCTAAGGTTACGTTATACATACCGCGGCCGTTGGAGAAGGGGAAATCCTCGCCCAGATACTTATCGATCAGAGGGATGAGCCCGTCTACGCCGGCGCCCATGTTGTGCAGAAAGCGGCAGTTCTTCAGATGGGGGATGAGCTGGCCGCCGCCATAGACAAAGGCAAACTCCGCGCGCTCCATTTCCTCCACGGGGGGCGTTTCCAGCCGGCCGTAGGACTTGAAGGTGAGGTAGGGATAGCGGTTGCGCAGATACTCAAGCTGTTCCTCCTGCATTGTGGTGGACATGATGACCAATCTTTCCTCCATGGGTGGGTACCTCCTGATGAGTTATTTGTTCTTATGGTGGGGAGTAAGGCTATTCCGAACGGCGGAAATCGCTGGGATTTACGCCGGTCACCTTCTTGAAGGCACGGGTGAAAGTCTGGAAATTGAGATAGCCGACTTTTTCCGCGATCGTGTTCAGGGGAGCGCGGCGGTCCTCGATCAGCAGTTCCCTGGCCTTATCGATGCGCAAACGGGTCAAATAGGTCTGCACTGTCTGGCCGGTGCTCTTTTTGAAGATGCGCGAGATATGGGCATCGGTGACGGAAAACTGGCTTTCCAGCAGGCTCAGCGAAAAATCGGGATTGGTGTAGTTTGCTTCTATAAAGCGCAGTATATTGGAGGCCAGCGTATTGCTGCCGGCGCTTGAGCGCTGCTCTTCTACCTTATTATACATCATGGTGAAATACTTTTGCAGGGCGGCTTTCGCCCCGTCGCCGTAGTTGAGCCGCTCCAGCTCGTACAGGATACCGTTTGGATACACGGCTGTAAAGGCCTCGGGATCGAGATTGAAGCGCTGGGCAAGCTCCATGCTGCGGAAGGTGATCTCCGAATAGACCAGCTGGAACATGCTGTCCGTAAAGTTGTAGCGGCGCATCTCATCAAACAGATTATCCAGCATGCCTGGCAGCTTTTCCGGATAGTTTTCCTGCGTGACGGCAAGGATCTGTTCGTATTCGCTCTTTACGGCGTTGATATTGCCCGGCTCCCGACGGGTGCGGAGGATCTCGTCGGCAAGGAACAGGCCGCGCCTGTTTTGCCGCAGGCCAAAGTTACGGGCCATGCGCGCCAGACGATAGGAGTCGGGAAGCGCTTCACGCCGCCTGCACACCTGGCCCATGCCTGCGCAGATGATGCTGCCCGTTTCGGTTTCCAGGCTGACGAGGCACTTGCGCAGATACTCGGCAGCGCTTTCCTGTGTAAGGGAGAAGTCGGCCGTGAGCAGCAGCAGGACCTCCTGCCGGCCGCGCATGGCGCACAGGGGACGTATCTGATCGCCGGGGAGCTGCGCCTGGGATAAGCGGTCCAGCACCCACTGGCTGGAAACGATCTGGGCGTTGTCCATCCACTGCAGAAGGGCCGGGCAGAAGCTCCCGGTGAAGAAGTTCACACCTGCCTGCCTGAGACGCCGCTCATGATCCTCAAAGGAGAGGATGTTGTAGGGATTGACAAGATCGGAGATCAGACGGTCGCACACGGTGGTCCGGTAATTCTCCAGCTGGTCGCTGAGCTGGACCAGATTGCGGTTGAGCTCTGTATACTGGTTGCATAGATACAGGAATTCGTCCGTCGGTATATCCTGTGCGCCGTTTATGGAACCTGTCATCTCCCGTATAGTCTGACGGACCAGGGAATAAGGCCTGTGGATGAGGATGAATAGATAGCCGCTGACAGCGACGCAGTACAGGATCAGCAGGACCGCGGTAAGGGTGCCGATGGGGGACCAGAGAGAAACGATGCCGCTCTTGGGGATACGCAGCACATACTGCCAGCCGGTGTAGGCGGAGGGCACGGTATAGACGCTGGGCGTGGAGGGCATTCGCAGCCACAGTCTGCGGTCCTTGCGGGAAACGGTATCCTCAAGATAATCCCTGTAATTCCTTCCTACGCCGAAAACCAGCCGGTCGCTTTGGTCAAGCACATAGAACTGGGATTCCTCGGTAGGCAGGGAGCTTGAAAGGATACGTTCAAACTCTTTTTCGGAGACCTGGATCCTCAGCGCACCGTATGCGGCGTTGGAACTTAACGGATAATTGAACTTGTGATAGAACACATCTTCATGGATAAACCTGTTATAGCTCCGATAAACACTGGCGTTTTCGGTATACGACCAGTCTCCCCTGGCCTGGACGCCCATAATCTCGTCTATCCAGTCCGGATTGCTGAATTCATCGATGGGATAGAGCGCTCCGTTCAAATAGATCTGCTGCGTCCGCGGCGCAAGGATGTACAGAGAGACGGCAGAACCGAACCGGGTGGTCAGCGAATCGTAAAAACGGTCCATGCTGCGCTTCATCTTGTACCGCTCGATATTTTCATTCGAGCGGCCGAACATGAACTGACCGATATAGCTGTCATCTTGCAGGAACTCTGCCGTCATGCGGTCGGCGGCGGAAAGGATCGTATCGATTTCCTGGATGTTTTTGCGCAAAATGGCATCGCTGATCTTCTTGTGTTCCAGATCCATAAAGTATGACGAGCCGAAGATCAGCAGCAGTCCGAATACCAGGGTAACACCGGAAAGAAGGATAAGGGCGGCGCGGATGCGCCCGGAAAAACTGCCAGTCCGCTGGGACATACGCACACACTCCTTTCCGGATCATTTTGCGGTTTTCATGGCGGCTCTCCTTAAGCCACTTCGCGTTGGATCAGATGGCTTGCGCAAAACGCAGCCTTTTTTGCGCCCTGGGCAAGCCAACCGAAGACAATAAAGACGGTACGGGAATGAGACTCCCTGTGCAATAGATGGAAGAATCGTCCGCCCCGGCAAACAGTCGAAACGGACGATTCTATTTTCTCTTACTTAGGAATTGTTGTCAATTCCCGTTATACAACTTTTGAAGGATTAGTCGACGCGCTGGCGGAACTTGGCACGCTCAAAGTAGTAGGCAAAATAGGCCTCTTTGATCTCCGCTTCCTTGTCGATGATCTCCTGGTGCTTGTAGGTGTCGGCAAAGGCCTTATAGTTGGCCTCAAAGTCGGCGGGATCGCCGACGATGGCTTCTACCAGCAGCAGGTTGCGCTCATCCTCATAAGGACGGTTGACTTCGCTCCACTCGCCGGTGACGGTCTCCCACTTGGCCTTCAGCTGGCTGACTTCCGCGGAGAAGGGCAGCTCAACGGAGACGAAGTGGCGCTGGGCCTCAGGTGCGCCGTTCATGTAGTACTGCTTCACGGGCAGCTGGCTGTAGGTCACGGTGTTGACGGTCTCCTCGGACAGAGGATACACGAATCGGGGCGCAAAGGCATATTCGCCGTTGTTGCCGGTGATGCCGTAGACCTCGTGGTTCCACACGTTCTTGTTCTGATGGGTAGGAGCGTACTGCAGACCGTAGTAGACGCCGTCCTTGCCATCGGGATTCTCGATGCCGGTGACCATGTATTTGGCAACATCGGCATACTCATCCTTAAAGCGGCGGTTTTCGCCCTCGCCGGTGTACATGTCGGGAGTACCCCAGGCACGCAGGATGGCGGCTTCCTCGGAGTAGTTCCAGTCGATCCACTTGAGGATGGTGGGCAGCAGTTCGTCGTCCACGGTGTGGGCGTTGATGCCCTTGCAGCCGTCGCCGGTGACCATAGAATAGGCGATCTCGCGGGTATCCTGGTAACCGGTGTTCAGATCGATGAAGCAGGCAGGATAGATGCGCCAGCCGTAGGTCTTGCCTTCATCGGCTGCGTTCTGGCGGGCCGCGGCCACGGGGAAGTAGTTGTTGACCACAGCGTATTCGCCGTTGATCATCTTGGCTTCGCGCTGGTCATCCTGCTGGATGAAGTACTCTTCGCCCAGGAGGCCTTCGCTGTAAGCGGTGTTCATGAACTGGATGTACGCCTTGAAGGTGGGCACCTCGGTGAAGTTGCAGAACTTATCCTCGGGAGGAATGGCCGGAGTGTACACGGGCAGGCTCCACCAGATGCCGGTGGCGGTCATCAGGGAACGGTACTGCCTCTCGGGCACGTTGGTCAAAGCGGGGTGCGCGGGAATGACGGTGTAGCCGTCTTCCTCATAGGCCAGCTCCTTGACCTTGCGCAGATAGTCCAGCAGACCATCCAGCTCATAGACAGGGGCATCCAGGACGTCTTCCAGGGTCAGGTTGCCATCCTTCTCGAGAATCAACTGAGCAAGTTCCTTCTCGGACTTGGCCTCGGGATAGATCATCTTGAGGATATCGTCGCGATAATACAGGAAGTAAGGATAGTTGCCCTGGTTCAGCTTTGCATAGTTGCTGTCCCAGATGTTGGGGTTGATCAGCGGAGAGGGCAGGGTCGGGATCTTGCGCAGGATGCCGTCGTCGTCGACGTTGGCCTGCAGCCAATCCTTGATGTCCACGCCCCAGCTGGCCAGGCGCTCTTTAGTCAGGGGCATGTTGGCGATCACGGTGTCGATGTCCAGCTCCTTGAGCATGCCCGCATTGCGAAGCATCTGATAGCGCTCTGGAACCTCCATGATGTTGTTGCCGACGGCGATTACCTGGGGCAGGGTGTCACCGGCGATCTGCATCTGCAGCCACTGGTTGGCGTCTTGGGCCACGGGCATATCCACGATATCGGGGATAACGCCGGACTTTTCACGCCAGATGGGGGTTAGACGGTCATCGGTGGCCGTGCGGGAGCCGGTCTGGATATGGCCCAGAACGGTGATGTGCGTCAGCTCCTGAGTAGTGGAAGCGCTCGTAGAGGCAGCGCTGCTGCTGGAAGAGCTGCTGGAGGCGCTGCTGCCGGAGGAACCACTGGAACTGGGCTCGGTGGTGGTGCTGCTCGGCTGGCAGGACGTCATGGTCAGCACCATGAGAGCGACGAGCAGCAAGGTGATCCATTTGGTCCACTTGGTTCTCATTTGAAGTCTCCTTTCCAAATTTGATTACTTGCGTGGATTATGCCTTAACCGCTCCGACCAGCATACCCTTGATGAAGTATTTTTGGAAGAAGGGGTAGACAAACAGGATGGGGAAGGTGACGACGACCATGACGGTCATCTTCACGACCTCGGGCGTTGGGACGGTGTTGACGTTGGTACCTTCCAGGGAGGCAGCAACAGTCTCGGCGGAGGCGCCAGCGTCGATGAAGTAGGCCGACTCAGCGGAGTTGATGACCTGGTACAGCACATACTGCAGTGTCTGCAGGCTGCGGTCGGTCACGTACAGCAGGTTGCTTTGCAGATCCAGCCAGTGGTTGCAGACGCTGAAGAAGCCGAAGCAGGCAATGATGGGAAGGCTCAGCGGCAATATGAACTGGAAGAAGATGCGGAAATACCCTGCGCCGTCCAACATGGCGGACTCTTCTATATCCACGGGAATGTTTTCGATGAACGTGCGCATGATGACCATGTTGAAGAACTGGAAGCAGCCGGGCAGGATGTAGACCAGAAAGTTGTTCATCAGGCCGAGCTTGGCGAACACAATATAGGTGGAGATGATGGAGCCGCCGAAGAAGGTGGGGATGATCAGAAACAGGGTGATCTGCTTGCGGCCGGGCAGAAAACGCTTGGAAAGGGTGAATCCCGCCATCATACATACGCCCACGGTGAGGAAGGGGCCGGTGACGATGCGCTTCAGGGTCGTCTTGAAGGCCGTGCGCAATGCCTCATAAGCGAAGACATACTCATAGTTTTTCAGCGTCCAGACGCGGGGCCACAACCACAGCGGGCCTTTGGCGGCGTCCGCACCGGTATTGAAGGAGAGCACCAGCACGTACCAGAAGGGGTAGAGCATCATTGCGCACAGCAGAATGAGAAAGATCGTATTGAAGACGGTGAAGGTCTTTTCGCCGGCGCTCATGCGGATACGGCTGGACTTGTTGCTTTTTACCGATGGCTGCTTGATGTTCGTATTCAATGTGCTTTCCATGCTTTACGCTCCTTTCTTAGAAGATGCCCGTGTCGCTGAGCTTCTTGGTGGTATAGTTGGTGACCAATACCAGCGACAGGGAGATGATGCCCTGAAACAGGCCGATGGCCGCTGCGTAGTCGTACTGCTGGTAAACGACGCCGCGGTAATAGGTATGGACGTTCAGCGTGTCCGTCTTGGAGCGGATCAGCGGGTTCTGCATATTGAAGATCTGGTCGAAGTTGTTGTTGAAGATCTTGCCAAGCTCGAAGATCAGAAGAACGGACGTAGTGGGCAGCAGGGAAGGCAGGGTGATGTACAGGCACTGCTTCCAACGGCCGGCGCCGTCCACCATGGCGGCTTCATACAGTTGCGGGTCGATACCGGCCAAGGAGGCAAGGTAGATGATGGTGCCCCAGCCCAGTTCCTTCCATACCTTGGAAAGAATAAGGAACGGCAGGAAATAATGATAATCCTGCATGTAGGAATAGCGCTTGACGCCGAACAGCTCCAGGATGTTGTTCACAAGGCCGGAACGGTCGGTGGAAAGGAAGAGGTAAAACAGACCGGCAACCGTGACCCAGGAAACGAAGTGGGGGATGTAGGTCATGGTCTGCACGACCTTTTTGAAGGTGCTGTTGCGGACCTCGTTGATCATCAGGGACAGAACAAGGGAAAGAGGGAAGCTGAACAGCAGCAGCGTGAAGCTGTAGGTTACCGTACGGCCTGCCATCTTCCAGAAGCTGGCGTCCTTTACAAAGGAGAAGTTTGCAAGGCCGACGAAGGGACTCTGCATACCGAACCAGCCCTTGTTGAAGTCATAGTCCAAAAAGGCGATGTAGTTTGAGAACATGGGCAGGTACTGGAACAGGATGCAGGCAGTGAATGCCGGCAGCAAAAAAACATACAACGGGATACAGCGGCGCAGAAAAGCGCGGTGGGCGCGCTTGTTGGTCGCGGCGTATCTCGAGGTCTGAACGGTCATGTGCATACCTCCTTGAGTAACTCCTGTGTTTTGAAAAAAGTATAGCATGAATGCGCTTTTGTGCAGATTGTCAAATCCACACATCATAGGTCGATTTTTGATACTGTTTGACTGCCGGAACAGACAGTGTGTTTATAAGGTGATGCAGAGGAAAAAATGAACAGACTTGGTGTGGCCGGCACAAAAGAGACGCCGCAGGTTATGCGGCGTTTGTGAAACGGCTTTTTGTTAAAAATGTCACAAGTCGATGTTTCATAACCAAATGATTCGCGGGGATGGAAACACCGTTTTGCCGGCCCTTACAGCACGGCTTGGTGTAAAACACGATCGAGCAACGGAAGCATGGCCAGGCTGAAAAGAAAAAAGGGTTTGAAAAGCCGGGAAGGGCTTTTCAAACCCCGATGGATACAGGAACAGGAAGCGCTGAATGAGTTTTGATCAATAGATCGTTTCCAGATCGTACTGTAGGCTGCCGAGGCCGAGCTTTTCCAACTCGCGCAGCTGCACGTAGGGATCCCTGCCATGCACGGCCTGGAAGAGGTTGTCACCCGGGAAGAGCTGGTAGCCCTTGGGCAGGGCGTTCATGTTCAGATCTTCCAGCTTGATGGTATCGATGCAGGCCTTTTCGATGCCGACGATGTCCTGCGAGGCGGCGATGCCGTAGTCCGGTGTCAGCGCGGGCAGGCTCATGCCCCAGCAGTCGCACAGGGCAGTGATGTTCATCAGGAAGTTGATGTAGAACACACTGCCCGGCGCAAAGGTGGAAAGCACCTTTTCCGTGCACAGGGCCATGCCGGTCTGGAAGTCGCCGTAGCGGGCGTCCGTCAGCTGCACCGCCCCCGTGGGGCACACGCCCACGCAGTGACGGCAGGTGGTGCACAGCGTTTCATCCACGGTGTAGACGCCGTTGTCGTCGAACTTGTTGGCAAAGTGGTTGCAGCTGTCGATGCAGGCGCCGCAGTGCGTGCACTTTTCGCCATCCCAGATGAGGCTGCCTTCCAGGGAGTGGATCTGGCCGCGGGTGCGGTCCGTGACGCAGCCCATGGCGATGTTTTTCACCGCACCGCCATAGGCGCAGGTCTGGTGGCCCTTGACATGGGAAAGATCGATCAGCACATCGGCGTCCTTGATGTTGCCGCCGATGTCGATGTTCTTCAGGGAGCGGAAGGAGACGTGCTCCTCATAGTAATACTTGGAGGTAACACCGCACACATCCACGATCGGGCAGCCGAAGTATTCCTCGGTATAGCCGCGGGCGCGGCAGCCTTCCACGGTCTGATCGGTCAAATACACCTTGGCGCCCCAGCCCTTGAGCTTATCCACGAGGATCTTGACGAACAGCGGATGGATGGTGGTAAAGCCGATGCGGCGGCCGACGTGCATCTTCACGGCGGTGAGCTTGCCGTTTACGGCGTCGGCAAGGCCCATATCTGCGGCCATCTTGTCGAGCAGGCGTTCAAAGCGGGGCGGAAGGGACTGATCGGCGTCGAACTTGTCATAGGTGACGGGTGTAAAGAGAACCTTTGACATGGCTGTACCCCATTTCTGTGTAGTTTACTCAATGATAACATACAACGGAGCCTGCTTCAATAATAAAAGCGTATCCAACGGGACCGAGCGGCCGGATGCAAAAACCGTTTTTGCGCTGGCAGATGGACAAAAAAGAGCTTGTTTGCAATGCAATCACACTGTACGCTTTTTTTCTGCGCAAAACAAAGATGCAGGGCTGAAAACAGCTTGAAAAACGGCCGTTTTTTGCCTTTTACAGAAAATGAACGTTCGTTGACAGCCCTTGGTAAAAATGTTATTCTAATACCGGCCTAAAAAATCAACACAGGAGGGTATTACCGTGGAAGCTTTCAAGAAGTACGAAAATTTCAAGGTAGCGGCGTATGTGTATGCCTACTACCTGGACAAGGCAGACGAAGCGGAGATCCAGCGAGGCATCGACTATTTTAAAAAGTACATCCATCTAGACAAGGTGTACATCGAAAACCACCGCGGCAAGGTGGATATTCCGCAGGAGAAGCTGCGCATGGCCAAGGCGCTGTTTGAGAAGAACGGCATCGAGACCTCCGGCGGCATCACCTCCACCCAGTTTGTCAACGGCATTCGCAAGCCCTCTTATTTCGACACCTTCTGCTACACCGATCCCGATCATCGCAAGGAATACCTGCGCATCGTGCGCGAGCTGGCCGAGGTGTTCGACGAGATCATCCTGGACGACTTCTTCTTTACGGCCTGCCGCTGCGAGATGTGCATCGAGGCCAAGGGAGACAGGTCCTGGGCCCAGTTCCGCCTGGATATGATGGAAGAGTTTGCCCACGAGATCGTGGACCTTGCCAAGTCCGTCAACCCCAAGATGAACTTCATCATCAAGTACCCCAACTGGTACGAGTCCTATCAGGAGACCGGCTACAACCCCGGCAAGCAGAAGGACATCTTCGACATGATTTACACCGGCACGGAGACCCGCGATCCTGTGTACGCGCCCCAGCATTTGCAGCGCTACGAGTCCTATTCCATCATCCGTCTGATGGAGAACATCGCCCCCGACCGCAACGGCGGCGGCTGGATCGACCAGGGCGGTTCCTCCGCCAACCTGAACGTGTGGCTGGAGCAGGCCGATCTGACCTTCTTCGCCAAGGCAAAGGAGCTCATGCTCTTCAACTTTGCCGTGTTGGTGGATTCCAACGCCCTGCCGCCCCTTGGCAACGAGCTGTATCGCGTGGATAAGCTCATGGGCAAGGCCGGCAATCCCATCGGCGTTTCCGCCTGGGAACCCTACGACGGCGACGGTGAGGATCAGGTATTCAACTATCTCGGCATGTGCGGCGCCAACATCGAGCCCACCCCCGAGTTTGACGAAAAGGCCCCCGTGGTGCTGTTCACCCAGTCCACCGCCTATGTCGAGGATTCCATCAAGAAGCTGGAAAAGTACGTGCGGAACGGCGGCAACGCCATCGTTACCGTTGGCTATTTCCGCCAGATGTACGACAAGGGCATCAAGGATCTGACCTCCGTGCGCCTGACCAACCGCCATGTGCTGGGCGATGAGTACCTGATCGACCAGGCCAACTACACCAACAGCCATGTGGCCAAGGGCCAGGAAAAGATCCTGTTCGAGGTGCTGGACTACAAGACCAACGCCACCAACAGCGACATCACCCTGATCGCCGGCGAGGATAACTTCCCCATCATGACCGAAGACAACTACGGCAAGGGCCGCTTCTTCATCCTCAACGTGCCGGAGAATTTCGCCGATTTGTATAAGCTGCCCCTGGAGGTCATCCGCGGCATCAACAAGCACCTGAGCATGGGCCAGAGGGTGTACCTTGGCTGCACGCCCAAGTATAACCTGTTTGCCTATGACAACAACGTGTACGGCATCCAGACCTATCGCCCCTCCGCCGACACCTGCCAGGTGATCGTGCGCGGCAAGTGTAAGGGCCTGCGCGACCTGGAGACCGGCCGCATCTACGACAACTGCCTGGCGCTGGCTACCCCCAACATGAAGGGCGACGCCACCACCGTGATCGAGGAGCCCGCCGAGTTCGCCTTCTACGTACCGATGTATCCCGGTACCTACAAGTTCTTCGAAGTGATCGACTAAAAGGAATAGAAAAAGGCCCCGATCCCACGGGATCGGGGCCTTTTCATGTGCGTTTCAATCACATCTCATCGATGTAATAGATATAATCCAGGCTGCGCAGGGCTTCGATGATCTCGGCATGCGACTTGTATTTCTTAAGCTCCGCGCTGGACACCGTCATGGAAACGGAATAGACGCTGAGCCCCGAATTGGCGTAGGCGGGGTTGGCCTCGATATCGTCGATGCGCAGGCCGAGGCGGCGGATGGTGGTGACAAAGTCCTGCAGGTTGACCTTGTTTTTCAGCTCCAGATGTATTTCAAAGTGGTTGGAGCGATCCTTCAGATACTGCTCAAAGGTGGGGAAGTAGTACAGGCTGCAAAGGAGCAGCAGGAACCCGGCCAGCGCCACGGTGTACAGCCCCGCGCCCACGAACAGGCCGATCACGCCGCAGGCCCACAGCCCAACCGCTGTGGTCAACCCCTTGATCTGGCTCTTGGCGGTAAAGAGGATGGAGTTGCTGGAGATGATGGATACGCCGATGAGGATGGCGGCGGAAAGCACCGGCACCGAAAGACCTGTGATCTTGTCCAGCAGCATGGCCATAGAGCCGGCAAGGCAAACGACGATGAAGGTGCGCAGTCCCGCGGCATGGCGCTTGGTGGCGCGCTCGCAGCCGAGCATGGCGCCGAAGATCAGGGCGAGCACCAGGCGCAGCAGCGCGGAATATACGTTGATCTCTGCGGACCATGCACCCAGCAGCGCGGCGATGGGATCATAAAAGTTCATATTGCTTCCTCACTTTCATTTGCGCATGAAGCGCCGACGGGGTGTGAATTCCATTTGTTGTTCGCTGAATTCCTGGGCGGCCTGGGTGAAGGCCGCTTCCTCCTCGGAAACGGCGGGATTGTGCGCCGGCAGTTCCGTTTGTATCTTCTGGATGCGCTCGATGAGCAGTTCCAGCTCGCTCTTTTGCCGCGCGCTTTCGTCCAAGGTCGGGACCTGCACCAGGTCTTCCAGCCGCGTGGAGTAGGATTTGGACAGGTATAGCGACAGCTTGGCACAGGCCGGGCCGATCAGCTCATACAAAACGCTCGAGGCAAGGATGATGGTGTTGAGCGCCGCGCCCGCCTCGCCGCCCAGGGTACGCGCGCCCAGGGCTGCAAGACCGATGGCCACCCCCGCCTGGGGGATCAGGGCAAGGCCCAGATAGTTGCGCACCCTGGACGGCGACTTTACGAACAGGCAGCCTAAAAACGCGCCGGCATATTTGCCGAGGATGCGCACAAAAAAGTAGAGGATGCCTACCGTAACCAGAGGCACGGTGCCCAGAGCGGCCGAGCCCTTTGTGAGCGCGTCCAGCCGGAAGGACAGGCCCGAGCGCACGAAGAACAGAAGCAGCAGCGGCGGGCTGAAATAGTTGAGCTGCTTGAACAGCTTATCGTCGTCCGTCAGGTTGATGTAGACCGTGCCCATGGACATGCAGCCGAGCAGGGGAGAGACGTCCAGCACCGCGCACACGCCGCAGAAAGCGAAAAGCAGCGCGATGGAGATGATCAGCCGGTTGTCCGTGGAGCGGCGCTTGGGCATGAGCTGTTTCATCAAAAAGCCGAATACGCCGCCCAGCAGCAGAATGCCGAGGTTGATCAGCACCGGCCGTACGATGCTCGACGCGCGCACGGCCCCGCCGGTGAGGGAGGCCAGCGCCACGGAGATGGCCACGGAATACAGCACCAGGCCGACCACGTCGTCCAGGGCCACGACGGGAAGCAGGGTATCGACAAAGTCGCCCTTGGAACCGGTCTGGCGGATGGTCATCATCGTGGAGGCAGGGGCTGTGGCCGAGGCCAGTGCCGCCAGCACGATGGAGAAAGCAAGGCTTAAATGCAGAACATAGCTGCACAGCACGAACACCAGCACCGAGGCAAGGCAGGCCTCCAGCAGGGTGATGACGACAACCTTCCAGCCGTTCTTTTTCAGCACCGATAGGCGGAAGTATTCGCCCGTGCTGAAGGCGATGAAGGCCAAGGCGATGTCCGGCAGGAATTCCGTACCGGCGATGAAGGCGGCGGGCACGAGATTCAAGCAATACGGCCCGATGAGTATCCCCGCCAATATGTAGGCGGTGACGTTCGGCAGCCGCGCCAGCTTGGTCAGCCGCGTCATCAAAAAGCCCACAAAAAGAATGAGGGCGATGGAAATGATGACGCTGGCCACCTGCGAGGCGTCCTGCAGGCCGGCATAAAGGGTTTGAAGCATGGCAATCATCCGATCTTGCGTGGTTGATAAAAACATATAATAACATATTTCACAAGTGAAAGCAAACAATTTTCGGGAAACGAAATTAGATAAAAGCCCGCTCAAAAAGGGGCCGCATCGCCTGCGCCGATAAAAGAGAGATGCTTTTACGGCGCGCGCCGCACCCGCGGCGCAAAGCTTTGCCGGCCGGCCATGGCAGTGGGATGTGATTTACAGAGCTGTTTTCTTATTATATACTGAAGGGGATAAAACAAACCATCCACAGGAGGGAACAAATATGCAGTTAGAGTTACAGGACTACAACGGCCAGTTCGATCTGTTTTCCGGCACCCTGAAAACCTTTGACATCGCCATGGACACCATGCCGGACAAGCGCATGCGTACCATCCGCGTGTTTTTGCCCGACAGCTACGACGGCGAACGCTGCTTTCCGGTGATGTATATGCACGACGGACAAAACCTGTTCGCCGGCTACGACCATCGCCTGATGTGGTATATCGAACGCGAGATGCCAAAGCTTCCCCTGGAGGCGCAGTGCATCGTGGTGGGGATCGACACCGCCAAGACCCGCGCAGAGGAACTGACGCCCGACTGGCCGCTGGCCCCCGTGCGCTGGCAGCGCGATCCGGATTTCAAGCCCCTGGGCGAAAAGTATGTCACGTTCATCTGCGATACGCTCAAGCCCATCATCGATCAGAACTTTTTGACCAGGCCCGAGAAGGAATTCACCGCCATCGGCGGCGCGTCCATGGGTGGACTGATCTCCTTCTACGGCCATCTGCTGCGTCCGGACGTGTTTGGCCGCTCCCTGTGCTTCTCGCCCGCTTTCATCTGCCATCCGGCGGCGTTCCTGGAAAAGTTCCTGGACGAATACGAGTATGCCAAGGTCAAGGATGACCGCATCTACATGTACAACGGCGGCACCGGCCTGGACGCCGAGCTGCTCCAGCCCATGCTGGACGTGTGGAAGCGCGCGATCGGGCACATGGACTACCGGCACATCTGCGCCGTTGTGGATACCCGCGAGCCGCACTTTGAGACGCCTTGGCAAAAATGGTACGGCGACGCGCTCAGGTACCTGTTCCTGAAGGATAACTCCGTGATCGAAAACTCCATCAACGTTCAGCGCAAGGAGCTGTTCGATCGCCGCAACGCCGCATTGTAAGGGGATGCGCCGGGACGGCAGCCGCCTTGCGAAAGGGCGTTTATGCAAAAATAGACACCGTGAAAACACCCATATAATTAGGAAAAAACTCCGGCGCGCCCGGGGTTTTTGCCGCTTTATTCTATACAAATTCACCTATGAAACGAAAAATATCACTGGAAGCGAAAGTTTTATCACTGTCAGCTGCTTATCAAGTGATAAAGATATGTGTATAATTCGGAAATGGGACTTCAGGTCCCGTTTACCAACGCGAGGTGTGCATGCGGGAAAATTATCGGGAACAATTCAGAATCTTAGGCCTTAAGATCGCTTATTACCGCAAGCTCCGCGGAATGACGCAGGAGCAGTTTGCCGAGGCCATCGGGCGCAGCGTCAGCTTCGTCAGCCAGTTTGAGGCGAACACTTCGCCGGCGATCAAGGGCATTTCTTTGGCGACCCTGTTCATCATCTCCGAAAAGCTGGATATCCCGCTTTCCCGTCTGTTCGAGGATCTTTAGCCATGGGCCTTCGGAAATACGCCAAGGACTATCGCCTTGTCAGGGATTTGGACGAAAAAGGGCATTTGTCCGAGCGTTCCGAGTATGTGGGCGCGCGCTATGCTTTTGAAAGCGGCCTGCAGACGGCGCGCAGCGCCATTTCCCGGATGCTTGTGCCGGCGTTTAGCTGCTGGGCCTTCGCTCTTGCGGCGCTGCTGGCGTACGGCACCGCTTCCACCACCGTGTACGTGGCCCTGCCCTTCGTGTTTGTGCTGCTTCCGCTTTGGCAGCTTTGCGCGGCGCTGCTCCGTCTGCGCAGGGCGGGGGAGAGCATGGATCATCGCACGGCGGATCTTGCCAACGATCGTCTTCCCGCCTGCTGCCTGTGGCTGATGCTGCTGCCGGGCATAGCCTTGCTCGGCGAGATTGCGGCGCTGACCCTTGGCCGCGGCGCGTTCCTTGCGGGCGATGCTTTGTTCATCGCCGGCGCGGCACTCACGGGCGGATGCGGATACGTGTGCTTTCGCCTGAAGGACAAGTGCAAGACAAAACCGATTTAGCTTATTATTCGCCAAATCACGGCGATTAGTAAAATACTTTGTGGAGGAAAACCATGAAAAACGCTAAGAAATTGCTTGCGTTGCTGCTGGCCCTGCTCCTTTGCGTAGCAGTTTTTGCGGCCTGCACTCCGCAGCAACAAGCTGAAGCACCTGCTGCCGAGACGCCTGCGGCGGAAACGCCCGCGCCCGCAGCTGAGGAACCCGCTGAAGAACCGGCGGAAGAACCCGCCGAAGAGCCTGCCGGCGCCAACGCCGACACCCCGCTGGTTGTGGGATATTCTCCCTTCAACAGCAAGTTCTCTCCCTTCTTCTCCGAGACCGCCTATGACCAGGACGTTTGGGCCATGACCCAGCTGGGCCTGATCCCCAGCGATCGTACCGGCGCCATGGTGCTCAAGGGTATCGAGGGCGAGACCATCGAGTACAACGGCACCCCCTACACCTACTACGGCCCCGCCGACGTTACCATCACTGAGAACGAAGACGGTACCGTGTATTATGACTTCAAGCTGCGCGAGGACCTTAAGTTCTCCGACGGCGAGCCTCTGACCATCGACGACGTCATCTTCAGCATGTACGTGCTGTCTGACCCCACTTACGATGGTTCCAGCACCTTCTTCGCTCAGCCTATTGAAGGCATGGACGCCTACCGCAGCGGCGTGGACACCCTGTTCAACCTGCTGGTGAACGCCGGCCGCGACAACACCGACTTCACCTACTGGGATGAAGCCACCCAGACCACCTTCTGGGCCAATCTGGACAAGGCCGGCGAAGCCTTTGCCCAGGAGATCGTCGACTACTGCGTAGCCGCCGGTTACGGCACCACCGCCGCCGAGGCCGCCAGCGCCTGGGGCTTTGAAATTGCCGATGACGGCACCGCCGCAGATTTCTTCGCCAAGATGTGCGAGGACTACGAGTGGGATCTGGCCAATCTGTCCAGCACCGAGACCGCTGGCTCCTCCCTGTTCGACCTGATGGAGGGCTACTCCGACTATACCGTCGGCATCAAGACCGGTGAGTCCGCTGACAACATCACCGGTATCCAGAGGATCGATGACTACAACCTGCGCGTCGTTCTGACCAAGGTTGACGCCACCGCTATCTATCAGTTCTCTCTGTCCATCGCCCCCATGCACTACTACGGCGATCCCGCCCAGTATGATTACGACAATAACAAGTTCGGTTTCCCCAAGGGCGACCTGAGCCTTGTTCGCGCTAAGACCACCCAGCCCATGGGTGCCGGCCCCTACAAGTTCATCAAGTTCGAGAACGGCGTTGTGAACTTTGAGGCCAACGAGAATTACTTCAAGGGCGCTCCCAAGACCAAGTACATCAACTTCCTGCAGTGCACCAGCGACGATGACAAGCTCAACGGCGTTGTGACCGGCACTGTGGATATCACCGATCCCAGCTACTCCAACGACACCGTTGCTGCCATCGAGGCCGCCAATGCGAACGGCGAGGTCATCACCGTCAATACCGTTGACAACCTTGGTTACGGCTACATCGGCATGAACGCCAACGTGATGAATGTGGGCGGCGTGCCCGATTCCGCCGAGTCCAAGGCCCTGCGCAAGGCCTTCGGCACCATCTTCTCCGTGTATCGCGAAGTCGCCATCGACTCCTACTACGGCGAGCGCGCTACCGTGATCAATTACCCCATCTCCAACACTTCCTGGGCCGCTCCCCGTCCCGCCGACGACGGCTATAAGGTCGCCTTCTCCGTGGATGTGAACGGCAACGATATCTTCACCTCCGACATGGATGCCGAGGCTAAGTACGCGGCCGCCAAACAGGCTGCTCTGGGCTTCTTCGAGGCTGCCGGCTACACCGTTGAAAACGGCAAGCTGACCGCTGCTCCCGAAGGCGCTTCCCTGGAGTACACCGCCTGGATCCCTGCTGACGGCACCGGCGACCACCCCGCCTTCATGATCTACACCGAGGCCAAGAACGCTCTGGCTGAGCTGGGCATGAACCTGATCATCAAGGACCTGACCAACTCCTCCGAGCTGTGGGATGCCCTGCGCGCGCAGGAAGTCGCCATCTGGGCTGCTGCCTGGGGCGCCACCGTCGATCCCGACATGTATCAAATCTACTTCTCCGGCAATGATTCCATGGCGGCCGGCGGCTCCAACTACCAGTACGCCATCAACGATGCCAATCTGAACCAGCTGATCCTGGATGCCCGCGCCTCCACCGACCAGGCGTACCGCAAGGCCATGTACAAGGCCTGCCTGGACATCATCATCGACTGGGCCGTGGAAATCCCCACCTACCAGCGTCAGAACGCCATCATCTTCAGCACCGAGCGTGTCAACCTTGATACCGTCACTCCCGATATCACCACCTTCTATGGCTGGATGAGCGAGATCGAGAACACCGAGCTGAAGTAAGCAGCCTTATTCAAGCACAAACCCAATCGAGCCCCGGGGCCGCAAGGCTCCGGGGCAGCCTTAAAAGGGAAGAGCAAGCTTCCCCGTAACCAACATGAGCGGAGCCTGCAAAAGGCAGGGCTGCCTTTTGCAGGCTTTTTGCATTTAATTAACAGCTGAAAACAAACGCCTGCGGGAAAAGTTCTGCGGGTCTTTGGCGTATTTGGAAGACAAAGACCGCGAACGGCACGGTTGCGTCGCCAGCCGCCGTATAGCAAGGAACAGAAAAGCTCAGCCGTTTCTTGCTATGCGGCAGCAGGCCCATTCGCAGGGCGAACAGATATAGGATCCGAAAATCCATAGAGAACGGAGGTCATGCCTGTGCGTAAATTTATCATCAAGCGCCTCTTGTATTCTGTCATCATCTTTTTCTTTGTAATGCTCATCATTTATACGCTGATCCGCTGCCTGCCCACTTCCTACATCGAGAGCATTGCGCTGCAAAAGTCCATGCAGCCCAACTCCAAATCCTATGAGGAATGGATGGAGCAGCTTACCGCGATGTACAACATGGATAAGGGCATCGTCGCCGGTTATTTTGGCTGGCTTGGCGACTTTTTCCGCGGCAACTTCGGCGACAGCTGGTTCTACACCATGCCCGTGATCGAGAAGTTCCACGAGACGGTCTGGCTCAGCTTTTGGATGGGCCTGATCACCATGTTCTTCGAGCTGATCATCGCCGTGCCGCTGGGCATCATCGCCGCCACCAAGCAATACAGCCGCACGGACTATACCATCTCCATCATCGCCCTTGCCGGCATATCGCTGCCGACCTTCTTCTTTGCATCCTTGCTAAAGCTCGTGTTCAGCGTAAAGCTGGGCTGGTTCGATCTGTTCGGCCTGGTGGGGCGCAATTACGAGCAATTGTCCGCAGCGGGCAAGTTTATGGATAAGGCGCACCATCTGGTCTTGCCGATTGTGACGCTGGTGGTGCTGAGCATAGGTTCGCTCATGCGTTACACCCGCACCAATATGCTGGAGGTCTTAAACGCCGACTACATCCGCACCGCGCGCGCCAAGGGACTGAACGAGCGCAAGGTCATCTATCACCATGCGTTCCGCAACACGCTGATCCCTCTGGTCACCATCGTGGGCGGCAGCCTGCCGGGACTGTTTTCCGGCGCGCTGATCACGGAGACGCTGTATTCCATCCCCGGCATCGGCTATGCCTCCTACCACGCCATGGTTAGCGGCGACATCCCCTTCAGCATGTTCTATCTGGCGTTCCTCGCCATTTTGACGTTGCTCGGCAACCTGATCGCAGATATCCTGTACGCGGTCGTCGATCCCCGCGTACGCATCGCCTAAGGAAGGAGCGTGAAAGATATGAGCGATCAGATCAACAATGTCGTGAACAATCCCGATCCCAATCAGGAACAGTATTCGCTGAACGACGACCGCCGCGTCAAGGTTTTATCCCCGGGCGCCATGGTTGCCAAGCGCTTTTTCCGCAACCAGATCGCCGTGGTCGGCCTGTGTATTCTGGCCTTTATGTTCCTGTTCTCATTTGTGGGCGGGCTCATCACGCCCTACCGCGAGGACCAGCAGTTCTACCGCACCGACTACCAGAACAAGGAGTACGCCGGCGTCGTCAAGAACGAGGAGCTGCGCTTCCTTTCCGCCGACGGACAGAAGTTCGACAGCGTATTGCAGGCGCAGACCGTGCTGGCCATCCAGAAAAACGCCAATAAATTCACCTACCGCGATGTCAAGTACCGCCTGATCGAGGAGGGACCGGATCTGTACCGAGTCACTCTGATGGACGGTACGGATCTTGGCCTTGCCTATAAGGATATCGTTTCCTCTGGCGTGCAGGGGCAGAAGCTTTCCTATGAATTCGTGCTGGAGGCGCTCAAGGCGCACGTCAACGGCGGCGCAAGCTTCAGCGCCGACGGCAAGGACTTTGCGCTGAGCGAGGACGGCCTGGTGACCGAGGGCGGCGAGGAAGTGGCCTTCGTCAGCCGCTATGTGGTACAGCCCATCATGTCGGACGTGTTCATCTCCCGCGCCTTCCAGGAAGAGCTGATCATCAAGCTGGAGGAGGGCGCCAAGGAGTTCGTCTTTACCGACAGCGACGGGCAGGAGCATGAATATACCGTCACCTACCGCCCGGACGTGAAGAACTGGAGCGTCATGCAGGAGACCGAGACGCGCATTTACGATACCTACGCCTCTCCCAGCCGCGAGCACTGGCTGGGCACCGACCGCAATGGTATGGACATGCTCACCCGCCTGATGTACGGCGGCCGCGTGTCCCTGGTCATCGGCTTTATCGTGGAGATCATCTCCACGGTCCTGGGCGTGATCCTGGGCGGTGTGGCCGGTTACTTCGGCAAGTGGGTGGATAACCTGATCATGCGTATCGTGGATATCTTCTACTGCATCCCGTCCATGCCCATTATTATCATCCTCGGCGCAGCCATGGATGCCATGAGCGTGGACCCGCAGATCCGCATGATTTATCTGATGCTGATCCTCGGCTTCCTCGGCTGGCCCGGCATGGCCCGCCTGGTGCGCGGACAGATCCTCTCCCTGCGCGAACAGGAGTTTATGGCGGCAACGGAGGCCACCGGCATCCGCGTATCCCGCCGCATCTTCAAGCACCTGGTGCCCAACGTCATCCCCCAGCTGATCGTGTCCGTGACCATGGGCATCGGCGGCACCATCCTCACCGAGGCGACGCTGTCCTTCCTGGGCCTGGGCGTCAAGTTCCCCTTCGCCTCCTGGGGTAACATCATCAACGACGTCAACAACACCTTCGTTTTGACCACCTATTGGTTTATCTGGATCCCGGCCGGCACCCTGCTGCTTTTGACGGTCCTCGCCTTCAACCTGGTGGGCGATGGCCTGCGGGATGCGTTTGACCCGAAGATGAAGCGCTAAAGGAGGGCGAGATCATGGCAAAAAAGAATGCAGAAGGCTATCTCTCCGCCAGAGAATCCCGCCGGATCTCCCGGGAGAACAGAAAGATCACCAACGCATACGAAAAGCAGCGCAAGCGCAAAAAGGTGCCTGAGTCGGAATACCTGACGACGATGCACGATAGGGGCAATTCCGTGGAGTTTGACAACCTGCATACCTATTTCTTCACGGATGCCGGCACGGTCAAGGCGGTGGACGGCGTCAGCTTCGAGGTGCCCATCGGCAAGACCGTGGGTGTGGTGGGCGAGAGCGGCTGCGGCAAGTCCGTTACCAGCCTGTCGCTCATGCAGCTGCTGCAGCGGCCCCAGGGCCAGGTGGTGCAGGGCGAGATTCGCCTAAACCTGGGCGATAAGGCCTACGATGTGACCAAGACCCCCAACGAGGTTTTGCAGAAGCTGCGCGGCAACTACGTCTCTATGATTTTCCAGGAGCCCATGACCGCGCTGAACCCGGTGTTCCGCATTGGCGAGCAGATCAACGAGGTCATCGCCCTGCACGACGGCGAGGGCAAGAGCGAAGCGGACATCAAGAGCCGCACCATCGAGCTGCTGGAGATGGTTGGCATCGCCAACAGCGAGGGCGTGTACCAGATGTATCCGCACGAGCTCTCCGGCGGGATGCGCCAGCGCGTGGTCATCGCCATGGCCCTGGCCTGCAACCCGCGCGTCATCATCGCGGACGAGCCGACCACAGCCCTGGACGTGACCATCCAGGCACAGATACTGGACCTTTTGCGCCAGCTGAAGGACCGCATCAATTCCTCCATCATGTTCATCACGCACGACCTGGGCGGCATTGCCGAGATGGCCGATTATGTGGTGGTTATGTACGCCGGCCGCGTGGTGGAGAAGGGCACGGCGGAGGAGATCTTCTACCACCCGGCCCATCCCTACACCATAGGCCTGATGGCCTCCAAGCCCGTGGTGGGCAAGAAGATCGACAAGCTCTATTCCATCCCGGGCAAGGTGCCAAACCC
>JBNRMU010000090.1:0-4787 GCA_050309765.1 Christensenellales bacterium
TCCCAGCCCAGGCAGGGGTCGGTGATGGACTTGCCGTACACGCCCTCGCCGATCTTCTGGCTGCCGTCCTCCAGGTAGCTTTCCACCATCAGGCCCTTGACCAGGCGGCGGATATCGGGGGAAAGCGAGCGGCTGTGCATCACGTCCTCGCCGATGCGCACCTGCTCCAGATACTGCTTGCCGGAGTTGCTGTGGTTGGTATCGACGATAACGGCGGGGTTTTGCAGATCGCTCTTTTCGTACAATTCCAGCAGCTGCTGCAGGTCTTCGTAGTGGTAATTGGGATGTGGGCGGCCAAAGTTATCCACATAGCCGCGCAAAATGGCGTGCGCAAGGGGATTGCCGCTTGTGCGCACCTCCCAGCCGCGGTAGATGAATTCCTGCGAGCTCTGGGCGGCGGCGATGGAGTTCATCATCACGGTAACATCGCCGGCGGTGGGGTTTTTCATGCCTGCGGCGATGCCTAAGCCGCTGGCAACCAAACGATGCTCCTGGTTTTCCACCGAGCGCGCGCCCACGGCCACATAGCCGAGCAGATCGGACAGGAAGCTGTAGTTGGAGGGGTATAGCATCTCCTCCGCGCAGGTGAAGCCCACCTCGCGGATGATGCGGGTGTGCAGCTCGCGAATGGCGATGATGCCGCTCAAAAGGTCCTCTTCCTTTTCCGGATCGGGCTGGTGCAGCATGCCCTTATAGCCCACGCCGCGGGTGCGGGGCTTGTTGGTGTACACGCGCGGCACGACCATGAGCGTATCTTTGACCTGCTCGTTGACCCGAGCAAGCCGGTGCATATACTCCAGCACCGCGTCCTCGCGATCGGCCGAGCAGGGACCGATGATGAGCAAAAAGCGATCGTCCCTGCCGGTCAGGATATCGGTGATCTGGCGATCCCGCTCCTGTTTGATGTCCTTGATCCTCGCGTCCACGGGAAAATCCCTTTTCAGCTCCTGCGGCAGGGGCATTTTGCGAACGAATTCCATCTGCATATCCAAAGCGATCACATTCCTCCCTGATTGCTGCATCAGTTTATCACACAAAACCGCCGGGCGCAAGCAAAGTTGTTTTACAAAGCAGCTTTTTTGTAGTTGTCTTGCGCAAACAAGGCCAGTTGAGATGAAGCGGACACCGGCATCCATAACGCCTTGTACAAATTATGGCTGTGCCTTCCCTTTGCCGTTCGGCAGCGCAGTGAAAAAACGGCGTCCCTTATATAAAAGGAACGCCGCTTCGCTCTCCTATGGGGACGCGCTCAGCTGCTGGCTGTCGCCGCGGCCTGGTCCATCACGCAGTCGATGGCGAGCACCACCGCCAGGGCCTTGACCTCGTCGCCTTCGCGGCGGATGTCCAGCTCATAGCTATCGCCCCAGGTGAACCATGCCTTGTGCACGCAGACGATGCTCTCGCCGCGCTCGCTGATCTCATAATTGTGGCCCCAAAGATCGCCTAAAACCTCCCAGCCGGGGCCCTCGATGCGGTAGCGGGGCTTTAGGAAAGTGAATTCCTTGACGATCTCGGCTGCCTGCTCGCCATCCACATAGACGAAAAAGCGGGGAAGGAACGACCAAAGCTTTTGCCGGATAAAGGCCACTTCGCTGCCGCCCGCGTCATACAGGTGCAGCTTCTTGCCCCAGGTGAAGAATTCACCCTCGACAAAGTAGCGGTCGTTTTCGTCCGCATCCCGGATGGTGAAGCGATCCACCCAGGAAAACACCTTTTGCTTCATGTACAGTTTCATCGATAAACCTCCCGGCTGCTTCGTCTTGAAAGCTGCCAAAGTGCAGCCCCATAGGAAAAACGACGCAGGCAGGCAAACGGATGCAAAAAACGCCCTACTCGATCTCGATGCTGCCGCCGTTTTCCAAAGTGAGGTTGTCGAGCAACAGCAGCTTTTCCGCCAGCAGGCGGCCAAAGCCGCTGACCACGGCGGAGGTGATGATCAGTTCGCTGGTGTTCTGCGCGGCGATCTCGGTCACGACCTCATGGTCGAGTATGCCGGCGGCCACCAGGCGTACCAGCTCCACAAAGTACTGCGCGGAAATCTGGTGGCGGCGCACATAGGCGCTGTAGGTCTCGCGCACTTCCTCTTCGGAGAGCCCCATTGGGATCATCGTGTGCAGGGTGGCGATGCTCAAACACTGCTTGAGCGAGCAGATCATGACCAGATAGGCGATGTGCACGCGGTAGTATTTCTTTTTGACGGGCTCGGGCATCAGGCCCCGGCGCACATAGTTGTTGATGGTGGCTGCGGTGATGAACTGCTCCTCCTTAAGCTCGGGAGGCAAATAATCCAGATATTGCTTTAAAAGTGCCGTCACCTGCTCCATATACAGGCCAATGTTTGGTATTTCCTCCCAGGCGGGCAGGCGATAGTCGTTCAGGTATTTTTCCCAGCGGCGCAGCTTGCCTGCAACCAGGGCCTTGTCGTGAACCATTCTCTACACCTCTATTCTTTATGAAGTATAGCATCATCTTGTCAAATATTCAAGCATATATCACATTCCTTCTCTTGACATAATCATTTCGATCTGATAATATGATCATGTTGATTAGATATAGGGAGGCTTTCTTTTGTTCCATATCGCGACCGATACCTCTGCCAACCTGCCCTGGTCCTTCATCGAGGAGAACCGGCTCACCGTCATTCCCCTGTGCTATCTGATCGACGGCGTGGAGCATACCGAGCCGGAGGGCGGCGCCTTCGATGGCCCCGCCTATTACAGCCTGCAGCGCCAGGGGATCAGGATCAGCACTTCGCAGGTAACGCCGCAGCGCTATATAGATTGTTTCCGACCGCTGCTGGAAGAAGGCCAGGACATCCTTTTTGTGGGCATGTCCTCGGGCATCAGCGGTTCCTACCATTCGGCCGAAATAGCGGCGCAGGAGCTCAGGGCGGAGTTCCCCGAGCGCAGGCTGCGTTTGGTGGATACCCTGGGTGCCTCCCTTGGCGAAGGATTGCTCGTAATGATGGCGGTCGACTGCCTGCAAAAAGGCATGTCGCTGGATGACACGGCGGTCGCCCTGCTGGCCAAGCGCCCCTATGTCTGCCAGTTCCTGATGGTGGATGATTTGTTTTATTTAAAGCGCACCGGCCGCGTATCCGGCGCCACGGCGCTGGTGGGATCCTTGCTTGGTATCAAGCCCGTTCTGCGGGGCAGCCCGCAGGGCCAGCTCGTGGTCTATATGAAGGTGCGCGGCCGCAAACAGGCCATCCGCGCCATGGCCGAAAAGTACAGGCAGTTCGTGCGCAACGCGCAGGAACAGACGGTGTGCATCGCCCATGCCGATTGTCCGCAGGACGCAGCCTTCCTTGCCGATCTGCTGCGGGAAGCCGCCATGCCCAAGGAAATACTGACCGTCTGCTATGAACCCGTTACCGGCGCCCACACGGGGCCGGACGCGCTGGCCCTGTTCTTTCTGGGCGACAGCGACGTGCGTACAAAATAGGCTCCGCTTTTAGGAAAGGAGATTTTCGATGAACGATTACGCGATCATGACCGATTCCTCCTGCGACATTTCCCCGGAGATGCTCAAGGATTGGGGCGTTGGCAGCGCCAGCCTCACCTTCCATTTCGACGGTTCTCCCCAGGAATACGTCAATGCAGAAATGCCTACCCAGGAGTTTTATAAAAGGATGCGCAGCGGCGAGGTCGCGCGCACCTCTGCCGCCAACGCGGACAGCTTCCACGCCGTGTTTGAGGAAAAGCTGCAGCAGGGCCTGGATATTCTTTACCTCGGCTTCTCCTCGGGCCTTAGCACCACGGTCAACGCCGGCCGGCTGGCCGCCAAGGAACTGATGGAAAAATACCCCGAGCGTAAGATCGTCACCGTAGATACCCTCTGCGCCTCGGCCGGCCAGGGCCTGATGGTCTACGCCGCCCTGGAAAAGAAAAAGCAGGGCCTTTCCCTGGAGGAAAACGCCCGCTATGTGGAAGAAAACAAGCTCAACCTCTGCCACTGGTTCACCGTGGACGACCTGGTGTACTTAAAGCGCGGCGGCCGCATCAGCGCCGCGGCGGCCTTCGCCGGCAGCGTGCTTGGCATCAAGCCCGTGATGCACGTGGATAACGAAGGGCATCTGATCAACATGTTCAAGGTGCGCGGCCGCAGGCAGTCCATCCGTGCCATGGCCGATAAATACATGGAGCTGGCTCTGGACCCCAAGGGCGGCACCGTGTTCATCTCCCACGGCGACTGCCTGGAGGATGCGCAATATCTGGACGATCTTCTGAACAAGGCCGCCGGTGTGCGCACCAAGGTGATCACCTACGTCGGCCCCGTCATCGGCGCCCATTCCGGCCCGGGCACGCTGGCGCTGTTCTTCTTCGGCAAGCAGCGCTGACCAACGGACAACTTTCTCCCACTCATCGGGGATCTACTCCTTTTTCTCCTTTATATCCTAAACGGACAAAGGCGCTGAAAGCATTCAGCGCCTTTGTCCGTTTAGGATATATGGAGAAAAAGGAGTAGATCCCCGATGAGGGGGAGAAAGTCGATTATGGGTCAACGCTGCTTTCCGAAGAAGAACAGCGCGAGTGTGCCCGGGCCGGAATGAGCGCCGATCACGGGGCCGACGTAGGTGATGACCTTGGAGCGCACGCCGGCAGCCTTGTTCAGAAGATCATCCAGATACTGCGCATCCTCCAGACAGTCGCCGTGGGAGATGAACACGGTGCCGCCCTTGGGATCCAGGGCCAGCTCCATATATTTATCGGCCATGGCACGGATGGACTGCCTGCGGCCGCGCACCTTGAACATGTTGATCAAATGTCCTTCGTTATCCACGTGCA
>JBNRMU010000091.1:0-15438 GCA_050309765.1 Christensenellales bacterium
AGCGCCGCCGCATATTCGCGGTCCAGCATCCGACACAAAAGCGCCTCATCCTGCTTCTGTCCGGGTAAAAGGCCTGCATCCGGCTCCAGCGCGTACTCGTAGGCCAAACTGCGCGCAAGGCTTTCCGCGGTCTTTAAATCGTTCGCCGCGCCGGCGCTCAGCTCCTGCATTCCAAATATGATTTCTTCCGCCGCCCGCCCGGCCAGGGCCACGCGGATGGCGCCCAGCAGCTGCCTGCGCGTAGGCAAGCCCTCGGCGGGACGCCGCAGCACATAGCCGCCGGCGCCGCGGGTGGTCGGCACCACAGAAACCAACAGGATGGGCTCTTCCGGCAGGAATTCCCGGCAGCAAAGCGCATGTCCTGCTTCGTGCACGGCCACGCGCCAAAGCTGCTCTTCCCGCAGCTTTGCGCTTTTGCGTTCCTTGCCGACCAAGGATTGTACAAACGCCATCTGCAATTGAACATTTCCGATTGTGCTGTTTTCTTCCGCAGCCAGCATCGCCGCCTCGTTCACCAGGCTTTCCAGCCCCGCGCCGGAAAAGCCCGCCGTCAGCCGCGCGAGTTCCTCCGCATCGCAGTTTGCGCCGCGTTGGGCCAAGTGGTGACGCAGTATCTTTCTCCTTGCGGCCAAATCGGGCAGCGGCAGTTCGATGCGCCGGTCGAAGCGTCCCGGCCGCACCAGCGCCTCGTCGAGCACATCCGGCCGGTTGGTTGCGGCGACGACCAGGATGGTATTGTCCGTATCAAAGCCGCACATCTCGGACAAAAGGGCGTTGAGCGTCTGATCGCGCTCGGCGTTTTCCTCACCATTTCCCCGCTTTTTGCCAAGGGCGTCGATCTCATCGATGAAAATCACGCATTTTTCAAAGCTCCGCGCCCGACGGAACAGCTCGCGAATGCGCTTGGCGCCCACGCCCACGTACATCTGCACAAAGTCCGAGCCGTTCGCCTGCAAAAAGGCCACGCCTGCCTCGCCGGCCAGCGCCCGGGCGAGCAGTGTTTTGCCTGTGCCCGGCGGACCGTACAGCAGCACGCCGCGCGGCAGGCGGGCGCCGGCGCGAACATATGGCGCAGGATCGCGCAAAAAGCGCGCAAGCTGCCGCATCTCCTCCACGGCCTCCTCGCAGCCGGCAAGGTCACAAAAGCGCGCCGCGCCCGCAGGTGCCAACGCTTCCTCTGCCAGGGTTTTTTCTTTTTGTCTGGCATGTTCCCGAGCCAACCCTGCGGCAAGTCCGCCGCAGCCAATCAGCGCCGCCCACTGCGAAAGCGTGGGCGCAGGTCCAAGGCCGCTCATGCCGATATACACAAGCAGGCAAAGCCCCATTGCGCCGGCGCAAAGCCAGCTTGAGTATTTGCGTAAGCTCTCCATACAGCCAAACACCCTTCCAGTATCCATGTGTCTGTACATAAGTATATCGCATGTGATTTTTCTTTTATATGCACAATGTATGGAAATTCGTTTGCGCGGAAACACTGGCAAACATAAAAGCTTTATCGTTTGCCGGAGGCGTCAAGCATGAGTGGATTCAGAAGATGGCTGTATATCGCCGTGCGCATCTTTTGCGGAGGTATGGTCGCCGCCGCGCTGCTGCTATGCATGCAGGTCTTTTTTCGTTTTCCCTTTTCCTATGATCGCGAGGCGCTGTTGGCGGCAGAAACCCCAAGTTTCCTCACGGACAGCTCAGGCGCGTACATCACCAACGATCAGGCGCAGCCGGAAGGCCTTGCTCAAGTACCGCAGAAAATTCGAGATGTCTTCGTTGCCGCCGAGGATAAGCGCTTTTATTCCCACGGCGGCATCGACCCTTTGCGCATCTTCGGCGCGCTGCTTGCCAATCTCAAAAGTGGTGAACGGAGCCAGGGCGGCAGCACGATCACCCAACAACTGGTAAAAATGCGCCTGCTCAGTCCCGAAAAGAGCTACCTGCGCAAGGCGCTGGAGGCGATCTTTGCCCTGCAGGTGGAACAGGACCTGGATAAAGAGCAGATCCTTTCGCTTTATCTGCAAAGCGCCTATTTCGGTAAGGGCGCAACGGGCCTTGCCCAGGCGGCGCGGGCCTATTTCAACAAGGAGGCAGAATCGCTCACGCTGACCGAAGCCGCTTCCCTTGCTGCGGCGCTCAAGGCCCCTTCCGCCTATGCGCCGCACATTTCCGAGGAAAAGAACGCCCGCCGCCGCGAATACATCCTATCCACCATGCAGGAGCTTCATTGGATCAGCGATGCTCAATACGATGCGGCCGTGTCCGCGCCGCTTGTGCTGCAGCAGAGCGCCGCCCCCTCATCCAACTGGTATGCGGACGCCGCCTTTGAAGAGGCGGCGCAAAAGCTGCATCTGTCCGTGGCTGCGCTCAAAACGTCCGGTTATCGGATCGAGACCTATTGCGATTCGGTGCTGCAAAAGAAGCTGGACTCCCTTTTCACCATGGATGCGCTTTTCCCTCCGGATGCGGACGATGGCACCCCCTGCCAGGCCGCCGCCGTGCTGCTGGACACACAAAGAAGCCGGGTACTGGCCCTTGCAGGCGGCCGCAGGTACGAAAGCGGCCAAAGTTTCAACCGTGCGGTGGACATGCTGCGTCAGCCGGGTTCCGCTATCAAGCCGCTGGCCGTATACGCGCCGGCGCTGCAGCGGCGCTTTTGCAGCGCGTCAACGCTGCTGCTGGACGAACCCACGGACTTTCACGGCTATGCGCCGCGCAACTTCGGCGAAAAATACTATGGCACCGTTTCCCTGCGCACGGCGGCGGCACTTTCGCTGAATATCCCCGCCGTCAAGCTGTTGGATGCGATGGGGCCCTATGCCGGATTGGAGTCGCTGCGGCGCTTTGGCATCGAGGCCGACCCCCGTGACGCGGGCCTGTCCCTGGCGGTGGGCGCCATGACCTACGGCGTGAGCCCGCTGTCCCTTTGCGCCGGTTATGCTGCTTTGGGCAGCGGCGGGCAGTACCGGGAAGCCACCCTTGTCCGCGCGATCTACGATTCAAAGGGCAAGCTTCTGTATATGCATGACGGCGAAGCGCAGGAGGCCTGCGATGCCCAAAGCGCCTATGTCACCACAAACCTGCTTACTTCCGCCGCCTCCTGGGGAACGGCGAAGAAGCTGCGTGCACTTTCCCTTCCCATCGCCGCCAAGACAGGCACGGTGGGCATGGGCGGCGAGCTTTCCGGCAACAAGGATGCCTGGTGCGCGGCCTATACGCCTAAGTTTTGCTTTTGCTGCTGGATGGGCTTTGATCTGCCCGATGCTATGCACTGCCTGCCCGCTTCCGTGACCGGTGGCAGTCTTCCGACGGAACTGGCTCTGCACGTATTTGAAGCCCTGCCGAACAACGATGCGGAGTTTGCCGTGCCGGACGGCGTCGTGTGGGTGAACACGGCCGGTCCTTTTGCAGAGCCGGACTATGAGCTGTTCATCGAGGGCACGCAGCCACGGCCGACGCCGACCCCTTTGCCGACGCCGACCCCCTTCCCCGTGCCAACGCCCTTTTCTTCTTTCTGGGAGGGCCTGTGGGAAGAAGACCCCCTTGTCCCCGCTTTTCCACAGCCGGATACGGATGCGGACGATGTGGATGAAGAAGCCATGGAGCAAGACCAAAGCGAAGACGCGCTCCTGGACCCGCTTCTCAGGCGCAGTCCTTTTGCGATGCCGCAGCAGACGGAACGATGAATGCCAGCAGCGTATCTGTGATACGCCGGGCAGCAGGCGGATATGCGCCTGTGTTTGCCGGCAGTGCGTACGTCTTCTGATAAAACAGCGCCGGATAAAACGAGCGGGACGAAAAATCTTCGCCCCGCTCAAAATTCTTTTGCCTATTTTATAGAAGCAATTCGTACATGCACTCGTTTCTTTCTTCCTCTGAACCCTTGTTTTTTCGTCCTCCCCAGCGGCCGACAAGCCGCATGCCAAGCTTTTGCATCACGGCTTCGCTTGCTTTGTTTTCCGCGTCGCAGTGCGCAACACAGCGCCGTATGCCCAGGCGCTGCCTGCCAAAGTCCACAAGCGCACGCGATGCTTCCGTTGCATATCCGTTCCCGTGATAGGCTGGATCCAGGATCCAGCCAAGCTCCGCCGTTTCGTGCGCATCGTCCAGATACAGACACACCGCGCCGATGTGCGTCCCGTTCAGCAAAACGGCAAACTCATAATAGGCGGGGTGTTCCTTTTTCCATTCCTCTTCGCAGCTGAGCAGGAAGCGCCTGGTCTCCTCCAGCGTTTCGTTGGGCAGGAACGCCATGTACTTCGTATTCTCTTTATCCGATGCATAGCGGTGTGCGGAGGCAAGATACTCCGTGCCCAATGGGCGCAGAATAAGCCGCGGTGTCCGTATCTCCATCCTTGTTGTCCTCGCCTGCTGCTTCATATGTGTAAAGACAAGCTTTTGCCAAAAAGGGCCGTTCGTGCTTCTCGTATGTGCAGCTTTATTTCATAGGCTTAAAGCCCTCGCCGTGCACCTCGCTGGCGTTGGAAACAAAGATGAACGCCTCCGGGTCGGTCTGCTTGATCGCCGCCAGCGTCTGGGCAAACTGGTTGCGGTGGGTGATGACCATAAACAGCTTCTTTTCCTTGCCCGTATAGCCGCCGCGCGCGTCCAGCAGGGTCACGCCGCGCTCCAGTTCCACGGTCAGACGGCGGTTGACCTCATCGCCGCGCTCGGTGATGGCATAGATCACCCGCTCGCTGTCCGCGCCCTGCATGATACCGTCGATCACCTTTGTGGTGACGTAAATGGTGACGATGGAATACAGGGCCACCTCCACATCGCGGAAGATCAGCACAGCAACGAGCACCACCAGCGCGTCCACGCCCAGCAGCAGCTTGGAAACGGAGAAATTGGGCAGCAGATCGTTGAGCAGCAGGCTCAAAAGGTCCGTTCCGCCCGTGGATGCGCCGCGCATAAACAAAAGCGCCATGCCAAAGCCCATCACCACGCCGCCGAGCACCGCCGCTAGCAGCACATTGCCCGTATACGGCGGCAGTACATAATCGAACAGGGCGATGAACAGCGAGAGCAGCAACGTGGCCGCCAGGGACGACAGCAGCGGGCCGTAGCCGAAACGGCGCGCCGTAAAGAAAAACAGCGGCACGTTGATGAGCAGCGTCAAAACGCCCACGGAAATCCGTCCGCAGAGCAAAAAGCTCAGCGCCGTTGCCAGGCCCGATACGCCTCCAGGTGCGATATCGTTGGGAATGGTGAAAACCACCAGCCCCGCAGCGACGGCCGCCGTTCCTACCACGATATACAGTATATCCTTCAATAGCTTCTTTTGCTTATCGTTCAGCATAAATAACGAACACCTCCGCAAACATTGTATACGATCGCCGCTTTGTACAGCAAGCGCTTTGGCGTATATTTTGCAGAAGTTTATGCATTTCTCTAATAATATGCATACTTTAGATGCTGAAAAATGCAAATCTACGTACCTTTTTAACTTTCGTTGTGACAGATAAAAGACTGTGCTATACTTTTATACAGAAGGAAATCAGGTTCTATTTTTAAAACAACAAAAGCTTTGCCGTTATTTTTCCCTGGCTTTCTCCATACTGAAAAAAGCTGACCGACGTTTTTGTTCAGGAGGATACGCACATGCCGCTCTTTCGAAAAAAGCCCAAAGTTCAGTTCGACCCAAACACGCAGGAGCCGGCCATCCTAAAAAGCATTTGCACAGGCGAGATGACGGCCGGCTTTGTGGACAAGTCCACGGGCAAGTTTCAGGACCTGATGAGCGTGAAAGACGAGGACGAATTCAAAAAAATCCTAGGCGTGGACCATATCAAAATCATCTACTGACGGGAGGAAAACATCATGTACATTTGCGACGACGGAATCCGGCTGAACGCAAAGCTGGACAAACCGGCAACCGGCGCCCAGCGCTGCCCGCTGGTGATCATCATCCACGGTTTTACCGGCCATATGGAGGAGCGGCACATCGTGGCCGTGGCCAAGGCCCTCAACGAGATCGGCTACGCCACGCTGCGCGTGGATATGTACGGCCATGGCAGCAGCGAGGGTACCTTCCACAACCACACGCTGTATAAGTGGCTGACCAACGCCATGACCGTGATCGACTATGCGCGCGGACTGGATTTTGTCACCGATCTGTACTTATGCGGCCACTCGCAGGGCGGCCTGACCGTGATGCTGGCGGCGGCGATGAAGCGCGACGTGATCAAGGCCGTCATCCCCATGTCCCCCGCCACGATGATCCCCGAGGGCGCGCGTAAAGGCGAGCTGCTGGGCATGAAGTTCGATCCCGACCATATTCCAGACGAGATCGCCATCCACGACGGACGCACGTTGGGCGGCAACTATGCGCGTGTGGCGCAGACCATCTATGTGGATCAGGCGATCAAGGCCTTCCACGGCCCTGTGCTGCTGGTGCACGGCGATGCGGACGAGGCGGTACCCGTGCAGTACGGCATCGACGCGGCCAACGCCTACGAAAACGCCAAGCTGGTCTTAATCCCCGGCGACACCCTCTGCCTTGATTACCATCTGGATATGGCGGTAGATGCCGTACGCGACTGGATGCTAGGCTTTATCGGGTAAGCGCCGCCGATGCGTTCGACCATTTAAAACGCAACCGTTGTTTGATTTTTTGAATCTGTCTTTTCCATGCGCGGCTGCCTGTTTTAAAGCAAACCTATGCTGACAAAAGCGGCAGCCGATGGCCTGATCTTTGGCTGCCGCCTGTTCTAAAAGCAAACACTTGGCAAGGAGGGAAACACCCATGCGCATCACCGCCTGTAAAGTCAACCACCTGTCCAATCCCCTGGGCTATTGTTTGCCGCATACGGTCTTCACCTGGCGCGTGGAAGACGCCAAGGGAAGCCGTGCCGTCGCCTCGCGCCTTTGCGTTTGCCAGGATGCGGAAACGATCTGCGACACCGGCTGGACGGAGCTGGACAGCCGGTGCACAAAGCTCGATCTTCCTCTGAAGCCGCGCACGCGCTACACCTGGCAGGTGCATGTTAAAAGCGATACAGGCGAAGAGGCAGACAGCAATATCAACTGGTTCGAAACCGGCCTGATGGACGAGCCCTGGTCTGCCAAGTGGATCGGCTGCGACGACAGTGAGGTACGCCATCCTATCTTTTTAAAACAGATTATGCCCAAAAAGGCCGTTTCTTCCGCAAGGCTCTACATCTGCGGCCTGGGCCTGTATGAAGCGCGCATCGACGGGCAAAAGGTCGGCGCGGAGCATCTTACGCCCTACTGCAACAACTACGACGCCTGGGTGCAGTACCAGACCTTTGACGTAACACAGCAGCTGAAAAACGGCGGCGAGCTTGCCGTAGAGCTTGGCAACGGTTGGTACAAGGGACGCTTCGGCTTTGATCCAAACAAGCCCTTCACCTACGGCGGCAGCTGGAAGCTGATCGCGCAAGTTGTTCTGCGCTACGAGGACGGAACCGAGGATTTCATCGGCACGGACAATAGCTGGACGGTGACGCGCAGCAACATCTGCTTTTCCAACATCTACGACGGCGAGCACAGGGACGATACTCTTCTTCCCCTTGCATCGCGGGCCGCCGTTTGCGTCGATGCGCCCAAAGGCAGCCTCTGTGCGCGGCTATCCCTGCCCGTGACCGTATTTGCTGAGCGCAAGGGCACGCTGATCGTAACGCCAAAGGGCGAAACGGTGCTGGACGTGGGCCAGAACATGACGGGCATCTTCCGCCTGCGCGTGCACGAAAAAAAGGGCCGCGTGGTGCATCTGCAGTTTGGCGAGATCCTGCAGCAGGGCAATTTTTACAACGAAAACCTGCGCACGGCCAAGGCAGAGTATATCTATACCTCGGACGGAAACGAGCATGTGCTTGAGCCCAAGTTCACCTTCTACGGTTACCGCTATGTGAAGATCGAGGGTGTGGAAAACCTGAATCCCGACGATTTCACCGCCCTGGTGCTGGTATCTGATCTGCCGCAGACGGGCTGGATTTCGACCGGCAACGATTTGGTGAACCAGCTCATCCACAACACCCAGTGGGGCCAGCTGGGCAACTTCCTGGATGTGCCCACCGACTGCCCCCAGCGTGATGAACGCATGGGCTGGACAGGCGACGCGCAGGTGTTCGCGCCCACGGCCATGTATCTGCGCGACTGCGCGGCGTTTTACACCAAATACCTGCACGATATGTACACCGAACAGCAGTCCCTGGACGGCGAAGTGCCGCCTGTCGTGCCATCCTTCCATCTGGCCGGCTCTTCTGCAGCCTGGGGCGATGCGGCCTGCGTGATCCCCTGGACGCAGTATCTGTACAGCGGCGACCTCTGCGCGCTGGAGGATCAGTTTGCCGGCATGTGCGCCTGGGTGGACTTTATGGCCCGTACCGAGGAGCAAAACCACGGCTGGCGCGACCACTTTCACTATGGCGACTGGCTGGCGCTGGACGGCCCCCAGGGTGCGGAGGGCGTACAGGGCGGCACAGACAAAGGCTACATCGCCCTGGCGCATCTGCGCTACAGCGCATTGCTCACCGTAAAGGCGGCCAAGGTGCTCGGCAGGCAGGCTGAAGCCGATAAATACCAGGCGCTTGCCGATCGCATGCTTTCCTACATCCGCAGGGAATACTTCACCGCCACCGACCGCTGCGCCGTGGATACGCAAACCGGCCTTTTGCTCGCCCTGCACCACGACCTTACGCCGGACAGGGAGCGCACCACGCGCGACTTAGAAAAAAAGATGGAGCTGAGCGATTGGGAGCTTAAGACCGGCTTTGTTGGCACGCCCATCCTTTGTGAGGAACTGACCGCGGCCGGCTGGGCCGATCGGGCTTTCGATCTGCTGCTGAATGAAGAATATCCAGGCTGGCTCTACGCCGTGAAGCTTGGCGCCACCACCATCTGGGAGCGCTGGAACTCCGTACTGCCGGACGGCTCGCTTTCCGGCACGGGCATGAACAGCCTGAACCACTATGCCTATGGCTCCATCGTCGCCTGGCTGTATCGCGATGTTGCAGGGCTTATTCCCCTTGCTCCCGGGTTTAGGGAAGCGCGGCTTGCGCCCCACATGCATCCAAAGCTGAAAAAGGCACAGGCCGAATACGCCTCCGCTTCCGGCACCTGGAAGGTGGCCTGGGAGTTCTTACCCGACGGCAAGGTTTGCTACAGCTGCACGGTGCCCTTTGGCTGCACGGCGCAGCTGCAGCTGCCAAACAGCGATATCCGAAAGACGCTTTCCGCCGGTAGCTACGAATGGACGTACAGCCCGGTGAAGGCATAGGTGTAAACGGGCTCTGTGCCAATACAAGCAATCACAGGGAGGTGTCTTTTCCGTGGACAAAGCCTATTCCATACTAATGTTCTGTTTTTCCGCCTGCCTGCTGCTGTACGCGGGGCTGCTGGCCCTGACCAGGGACGTTGGCCTCGTTCCAAAGACCTACGCGGCAAAGATCAAAAACAAAAAGGAATATGCCAAAGGCATCGCCAAGGTGGTTGCGCTGACCGCCCTTGCGCCGCTGATCAGCGGCGTCGTCGCCCTGTTTGGCGATATGGATCGCATGGTCCTGCCCGCCCTGCTGGTGCTGATCGCCGGTTTTATCGTGTTTATCTACCTCGGCGTAAAGCGCATGAAAAAACACCAGGACCTGACATAAAGGGTTTTATCCATGTGCGGACGTTATCATCTAAAGCAAGAATCCGGCAACGACTTTCTTGAGGGAATGGTCGCGCAGGCGCAGAAACTGGCTGAACGTCTGAATACCCCGATGAAAAGCGGGGGCGACCTTCGCCCCACGGATGTGGTGCCGGTCATCGCCGCCTCCGCGGTAACGCGGAAGATTGGCGCGTTTCCCATGCGCTGGGGCTTTACGCACCCCACGCGGGGCATGCTGGTGTTCAACACACGCAGCGAAACGGCGGCGGAAAAAGCCATGTTCCAGGGCAGCATCGATCTTCGCCGCTGCCTTGTTCCCGCCTCGTTTTACTACGAATGGCAAAAGCAGCCGGACGGCAAAAAGATACGCCATGCCTTTTCCCCATAGATGGCGGCATGCTGTACCTGGCCGGGCTGTACGTAAAACCAAACGGGCCCAAGGCCCTCCCCTGCTTTTCCATCCTTACGCGGGACGCAGACGCCCAGATTCGCAGTATCCACGCGCGCATGCCGCTGCTGGTGCCCTTTGACCGCCTGCAGGAATGGCTCGACCCCCATACCCCGTTTCACGAGATCGTACAGAGCCTGCATGTAAGCGTTCATCCCGAAATCAAATAAGCCCTTGCCCCATCAAAAACGGCAGCCGTTTGGCTGCCGTTTCTCTATCTCTGTCAGAGTATGAGTTCCATACCGTCGTGTACCGCGCCGTATTCATAGGGGTGCGGGGCGGCAAGCTGTCTTGCCAGCGCCTCGTGCCAGCGGGGGGCGATGTGGGTGTGCAGTATTTTCTTCGCCTTGGTCCTATCGAACACAGGAATGCAGTCGTCGGGTGAAAAATGCGCAAGCTCGCAGAGGATGAGGTCCAATTCCTGCTCGAACGCCGGCGCGGGAAAATCGATGCTCGGATGCTTGAGATCGCCAGTGAAAAGGATGCGCTTGCCCTCCGCCTCCACCAGGAAAGCATAGGCGTTTTTGCAATGCTGCGTGGGCACAGCAGTGATCTTGATATTCTCATCCTCAAAGGCCAAACCTTCCTTGAACGTGCCAAGATGAATGCCCTCACGCAGATTGGCGGAATTCGATGCGTTGGTGGCGGCAATCCAGCCCTTGAGCGGCGCGATCATGCTTTCGTCGGGCAGCAGCACCGTGGGCGTTGCGCTCTTGAAATACCAGTTGACAAGGTCCACAAAGGAGATCAGGCCGTTGGTGTGGTCGCCGTGGGGATGGGTGCAGATGACAAGGCGCACGTCGTCGATGGCGATGCCCAGGCGGCGCAGGTCCTCGATGGTCTGGGTGCCCATGTCGATGATGTAATAGGCCCCGTTTATTTCCAGCAGATAGGACGAACAGCGGCGGTGGGCCTCCGGAACGCCGTGGCTGGTGCCGATAAAGGTGATGCGCATAAGGGCAGTTCTCCTTTCAATGATTGAAGCGCTAAGGTCGGCGCAGCACCTGCGCACGCCAATAGTGGCGTGGGCGCAACTGCGCTTCCGATCTTTAGTATACCATCGCGTAAATCACCTTTCCAGCCCCCGGCAAAAGATGCCGGGCATGAAGATACCCCACAAAACGCTATGCACAATGCAGCGCTTTGCGGGGATGGATGTAGCGGATCACGGTTCGGAGCGTCCGCCGTTCATGATGTTGGCAAGGATTGCCTCCGCCCAGGAGTATTCGGACAAGAATTCGCCGTTAAAGCGCCCGCTCAGGTCCAGGTTTTTGTCCTGTGCGGCGTAATAATCGCAGTCGAACAAAGCGGTGTTGATGATCTGTCCGCGGGTGGTGGAAAGCAGCAGGTCTTCACAGCCCGCCTGCTTGAGCGTTTGGCGCAGGCGGCGCAGGGCATTATACAAAACGCTCATGTTCGCATTGCTGTATTCCCTGCCCTCCCAGATGGTGTTGTAGATCTCCTCATTGCTGATCTCACGGCCCCGGCGCGTAACGACAAGCGCCAGTATCTCCTTGGCCTTGCCGGTCAGTGGCAGGGGTTTTCCATTCTTGAGCACCACAAATCGTCCAAAGGTCTGGATATACAGCTCCTTCATCTGGCGTCTTGCCAGCAGGCGGATGCGCTCCATGGCCATCTCCAGCGTCTCATTGGTGTAGGGTTTGAGGATGTAATAGTCTCCGCCGATCTGGTTGAAGTCCCAAACATACCGATCGTATGCAGAGACGAACACGATCAGGATATCGCGGCGGATCCTGCGCAGCTGCTTGGCAAGCTCAATCCCGTTCAGGATCGGCATTTCCACATCGAGAAACGCCAGTTCCACCACATTGTCTTTTGCAAAGGCCAGCGCATCGGCGGCGCTTTCAAACTGGCCCACGAGATTGAGATCGGGAATGGACGCGCTGAGGCGCGCAAAGCGCTTGAGCATGAGCACTTCATCATCTACAAGGATCGTTCTCATTTTTCGCCTCCTTTCGGTATTGTCACGCATACCTTAGTTCCTACGCCCACCTGGCTTTCGATCTGCACCTGCGCGTGCATCACCTTGTCCAGACGGAAGGTGATGTTCTTTAGGCCGGTGGAGTCGCGTCTGCCGGAAGCGACCGCCCTTTTATAGGCGGGTACGTCGAAGCCCACGCCGTCGTCCTCCACCAGGACCTTCCAGGCGTCCTTGGTTTCAAAGCTTCTGATCGTCACCGTACCGCCAACAGGGCCCCGCTCATACACGCCGTGACGGATGGCGTTTTCCACCAACGGCTGGATGCTGAGCGGCACCACGCAAAAGTTATCCGCTTCGATCCGATAGCTGATCTTCAGCTTTTTGCCAAAGCGCATCTGCTCGATGCTGACATAGGCGCGTATGTTGTCAAGCTCCTGGCAAAGGGGATCGGCTCGTCGTTTTCCATCGCGCGGATACAACTGCGCAGATGGATGGTAAAATCGCCCAGAAGCTTGGAAGCGTAGGCGGGATCGTCCAGGATCACCTCCTGGATGGAACCCAGGGCGTTGTAGAGAAAGTGCGGCTGCATCTGGCTGGTGGAGTTGCGGATACGGCTCATTCTCAGCTCGTCCTCCAGCTTTTCCATCTCCATCTCTCGCTTTTGCTGTTCGGTCAGATCGTACACGACGCAAAAGGACAGTATATCGTCGGAAGCATCATCCCGGTATAGATAAAAGACCTTTCTGCACAACCGGGAGCTTCCATCTTTGTTGCGCATAGAAAACATGATCGAAGCTCGCTTTTCGCCGCGTTCAAAGCTTTGAATCAGATTTTCGCGTTTGCTGGTTCTGGCGTAGGCCTCCACATTGTCGGCGATGCACTTTTCGCAGCGCCAGCGCTCCAGTTCGCTGTAGGAGACGTGTTTCGATTCAGGAAAAAACGAGGCGATCGAATCTTCCATGGAGGATGGGTTTTGCAGTTTAAACTCCAGCACTTCATCCCTGGTGAGGTTTGCCTCCATATAGCTTGCCGCCGTGCCAAGGATCGCCTCCATATGGTTTTTCTCCTTCTGGTACATGGAGGCAAGCTTTTCCTGGTTTGCCTGATCCGAGCGCACAGCCTCGTCTATATTGCGTACGCCCAGCAGTATGTGCGGATGGCCGTCGACCTGCTCCATCACGGCGCGTACCTTGTGGAACCTCGGCTCCCCATCCACGACCAGGCGATACACGATGGAATAGTACTTATCCCTTTTAAGCGTTTCCAAAAGATTATTGCGTGAAAGCATTGTGCGCACGTAGTCCTGGTCGGCCGGGTAGACGGTTTTTTTGAGGTTTTTCCCCATTGTATCGAAAAAATCGTCCCCTTTGCTCTCGATGCGCAATTCGCGGAAAGCCTCGCTTTCGTGGTAGCACTGATACGAATTGGTTTGTGCGTCCACATCGTAAATGCTCTCGTAGTTTTCAAACAGCGCCAGAAGGATCGCCTCACGCGAAGGCGAATGGACGGTGCCGCTTTCGATGTCGTTTGTCATTGCTGCTCTCTTTCCGCCAACCGCAGGATGCGCAGGTCAGCATTGAATTTTATTGAATGTTTATCTTGCACAGCTAGTATACCATAGTTTCACTTGTATTACAAAGCCAATCCACCATATCGCCACAGAGAATAAGAGCCCTTGATCTGTAAGCGGATCAAAGGCTCTTGTCGTGTCATAAACCAACGTATTTCACGAGTTTATCTTTGTTTGCGCTTGCGTCCATGCATAAGGATGGCGGCAAGCATGATCGCAGACAGCAGCAGTAAGCCGGCATATAGGCCGATTAGCGCGCTATCGCCAGTCTTGGGGGCTGGTGATTTGGGATCATGCCTTTCCTTTTGCGTATTTGTAACGACAAAGCCGCTTGCCGCGTTCCCCGTGATCTGGCAGCTGTACTTGTAGATCGAATCCTCCTGAATGGTATACTCGATCGCATGGCCGTCCAATGCATCGTATTTGGGCAGGTTGGTGAAGCTGTATCGCCAGTTGCCGGCGGCGTTCAATTCCGCATAGGCGATAAACACCCCATCCGCGTACAGGCGGATCGTGGCGCCGGAAAGCGGCTTGCCGACCCAGCGTTTTTCTATCGCGACAGACGTTGTTTTCACATTTACATTGCGAATAACAAAGCCCACGCTTTGGTCGCCCTGTATGGTGGTCGTGTAACCGGTGATGTGCACTTCGCGCACGGTGTAATGGATCGCATGCCCGTCGGTCGCGGAGTATTTGGGCAGATTTTCGAAGCTGTGCTTCCAGGCATTTGCCCTGGAAAGCACGATTTCCCGCACAATCGTTCCGTCGGCCAACAGCTGTACGCCGATTTCCCTGGCCGCGGGACCGATCCAAACCTTTTGCACAGGGATTGTGATCGTTTCCGAGGCGGTGTTGGTAATGGTAAAGCCCTGCGCCGCGGAACCCGTAACCCTGGATAGATAGTCAGGCAAACTGCTTTCCTCAACGCTGTACTCGATCTCGTGTCCGTCTGTCGGATCGAACCTGGGCAGGCCGGTAAAGCTGTGCGACCAGCCGACCGCCGCTGTGAGCGTTGCCTCCGCCTTGCGGACGCCATCCGCCAGCAGGGTCACCTGGACGGCGCTGGCCGCCGGTCCTATCCAGGTCTTGAGCACCGGGATATCGATCGTTTCTACAGCGGTGTTTACAATCGTGTAGCCCTGTGCGGCCGTGCCCGTGATCTCGCATTCGTAGTTTGCCGGAACATCCTCCGAAACTGTATACTCGATTTCGTGTCCGTCCAGTTCGCCGTACTTTGGCAGGCCGGCAAACGTAAAGCTCCAGTTGTTTTCCTCACTCAGCACCATATCGCGTATGGGCGTTTTGTCCGCCAACAGGCGCACGACGACAGGACCGGCGATTGGACCAACCCAACGTTTCCGCACGCTGACCTGCGTGGCCTCGCCGTTTTTGTTGATCAGGGTAAAGCCGGTTTCCACAGAACCTTCCAGATCGAAGCTATAGTTTTCGGGCACTTCCTCGCCCACATAGTAGAGGATTTCGTGTCCGTCCGTCGCATCGTATTTCAATAAACCGTCAAACTCGTGCGACCAGTTGTTCGCGTCGCTCAGTGTAACGCGGTCGATCTCAACTCCGTCCGCCAACAGCAAGACAACAACTTGAGAAAGCTTCGGGCCGACCCAGCGCTTTTGCACGGGGATCGTGATTGTTTCCGCGGCGGTGTTGGTGATGGAAAAACCTTGCTCCACAGAGCCCGACACACGGCTCTCATACCCCTCGATCCTGGGCTCGCGCACCTCGTAGATGATCTCATGCCCATCCGCCTGGTCATATTTCAAAAGACCGCTGAAAGTATGCTTCCAGTCGTCGGCGGCGGTAAGCGTGATTTCCGATATCTGCTGATTATCCGCAAGCAGCTGCACAGCAACCTGCTGCGC
>JBNRMU010000092.1:0-25396 GCA_050309765.1 Christensenellales bacterium
CTTACGATCATCAGCTCTGTGTTGATGAGGATCAGTTCATAGCGCTCATAATCCTCTAAGCGCATTTTTCTGGTATCCAAAACCTCCGTATTGATCACGAGCTTTTTCTTTTCAAACATATCGGATATCTCCTTTCAGATATTTTCCAATAGGCGCCTTAGGTGCATGCGGGCTGAGGAAAGCTTGGATCGGACGGTGCCTGGCGGAAGGGAAAACAGCTCACCCAACTGCTGCGAGGTGTAGCCTTGCAGATAGCGAAGGTAAAACAGCGTGCCCTCGATGTTCGGAAGGGCGGATAAAAGCTCCTCCCACTCGATACGGCTGTGCGCATGCGGCAGGACGGCCGTTTCAGGAAGAAACTGCGCCGTGGTTTCGAAGCGCCTGCGGCGAAAGCCGTCGATGTACAGGTGCTTGACCGTGCGGTACAGCCAGGAACGGCGCTGAGACGGCGAAAGCGTCTCCAGAAGATCGGCATGCAGCATTGCGCGCAAAAATGCTTCCTGCACGATATCCTGCGCGGCGCTTATCTCGCCGGTCATCGTCTGACACCAGCGCACAAGCTCCTGATGGTACTGCGCGAAAAGCTCCTCCAGCATCGAATGAATTCCTTTCCAAGTGCTTTCATATATAAGACGAACGGGGAAGGGGAAGTGTTGAGGGGAAAACAAGAAAGATGGGAAGAATCAGCAGCTATGGGACGTTGCTCAACATTGAGTATGATCATGTGAAGCATCCTTAATGAAGTTCATCAAGCAGGCGCACCGCTCCTCATAATCTGTATACCCAAGGAGAAGCATTTTGCTCGACAGATCGGCCAAAGCATCCAGAAAGCGAGACGAATCACGCTTTTTCACCTTACAGAAAACAATGAGATATTTGCTGTCGTTACGGGCATACTCACTGCCGAATTTAACAACTACTTGATGCTGCACAAACAACCGATCGGCCAAATAATTCTCCACATCGAGAAAGGCATAATGATCCTAAAGAATCGATAGGAGTTTAAGCTTTATGTAGTTCTTAACCATCTTTCCTCGATCCTTTCTTCAATGACTTCATTCGCTAATCGATAAAAACAAACCCCCCGCATCGGTTAGATACGGGGGGTTGATGGCGGAGAAGCCGGGATTTGAACCCGGGCGGCACTTTCGCACCCTACTCCCTTAGCAGGGGAGCCCCTTCGGCCTCTTGGGTACTTCTCCAAGGCTTGGCGGAGAGAGAGGGATTCGAACCCCCGGTGCCTTTTGGGCATCACTGGTTTTCAAGACCAGCGCTTTAAACCGCTCAGCCATCTCTCCAGATCAGAAGAACCAGCGTTTAGAAGTATAACAGAATTGAAATCCGTTGTCAATGCAGTTTCGACTGCAAAAATATGCCCACGCTTCGTCGTCAAAAGCCATCTATTCGCCGCCCGTGCTGCGGCTGGTCACGCGCAGGCGCACCATCGCCCGGGCGAGCATGGTGCGGGCAAGGTGGTATTCCTGCATGCTCTTTTGCTGGCGCAGGCGCTCATTGGCGATGCGGGCGTCTTCCAGGGCACGGTTCTTATCGATGTCCTCAGGCCATTCGGCGGTCTGGAGCATCACGGTCACTTCGTCGGGCAAAACGGTGGCAAAGCCGGAGGAGGCAGCCGCTTCTTTCCAGCTGCCGTCCTTCAGTTGAAAGCGGAGCAGTCCTTCCACCATGGAAAGAACCACGGGCTCATGTCCGGCCATGATGCCGTAGCGGCCGTCCGCCGCCTCGACGATCAGCATTTGCGCCTCGTCGTCAAAAAAGGTGTGCTCCGGCGTGATCACGCGGATGCGAAATGTATTGGGCATGGAGCGTTACTTGCCTTTCTCTGCAAACGCCTTGCGGCGCACGTCTTCCAGGTCGCCGGCCATGAAGAAGGCGCTTTCGGGCAGATCGTCGGCCTCGCCGTCCACCACGGCCTTGAAGGAGGCGATGGTGTCCTGCACCTTGATGTATTTGCCGGGAATGCCGGAAAAAACCTCGGCTACGAACATGGGCTGGGAGAGAAAGCGCTGCAGGCGGCGCGCCCTGTGCACGGTGAGCCGATCTTCTTCGGAAAGCTCATCCATGCCAAGGATGGCGATGATGTCCTGCAGCTCGCGGTAACGCTGCAGGGCCTCCAGCACGCGCTGGGCCACGGAGTAATGCTCCTGACCGACGATGGCCGGGTCCAGTATGCGGGAGGAGGAGTCCAGGGGGCTCACGGCGGGGTAAATGCCCATCTCCGCCACCTGGCGCGTGAGCACGGTCGTAGCGTCCAGATGGGAGAAGATGGCCGCCGGCGCGGGGTCGGTCAGATCGTCCGCGGGCACGTAGATGGCCTGCACTGAGGTGATGGAGCCCTTATCCGTGGAGGCGATCCTTTCCTGCAGGGCGCCGACTTCGGTGGCCAGCGTGGGTTGGTAGCCGACGGCGGAGGGGAGACGGCCAAGCAGGGCAGAAACCTCGCTGCCCGCCTGGATATAGCGGAAGATGTTGTCGATGAAGAGCAGCACGTCCTGCTGTTCTTCGTCGCGGAAATGCTCCGCCATGGTAAGACCGGTCAGGGCCACGCGCATGCGCGCTCCCGGCGGCTCGTTCATCTGGCCAAAGACCAGGGCGGTCTTTTCGATCACGCCGGAGGAACGCATCTCGTTTAGAAGATCGTTGCCCTCGCGGCTGCGCTCGCCCACACCCGTGAACACGGAATAACCGCCATGCTCGGTGGCAATGTTGTGGATCAGCTCCAGAATGAGCACGGTCTTGCCCACGCCGGCGCCGCCAAACAGGCCGATTTTGCCGCCACGCGCATAGGGGGCCAACAGGTCGATCACCTTGATGCCGGTCTCGAACACCTGTGTGGCCGGCCGCTGCTCGGCAAAGCTGGGCGCGGCGCGGTGGATGGGGCGCAGGGGGGCATTTGCTGGAGCCGGCTCACCGTCGATGGGGCGGCCCAGCACGTCAAAGGCGCGGCCGAGCACGCTTTCGCCCACCGGCACATGGATGGGGTTGCCGGTGTCCTCGACCATAAGACCGCGGGAAAGACCTTCCGTTGCCTGCAGGGCGATGCAGCGCACGCTGTCGGAAAGGTGCTGGGCCACTTCCGCAGCCACGCGCCTGCTGCCGTCCAACACGTACAAAAGGGTATGGATGGGCGGAAACCGGCCGTCCTCAAAGCGCACATCCAGCACGGGACCGACGATGCGGATAACCTGGCCCTTGCTCATAGTCTGACGCCTCCTTGGTCGGGATTTCCGGAGATGATTTCGGTGATTTCCTGGGTGATAACGGTTTGCCTTGCATGGTTCAGCTCCAAACTCAGCTTTTGCAGCATTTCTTCGGCGTTGCGCGTGGCGGCGTCCATGGCCGCCATACGGGCGCTTTGTTCGCTGGCAAAAGCCTGCACCAACGCCGAATACACAAGGCCGATCAGATAGTGGGGGACGATATCGTCCAGAGCCTTTTGCAGGCCGGGATGGTAGTTCAGGGTATTCGTGGGCGTGTGCAAAAGCTCAGCACCGGAAAAATCCTCGGGCAGGATGGGAAGCAGACGCAGCACCCGTGGCCGCAGCACACCCATGCGCTTCAGCTCCGTATACACCACATAGACCTCGTCCAGCAGGTCGGAATTAAAGAGCGTTTCCAGTTCATAGGTGATGGCACGGGCGCTTTTCAGGCTCGGATCCTGGATGATGTGCAGATAGTTGATATCCGGATGCAGGCCCTTGCGCTGGAAATAATCGCTGCCGACATAGCCGATGGTGAACAAAAAGCGCTCGTTGTAGTCGATATCCTCCATGGCCTTTTCCGCCAGGTGGAGTATATCCATATTGTAGCCGCCGCAAAGCCCCTTGTCCGCCGTAATGACCAAAAAGGCCGCCCGCTTGCCCGGACGCTGCACAAAATAGGGATTTTGTATCTCCTCACCGCCGCTGTTTTCCAGCAGGAAACGGATGACCGAACGCGCCCGCTGAAAGTACTGCAGGTTGTTGTCGTGCAGCTGCATGGCCTTGCGCATCTTGGCAGAGGAGATCAATTGCATGGCGCGGGTGATCTTGGCGGTGTCGTTGACGGCGCCGATGTGGCGGCGGATTTCCGCAACAGAGCTCATGCTTCCTCCCACTCCGGCCGATGCAGCTCCAGCCAGGCGTCTATGGCCGTGCGCAGATCGCGCTGCGTATCATCGTCAAGCCTGCCGCTGCCTTCGATCGCGCTTAGGATATACGGATGCGCATTCCTGAGATACCCCGGGAACTCAGCCTTGAAGCTGCGCAGAAGATCCAAAGAAGCGTTCTTCGGCAGCAGTTTGCGCGTTAAGGCGTACAGCAAACAGACCTGCACCGCGTTTTCCATGGGAGCGTTGTTGGGCTGCTTCAAAAGCTCGGTCAGCAGGCCGCCGAAGTGCAGCGTGGCCTGGGTGGCGCTGTCCATCTCGGAGGAGAACTGGGCGAACACCTGCAGCTCCCTGTATTGGGCAAGGTCCAGCCTCAGCTGGCTGGCCGCGGTGCGCATGGCGCTGTTTTGGGCAGAGCCGCCCACGCGCGAGACAGAAAGCCCGCCGCTGACCGCCGGACGCACACCGCTGCGGAACAGATCGGTATCCAGATAAATCTGTCCGTCGGTGATGGAGATCACGTTCGTGGGGATATAGGCGGAGATATCGCCCGTCTGCGTTTCGATGATGGGCAGGGCCGTCAAAGAACCGCCACCGTTTTTCTCGGACAGATGGGCGGCACGCTCCAGCAGGCGGGAATGCAGATAGAACACGTCGCCCGGATAGGCTTCGCGTCCCGGCGGGCGGCGCAAAAGCAGCGACATGGCGCGGTAGGCCACCGCGTGCTTGCTCAGATCGTCATAGATAATCAGGGCATCGCGGCCAGTGCGCATGACATACTCCGCCATGGCGCAACCGCAGTAGGGCGCAATGTATTGCAGCGTGGCCGAGTCCGAAGCGGTGGAGCAAATAAGACAGGTATAGTCCATCGCGCTGCCTTTTTTAAGCGTATCGACGATTTGAGCGACGGAGGAGGCCTTCTGGCCGATGGCAACATAAAAACAGGCGACGTTCTTGCCGCGCTGGTTCAAGATCGCATCCACGGCAATGGAGGTCTTACCCGTCTGCCTGTCGCCGATGATGAGCTCGCGCTGGCCCTTGCCGATGGGCACCATGGAGTCCACGGCCAAAAGGCCGGTTTCCAGCGGACTGTCCACGGGGCTGCGGTCCAGGATCGTAGGCGCCGGCGCTTCGATGGGATAATAATCGGCTGGATGCAAAGCGCTGCCACCGTCCATCACCTGGCCCAGCGGATTGACCACCCGCCCCAGCAGCGTGTCGCCCACGGGAACGGAAAGCACCTGGCCCGTGCCGTAGGCATTCTGGCCGACGGAAACGGTTTCGTCGCTGCCCAGCAGTACCGCGCCGACCTCGTCTTCCTCCAGGTTCATGACGATGGCGTAGCCGCCCTCTGCAAATTCGATCAATTCGCCCAGGCGGCAGCCGTTGAGTCCGCTTAAATGCACGACGCCGTCGCCGGCGCGCAAAACGCGCCCGGCACCGCGGATATCCGGCAGGGGAGTGTAGCTTTTGAGCCTGCTTTTCAGCTCCGCGCCGACGGATTTGATATCGAACATGCTCAAAGCCTTAGTCCTCCTTTCGGGCCTGCAGGTGCTCCAATACTTCGCTTAACTGCAGGCGCAGACTGCCGTCGTACACGCGTCCGTCCACCTCGACGCGAATGCCGCCGAGAAGGGACGCATCCATCAGCTGCTCAAGCTGCACATCATCGCCCAGGATGGAAGAAAAGCGCTGCTCAATGCGCTGAACGGTTGCATCGTCCAGAGGCCTTGCACAAAGCAATCTGCCCTTAAGCATGGCGTTCCTCCACATTGTTCAGCAATTGATCGATCAGCTTTTGATCGTCCGCAGGCGTGACCTCGCGGGAAAGCAGCTTTTCGGCGATGAGCACGGCCAGTTGGGCGGATTCGTCCACCATGGCGTCGTGAGCGTTTTTGCGGATGAGCTCCGCTTCGTCCTTAGCGCGCTGTACGATCTGCTTTGCCTGTTCGTCTGCGTCGGCCAGGATCTCGTCCGCGCGCGTTTGCGCCTGCTGCATGCCCTGGCTTACGGAGCTTTCAGCCTCCAGCCTGGCGTTTTGCAAGGCCTCATCACCCTGTTGCAGAAGCCGCTGCGCCTCTTCACGGCGCTGATCGGCGTCGTCCAGCTTGGCGTTTACCGAATCCTCACGCTTTTTCAGAAAGCTGCGCACGGGCTTATACAGCAGAAAATAAACCGCAACGAACAAAATGGCGGCGTTGAGCACGTGCCAAAGGATCGTGGTGATATCGAATAGTCCTTCCAATTGGATAGGCCTCCTATGGTTTGGCTTTTAGGAGTGCTTGACGGTTTTTGTCGCGATCAGGCGGCGCCGCCCAGTACGAAGATGAGCAAAATGGCGACCAGCAGCGCGTATACGGCGGTGGTCTCCATCATGATCAGACCGAACATCAGCGAGGAGTTGACGCGGCCGGCGGCCTCGGGCTGACGGGCGATGGCGTCCACAGCACGCGACGTGGCAATGGACATGGAAACGGCGGAAACGCCGCAGACCAGGGCGGCGACGGCGGCGGCAATGGCGATGAAACCGAGTGTAGACATATTGCATTTCCTCCTGAAAAATGGTGCTTAACTAAAAAACGAAACTGTACTGTTGTAGAAAAGCTATTCTACAGCTTCTCCTGTGTAGGTGAGGAACAAAAGAGAAAAAACGAAGGTCTGTATGCCCACGTGCAGCACGTTGAAATACGAGGAAACGGCCGCCGGCAAGAGCACCGGCACCACCATATAGACCAGCTGCATGATGACGCCGCCCACCAGCACGTTCGCAAACAGGCGGATGCCCATGGAAAACGGCGCGATCACATCGGCCAGGATGCGCACGGGAAACACCACGGGATTGGGGGAGGAAAGGTTGCGAATCCTGCCCTTGAGCCCGCGGAACTTGAGCGCGGTCACGTTGACCGCGATCAGCGAACACAAACCCAGCGCCAGGGTGCAGTTCAGATCCTCCGTTGCCGGCGGCAGGCCGAAGATTTCCACAAACGTGGTGAAGAATACATACAGCATGAAGGTGAGGGCAAAAGGCGCAACGAAATCGGCGCATTCGCCCACGTGGCCTTTTGCAAAGTTCGTCAGGCCTTCCACGGCCAGCTCCAACACGTTCTGCAGACCCTTGGGCCGCTCGGTGAAGCGTTTGCGGATATAGAGATTGATAAAGAGCAGGCAGAGGATCAAACACAGCACGACGGCGCTGGCAATCACGCCGGAAACGGGCAGGCGCAGGCCGAAGAGCGTCATGTACTTTGGGTAAATGCTGACTTCAAGCTCCATAAAAAACAACTCACCTCTTTATGCGCAAAAAACGACGGGCTTTAGGCAGGCATGGGATAAGAGGCCTTATTCAGAGCCTTTTGCAGCGTGTCGACAAGGGAGATTGCCCGCTGCATCTCTTCCTTGGTCGGTTCCTTGGATACGGCCAGTATGTTTTCGCCCGCGTACACGGTCAAAAGGGAAAGGTCGTTGGTCAGATCCTTTAGCAGGGCGCTTTGTTCCTTGACCAGCCTGAGCAGCAGGGCGATGTGGTGCGTTTCGGGGATGTTCTGGCCATGGAAGGCCAAAACGCCCTTCAGCATGCGCTCTGCCGCCTGCTGGCAATGGTAGCATACGAGGGAGCAGAGGGGCTCCTGCACGGCGGAAAGCGTCTGTACGGCGCGCACATCGGCAATGGCTGCCGTAAACCAGCGGATAGCGAGGGTCAGATCCTGTGGATTCATGGGGGAATGTACACTTCCTTTTCTGTCATATTCCCATGGCTTCTTTTCAGACTACAACTACAAAAACTAGCTGTCAACCCTGTTTTTCTTAAGATACGAAAAAGAAAAACAAACGCGATAAAGATGCAAAATAACGATAACTCCAAAAAAAGAAAACCGCCAGCAGCATGAGCGCCGGCGGCGGAATCGTGTTCAAATCAGGGAAGGACAATGGTCATCTCGCGGCCGTTGAGGGTCACGTTCGCGCAACCGTCGCATACGGCCTCGGCCTTGTCGTAAATGGCGGCTACGGCCCAGCGGCCGTCCTCATCCAGATAGCCGTACAGGCCGTTGCTGGCCAGGGCTACGGCGTAATTCTCCACATAAGGCTGTGCCTCAACGATGGTGTAGGGAAGAGGCGTGCCATCCTGCGAATAGGAAAGCTGCTCCGTGGCAAGGGCCAGGGGCTTTGGCGCGGTCAGCGCCGCAGGCGATACATCGACGGAAAAGTCCTGCATCTGCCGCGTGGCCGTGCGGCCCATGAGATTGGGCAACAGCAGCGCGCCGGAAACCAGCATCACCACCAGGCAGGCTGCCGCAAGACCGAAGGCCCAGGAAGCGGGCCTTGCGCGCTGCGGGCTTTGCTCGATTCGTGCGCGCACATGGGACACCATGCGCTCATCCGCGCACAGCTGTTCCAATTTAACCTGCGCGATCTCACGGAAACCGGACAGGGCTTTGTCGATCCGCTCCTGCTCAGAACGATTCGTCATTCTTGATTTTCCCCCTCAATGCCGTTGCAAGCCGCGCGCGGGCCCGCATCAATCGGGTGCGCACCGTGACCTCCGGAATGGATAATATGCGCGAAATCTCTGCCGTAGGCAGATCGTTGTAGTAAAACAGCAGGACAACATCTTTATAGATGGGCGGAAGCGCTAGCACCGCATCGTATAAAAGCTCGCGGGATTCGCTCTGCATGGCGTGCGCTTCCGGCGTGTCCACGGGGCTGGGCGCGTCGTAACCATCGGCCATGGGGGAAACCTTGCGATGCCAGGCGCTTTTTAAATAGTCCTTGCAAAGGTTGATGGTGACGCGAAGTATATAGGCCCTTTCGCTCTGCTCGTCCGGCAGCTGCGGCTGCTTTTTGTACAGGCGCAGAAAAACCTCCTGGCAGACATCCTCGGCCTTTTGGCGATCCTTCAGGTACAGATACGCCTGGCGCACGACCATCGTGCCGTATTGCCGCACCAGAGAATCGATATCGAGCTGCTGCTCCTGCACGCCGTCACCACCCTTCTAACGAGCACAAGCCGTGCTGCGTTTCCACAAATTCACATTTTTGATACATTTTTTCAAAAAGTCTGTCACATATTTTTTATCCGCGTATCTGACCGCTGCCGCGCACGACGTATTTATAGGTTGTCAGCTCCTCCAAACCCATGGGGCCGCGGGCGTGCAGCTTCTGGTTGGAGATGCCGATTTCCGCGCCGAAGCCGAACTCGCCGCCGTCGGTAAAGCGGGTGGAGGCGTTGACATAGACCACCGCCGCATCCACGCGGTTCAGAAAGCTTTCCGCCGCCGCATAGTCGTTGGTCAATATGGACTCGGAATGGCGCGTGCCGTACTTTGTGATGTGGCTGATGGCCTCATCCAGGCCCGATACAACCTTGACGGCAAGGATCAGATCGTTGTACTCGGTGGCATAGTCTTCTTCTGTTGCGGCGACGGCATCCGGGAACAGGGCGCGCGTCTCCTCGCAGCCGCGGATCTGAACGCCCTTTTGCGCAAGGGCACGCAGGCAATCGGGCAAAAACTTTGCCGCGATGCTCCTATCCACCAGCAGGCTTTCAACAGCGTTGCACACAGAGGGTCGCTGCGTCTTGGCATTGATGAGGATCTTTTGCGCCATTTGATAGTCGCTGCAGGCCTCATGCACATAGATGTGGCAGTTGCCTGTACCGGTTTCGATCACGGGGACCTTGGCGTTTTCCACCACGGAGCGGATGAGGGATGCCCCGCCGCGGGGGATGAGCACGTCCAGGTATTCGCGCATGCCCATCAGATAGGTGGCCGCCTCGCGGGAGGGATCGCGCACCACGCCGATCGCGCCCTTAGGCAGGCCCGTCTGTTCCAGAGCGTTCCCCAACACATCGGCGATGGCAAGGATGGAGTTAATTGCGTCCGATCCGCCACGCAGGATGCAGGCGTTGCCGGATTTAAGGCACAGCCCGGCGGCGTCCGCCGTAACGTTTGGCCGCGATTCGAAGATGATACCGATCACGCCGAGGGGCACGCTGCGCTTTTCGATGGAAAGACCGTTAGGACGGGTCCATCCGCCCAGAACCTTGCCCAGAGGATCGGGCAGGGAAGCGACCTGGCGCAGGCCATCGGCCATGGAACGGACGCGGTCCCTGGTCAAGGTCAGCCGCTCGATAAAGGCGGCGCTGCGGCCGGCGACCGTTGCGTTCTGTATATCCAGAACATTTTGCCGGAGCAAATGTTCTGTTTGCTGCTCCAGGGAAGAGGCCATGCGCAGCAGGGCTTCGTTGCGCTGACCTACGGGACTTACGCTTAAAACTGCCGCGGCTTGCTTTGCCTCGCGGCCCATGGTATCTAATGCCTGCATGTGTGCCTCCCCAAATCGATCAATATTTTACTCATTCTATCATAGTATTCGTGCATGGCTTTGTCAAATTTACGGTTGGAATTGCTAAAAAAAGGGGGCCGTGACGGATTTTGTCACGGCCCACGATATAGGCTTTCGCTTTGCAGCAGGGTTTTGCTTTAGGGGCGCTGGAGCGTGCCGTCGGGACGGCGGCAGTTGGTCCAGAAGGGAAGCGCCTCGCTGCAGGGGAACTTCTTGGCCAGCTCCTCGTCGATGTCGATGCCAAGGCCGGGCTTGTCGTTGGCGTATACATAGCCCTTTTTGAGCTCCGGGCAGCCGGGGAACACATCCTGGCTTGCCTGGTTGAAGCCGGACCATTCCTGAATGCCGAAGTTCCACAGCGCCAGATCCATATGGATGTTGGCCGCGTGGCCGATGGGCGACACGTCGCCGGGGCCGTGCCAGGCGGTGCGCACGGAGAAGGCATCGCAGAAGTGCGCAAGCTTCATGGCTGGGGTGATACCGCCGATCTGGCTGGTATGTACGCGGATGAAGTCGATGAGCTTTTCCGCGATGAGCGGCGTCCACTCGCGCGGGTTGTTGAACAGCTCGCCCATGGCAATGGGGGTGCAGGTCTGCTGACGCATGAGGCGGAACCACTCGATCTGCTCGGGAGCGAGGGCATCCTCATAGAAGAACAGGCGATAGGGCTCCAGCTCCTTGCCAAGGCGCACGGCCTCGATGGGATCTAAGTGTTCGTGCACATCGTGGCACAGCTCCAGCTCGAAGCCGAAGCGGTTGCGGATGTAGTCGAACAGCTTGACAACGGAAAGCTGATATTTGAGAGGATCGTAATAGGCACCCTCGCAGGCGCCTTCCGGCGGCTGGAGCAGGTTCTGAATGGCGCCGTGAGCGTTTCCTCCGTAGCCGCCCCACTGCACGCGCACCACCTGTACGCCGTCCTCGATATAGGCCTGCACGCGATCGCCGACCTCTTCCAGGGTCTTACCGTCGGCATGGCGATACACGCGCACGCCCTCGCGTACCTTGCCGCCGAGCAGCTCATACACGGGCATGTTGGCCATTTTACCCTTGATGTCCCATAGGGCCTGGTCCACGCCGGAGATGGCGTTGTTGAGGATGGGACCGTTGCGCCAGTAAGGGCTGACCATGGCCATTTGCCAGATGTCCTCGATGCGGGTGGGGTCCTTGCCAACGAGCAGGGGCTTCATATAGGTATCCACCGCATGCGCAACCGTCAAAAAGCGCTGTGTATAGGTGGCGCAGCCAAGGCCGTACAGGCCGGGCTCGCTGGTATCTACGCGCACAACCACCAGCGGAATGCGCTGGGGAGCCGTGCAGATGGCGCGTACATCTGTGATCTTAAGTGCCATGTTTATCCCTCCATCATTTTTTGATCGGTAGCGGTTTAAAATACGGATCGTATTTTAACTGTTATTAAGTATACCGGATTCGCTTTGCTTGCACAAGCGCTAAAGCGCAAACTGTTTTGATAGAAAGGTGGACATTTTTCGGATTGTGTGAAAAGAACAAAGGGCATGGACAAGCTTTGCCCGCATTGGTTATAATAGTGGTCATAAAGAACCGTGGGGAGGTAAGCGGCATGGCAAGGTTCTGGGGCATATTGCGCAAAAAGCAAAAGATACTGCGCGATGTTGTGGTGGAAGTGGACAGCATGGACCTTTCCGGCGCGCATGAGGCGGTGGACCTGTGCTGCTACAAGCTGGACATTCCCCGCCCGATCTGGCTGAGCAAGCACGAGACGGAGATCGAGAGCTTCGGCCGCACCAGCTTTTTGCCCGATCACTTTATCGAGAGCGTTCCCTTTGACCGCTTTGAGGTCGAATTCATCCGCGAAAAGGGTAAAAGTCAAGACCCGCGCAACGACTTTTCGTTTTAGCGCCTGAAAAAGCTGTCGCCAGCAAATGCATAAACCATCCTTTTTTATCCCATACTAGCCACGAAAATCCCAAGTAAAGGAGTTGTGGTTATCTATGGATAGATTGGCACTGATCCTGGTGATCATCGGCGCGCTCAACTGGCTGCTGGTGGGACTGTTCCAGTTCGATTTTGTCGCCTGGGTGTTCGGCGGACAGGCAGCCTTGCTTGCCCGTATCATTTATTCCATCGTTGGCGTAGCCGGGCTTTGGTCCATCTCGCTTTTGTTCCGCAGCCGCGAACGCGAAAAGGAATAAGTCCGCGCGAAGTCATACAAGAAAGGCCCTAAAGACAGAAGCTTCCGTCCTTAGGACCTTTTTGTTTTACCATTTTGAGGGAACATACGGGCAGTTCTGCGAGGCACGGGCCGCCCGCGCCTCCACAAAACAGCCGCACTTTACGCACATGCCCGAAAGCAGGCAGTCGCACTGCTTGCAGACGAAAAGCCTGCGGGCGTACAATTCATCGCCCGCACGCTGTTCGGCGGGAAGAGCGTCGACGAAGGCCTTTACGCTTTCATACACCTGCTTTTCGTCGCTTTCCAGCAGCAGACAGCGTTTGCAGAAGCGCTGCGTCATTTCTTCAGCGTGATGCGCACGATGCCGCAGGGCGGAAGCGCAAAGGACAGAGCGCTGCCGCAGAGCTTTACGCCGTCAAAAGCAGAGGGCTGAACGCGCTGCTTTTCCTCAAAGCTGTTAAAGGCGTTAAACTCTGCGCAGAGAAGCTCGGCCTTGCAATCGGAAGGAACAAAACCAAGCAGCGTTGCGTCAATCGTTGCGCCTTCGTCCGCCGAGAGGTTGGCAACGGTCAGATGGATGTTGCCATCTTTGTCCATGGAGGCGGATTCGGAAAGCTGCGGGATGGCGGTATCGCCGGCGCCCGCGCAGCCCGCGTCGATGAAGGAGCCGAGCAGGGTCGCGCCCTGGTGCTCCTTGTACAGATCGAACACGTGGTAGGTGGGGGTGAGCAGCATATCCGCGCCGTCTGTGAGGATCACGGACTGCAGCACATTGATCAGCTGGGCGATGTTGGCCATGCGCACGCGGTCGGAGTGCTTGTTGAACAGGTTGAGCGTCATGGCGGCCAGGGCGGCGTCGCGCATGGAGTTTTGCTGGTAGAGGAAGCCAGGGTTGGTGCCGGGCTCCACGTCGTACCAGGCGCCCCACTCATCCACCAGCAGGGCCACGCGCTTTTGCGGGTCGTAGGCATCCATGATGGCGCCGTGACGGGTGAGCAGCTCCTCCATGTATAGGCCCTTCTTCAGGGTCTTGTACCAGTCCTCCTTGGCAAAGCCGGTGGCAGGGCCCTTGGCGCTCCAGTCGCCGGGTACGGTGTAATAGTGCAGGGACAGGCCGTCCATAAAGCGGCCGGCGCGCTCCATCAAAACGCGGGTCCACTCGTAGTCGTCGCCGCTGGGGCCGCAGGCGATACGGAAGATCTTGTTGTCGCCGTAATTGCGCAGATAGGTCTGGTAACGGCGGTATTCGTCGGCGTAGTATTCGGGCCGCATGTTGCCGCCGCAGCCCCAGTTTTCGTTGCCAACGGCAAAATACTTTAGGTGCCAGGGCTCGTCGCGGCCGTTCTGCCTGCGCAGATCGGCCATGGGGGACACGCCGGCAAAGGTCATGTACTCGACCCACTCGCTCATCTCCTGCACGGTGCCGCTGCCAAGATTGCCGTTTACGTAGGGCTCGCAGCCGAGCTGCCGGCACAGCTCCATGAACTCATGGGTGCCGTAGCTGTTGTCCTCCAGCACGCCGCCCCAGTGGGTGTTGATCATCTTTTTGCGGCCTTCCTTGGGGCCGATACCGTCCTTCCAGTGGTATTCGTCGGCAAAGCAGCCGCCCGGCCAGCGCAAAACAGGGATGCGCAGCTTTTTCAGGGCTTCGACCACATCCGTGCGCATGCCGTTCACATTCGGGATGGGGGAGTTTTCGCCCACATACAGCCCTTCGTAGATGCAGCGGCCAAGGTGCTCAGAAAAATGGCCGTAGATTTCCGGAGCGATGCGGCTTTTTTTGTCGTTTGCGTTGATGATGTAATTTGCCATGTGCGTAAAACCTCCGTATCGTATTTACATTTTCATTTGTTTTTTCAGATGCCGACCATGATCTTACCGCCGCACACCGGCAGGAACGCGCCGGTGATAAAGGAAGCAAGATCGCTGCAAAGGAAGGCAACAACATTGGCGATCTCCTGATCCGTGCCGCGGCGGCCAAGGGGGATCTTCGGCAGATAGTGCTCCATGGGCTGCAGGCCGTGCTCGCGCTCCTCATCGGAGATCGTCCAGCCGGGTGCGATCTGGTTCACGGTGATGCTGCTTGGGCCCAGCTCACGGGCAAGGGTGCGCAAGACGCCGTCCTGCGCGCGCTTGGCAGCCGCATAGGCGGACTGGGTAACGAAGCATTCGGCGGCGCACTCGCTGCTGATGGCAACGATGCGGCCGTACTTGCGCTCAACCATGTGGGGAGCAAAGGCCTGGGCCATGAGCACGTTCTGCATGGCGCAGCTGTTGAACTGGTCCAGATAATCGGCCGGATCCTGCTCCAAAACGGTGGTCCACTTGTATTGTGAGACCGCGTTGTTCACCAATATGTCAGGCAGAGAAAATTCCTTTGCAAGCCTGTCGCGCATGGCGAAGACGGTCTTAGGCTGGGAAAAGTCAGCGCTGACGGCGATGGACCTGCGGCCAAGCGTTCGTATCTCCTCGACCACCTTTTGCGCCTGGGCTTCGTTGTGCAGATAGTGCACGGCCACATCGGCGCCGCAGTCAGCCAGCGTCTTTGCCATGGTGCGGCCGAGCTGGCCGCTGCCGCCGGTAACGATAGCGCATCTTCCGGAAAGATCGATATTCAACAATGCGTATACCCCCGATTTTGTATGCTGTTTTAACACAGTTTAAGTATAGCATTGTTGTGCTTTACGGAAAACACTTTTTACGCTATGATGAAAAAAGATAAAAGCGCCTAAGCGCCAAATATATCTACAGAGCTTAACACCCGAGGAGGGCGATTCCCTTGAAAAAGATTCTCGTGCTTTTGCTTACACTGCTGCTTCTTGCCGGCTGCCGGGCCCAACCCGCTTCCGTCGATGCGGAGCAGCCAGCCTCCGGCGTGCCCGGCTATTACGCTTTGAGCCAAGTATGGGCAGGCGGCAGCGGCGCACAGGCGGATTTGTTGACGATCGAGGTCTCCCGCCGCCAGGAGGATACCATTGTGGAGCTGCGCTTTGACGGCGAAAACGGGCTACCGAGCTACAGCGTGTCCGGCCTTTCCGACCCCGCGCGGCTGGTGATCGCCCTGCCGCTTTCCTCCCACAGCTTTGCCGGCCGGGAAATAGAGCCAAACGGTTTGTTTGAAGGCATGTTCTACGAGCAGGACGGCGAAAACACCGTTTTGTACCTGCAGTTTACGGGCAATATCGCCTATAAACCAGCGGAAGATACACAGACGCTGACCTTTTTCGTGCGTGCGGATGCGCTCGACGAACGTATGGACAGCTTTGTTCGCCTGTCCTATGGCGAAAAGACGGCCCCGATCGCACAAAAACATGAGATGACACCCGCCCTTTGCGACGACGGCGCGACTGTGATCTATCTATCCCGTCCTTTTGCCAGCCAGCAGGATGCGGAAGCACTGCGCCAATCGCTGGAGGAGGAATTGCTTGCGCAGAACCTGGACGATACACCCCAGGTTTCGCTTCTGCAAAGCGGCGCCGCGCCCGAGTATATGGAACCCATCTCACGCAGCGAGCTTTCTGCTCTGGGCGCACTGCTCCGCGCGGATGAGAGCGTACTGAATGCCGACGTGTTTATGGTGGACGCGCGCTTCCTTTGCTGGCTGCCGGATGGAAAAACGGCGGTGCTTGCCTGCCCGACCAATCAGGACGAAGCTGTAGAGGAAGTGTGGCTCTGCGATTTGAATGGAAATTCGCATAAGCTTTTCGATGGCGAGTTTTCCGCCCTGCAAAAGGGAACGGTTTCCTCAGATGGACGCTATTTCGCCCTGATCGAGCAGTTGGAAGGCGCGCGGCTCGTGTACGTATACGATAAGGAGCAGGGCACGCTCGATCTTCTTTCCACCCAGGGCTTTGGCGACTATACCACGGATATCGCCTGGTCGGCGGAGGATAAGCTTTACGCCATGACCGGCGACGATGTGATGCAGCTCATGGTTTACGATCCCGCCCTTTCCGGCAGCGAAACTGCCAGCGTGAGCGCCGTGGAGGAAAGGGAAGGCAGTTACGGCACCATCGGCTGCGCGGGCGGCTGGGTGTACTTTACCGACGAGTACGGCGATATCCTGCGCGCCAATCCCCAGACGGCCACGCGCGAGCTGTTCGTTCCCGGCGATGGGTTCTGGATCTCCGGCGACGGGGAGCATATGGCCGTGGTGCTGTATGTGGACCAGGAGGGCGGCGAGGTCAACAGCTATATCGATGTATATACGCCTACGGCAAAGCAGGTCGCACGGCTTGAGATCGAATCGGCACTGCTCAACGCCTGCTGGGACAGGGACGGACAAAAGCTGTACTATCTGCTGGCCAATTACAGCAATGCCGAGTATCCGACGGAGCTGTTCGTCTTTGACATTTTGACGGGCAAGAGCGAAAGCCTGGGCATGCTTGCAAGCAAGAACATCTTTACCGGCGCGGAGAGCAGCGAGCTTATGCTGGTAGCTTATTTGGAACAAAACGGCGCGCTGCGGCCCGTCTGCTACCGCCTGCACCTGCAAGATGCTGCGTAACCGCAAATGGCATGCCCTGTTTGCGGGAAGAAGCATTTCTATTATGTTGAACTGAAACCGGAGGAGAACGCTGCATGAAAAAAGGGCTGATCGCGCTGTTTTCCTCGCTGGCGCTCAACGCGCTCGGATTGCTTGTCAATTACCGATCGTATCTTGCAGAAAAGCACCTGCTCTTGTCCTATAAGGTGTATGGCGGGGAGATCACATCGGAATCCGGCTTCGGCCTGCGCGCAATCCATACATACAGCATGATGCAGGGCGGAAGCGACGCCCACTGCCTGCGCTTTAGCCCGCTTGAATTTATGCTTTGGCTGCTCATAGGCATGCTCGCCATATGGTTCATACTGTGGCTGTGCGGCAGGCTGTGCAAAACTAAGAATTGAAAAAACATATGCTTGAATCCACCTGCCCTTGGCACACAAAGCCGGGGGCAGGTTCTTTGTTGGGCTTCTGTCTCAAGCCATCTCCTGACTGCGATGTAAAGCAAAGGTTATTTGCGCTTAGAGCCTTGGTAAAACGCTTTGATTCTTAACACAACTTGTATTATTCTGGGAGAGCTGGTCTTGATCCGGCAAGCCTTGCAAGAAAAGAGTTGCGTTTTATGACGGCAAAATCCGTTACCCGCGATATGACCTATGGAAGCCCGCTGAAGCTGATCGTGGGCTTTGCCCTGCCGATGATCCTCGGCAACCTGTTTCAGCAGATGTATTCCATGGTGGATACGATCATCGTCGGCAGATATTTGGGCGTGGGTGCCCTGGCGGCCGTCGGCTCCGTGGGTTCGCTGCAGTTTATGATCCTGGGCTTTTGCCTGGGCTCCTGTGTGGGATTGTCCATCCCCATTGCGCAGCAATTCGGCGCCAAGGATATCGAAAACCTGCACCGCTATGTGGCAAACGGCATCTATCTTGCATCGCTTATGGCCGTATTGGTAACGGCCGTTACGCTGCTTTTGTCCCACCATATCCTCAGGTGGATGCAGACGCCGCAAGACATCATTGCCGATGCGTACAGCTACTTTTCCGTGATCCTGCTCGGCATTCCGGCGATGATCTTATACAACTTGGCCTCTGCTATCATGCGCGCGCTGGGCGACAGCAGACGACCGTTGTATTTTTTGATCCTGTCTTCCGGCATCAATATCGTGCTGGATCTTGTGTTCATCCTTTGGTTTCACTGGGGCTGCGCAGGCGCTGCCTGGGCAACGATTCTTTCCCAGCTGATCTCGGGCGTGCTGTGCGTGGTCTATATGATTCAAAAACTACCCATCCTCCGCCTTGAAAAGGAGGAGTGGAAGGTCAGTGCCCCGCATCTGAAGAACCTGAGCGCCATGGGCTTCCCCATGGGCCTGCAAAACTCCATCACGGCCATCGGCAGCGTGCTGTTATCCAGCGCGGTCAATTCGCTCGGGTCCACCGCCGTGGCCTCAATGACCGCCGGCTTTAAGGTGCAGATGATCTTCAACTCTGCCTATGACGCCATGGGCAACACCATGGCCACCTACTGCGGCCAGAACCTGGGCGCGCGCAAGCTTTCGCGCATCGGGCGCGGCCTGCGCTGCGGCATCTGGATCATGATCGGCTATACGGCGCTGTCCTTCGCATTCATGTATTTCTTCGGCACCACGGTGGCGCTTTTGTTCGTAAGCCCCACGGAAACGGAGATTCTCGCCAACGTGCATATCTTCCTTGTGATTACGGCAGCCTCGTCCGTGCTGCTGGTGTTCGTGAACCTGCTGCGCTATGCTATCCAGGGTCTGGGCTTCAGTCGCTACGCCTTGTTTGCGGGGCTGTTTGAGATGGTGGCAAGGTCTTCCGTCGCCTTTTTGCTGGTGCCTGCCATCGGCTTTACCGGCGCTTGTTTTGCCAGCCCCGCCGCCTGGGTGGCGGCCGACTGCTTCCTGGTTCCCTGTTATCTTATGCTTATGCGCAGGATACGCCGCACCACGCAGGAGGTGCCGGACCTGCCGGAGGAGAGCCAATCCCTTGCCACCGAATGAATGCACAAAAGCAAAAACCAGCGACAGGCGATAGCGTCCTTCGCTGGTTTTTGCTTCTGTCAGATGTTTAAACGGCATCAACCGTCGTCGCGCAGCTTGATATTGTGCGCGGCGATGCGGCGGCTTTCGTCGCTCATGGCGGCGTAATGGCGGCGGGTGGTGTTTACATCCGTATGGCCAAGCACATCGGCCACCAGATAGATATCGCCCGTTTCTTTGTACAGATTGGTGCCAAATGTGGAGCGCAGCTTGTGCGGAGAGATGTTTTTAAGAGGGATCACCAGGGAGGAATACTTTTTGACCAGGTTCTGCACGGAGCGCACGTCCATGCGCTTTTTTTGCAGGGAAAGGAAAAGGGCGTCCTCGTGGCCGGGCAGGGCCTCGATCTGGCGGCGCTTGGGCAGGTAGGTCAGCAGGGCCTTGGCAACCTCCTCGGAAAAGTAAAGGATCACGGAGGCGCCGCCCTTGCGCACCACGCGGAAGCCGTTGATGGAAAAGTCCAGGTCGGAGATGTTCAGCCCCACACATTCGCTCACACGGATGCCGGTGCCAAGCAGCAGGGTGATCAGGGCAAGGTCCCGATCCCTGGTCATCTCGTGAAACTTCTGCTGACGGGGGGTAAGGCGCGTGCCGTCCTCCACCAGGTCCAACAGCTTGGCCACCTCGTCCACCTCCAGGCGGGTGATGACCTTGTCGTGGCGCTTAGGCATATCCACCAAAGCGGCTACATTGGCGGGGATGCGCTGCTTTTTGAAAAAATACTTGAACATGGTGCGCAGAGCGGATAGCTTGCGCTCCTTGGCCGCCTCGCGGTCCATGAGCTGCTTTTCCTCGCGCTCGTAATAGGTCAGATGATCCATGTAGGTTTCCAGATCATCCAACGTGATCTGCGCAATATCGTCCAGGGTAATGTCGCTCCTGGTTTTGCCCAGCAGGCTTTGCTTGTATTCGAGCAGGAAGTCGAAGAAAATGATCAGGTCGCGCGCGTAGCTCAGCCGCGTCAGCGGCAGGGTCTCGTCGCTGATGCCGCGGAAAAACTCGCCGCAAAACGGCGGCATTTCCTTTAGCAGCTCGCGCAGGGCGGCCGTGTTCTTCTGGTCCTGCTGCGCACGGTATTCAAGGTTGCTCATGGGTTTGACAAAACCTCCGCAAGGTTCTTGCAAAAAGGCCTTTCATGCACAAAGAACCAACCCGCGGCGGGCCGCAGATTGATTCTGCATGTGCATATGGTGACAAAAGGGTGAAGCGTTAGATGACGACAGCCAGGAACACAGCCTTTTCGGTGCCGATGGCCTGCATGCCGTGAGGAAAACTGGAATCGAAGTAGATGGAATCGCCTTTTTCCAGGATGATTTCCTTGCCGTTGACCTGCATGCGCAGGCTGCCTTCCAGCACATAGTCGAACTCCTGGCCATCGTGGCTGTTTAAGACCAGCGGCGTGCCGGCGGGAACGGGCCCTGCGGTCACATAGAAAGGATCGACTTTTTTCAGGCCGAAATTGTAGGCGAGGGAGAGGTAGTTGTATTCCTTGTTGCGCTCGATGCCGCGGCCCTTGCCGGCGCGGGTCACGCTGAACTCGTGCAGCTTGGGTTCTTCGCCGGTCAGCAGGATGCCGGGCTCCACGCCGCAATGCTCGGCCAGCTCCAGCAGAACGCTGATGGGCATGTCCTTTTCGCCGGATTCGTATTTTTCATAGTCTTCAACGGAAATGCCGACCGCTTCGGCCAGCTCTTCTGCGGTAAAATCGCAGATCTCGCGCAGCTCGCGCAAACGCTCGGCGATCTCTCTCAGCTGTCCTGCCATTTGCATCCGCCTCCTTGTGTTGCTCTCTAAATCCAGTATAGCCTACCTAAGAAAAAACCGCAAGGATCAGCCCCTGGTGGTATCGGCAAGATCCACCAGGTTCTGGGCCAGGTTTTTGATCTGCTGCTTCATCTTATAGATGCAGTCAAGCTCTACCGCGTAGCCGACCACGATATCCTCAGCCAACGCGCGGCAGGACGGCGAACCGCAGGATCCGCAGTCAAGGCCCGGCAGGTTTTCCGTGATCTCCTCGATGCGGCGCATCTTTTCCAACGCCTGGGAGATGTCGCTGTCCAGCTTCAGAGCCTGGCTCGGCTGCAGCTTATGCTTGGTGTGGACCTCTTCCTCGGTGAGCTCCGTCACCTCCTGCGGCTCCATGCGGCTCTTGGGCAGACGCTCGATCAGCTTGCGCAGGCGGTTCTTGGCCACATAGGTGTTTTCAAAGGTGAGCGGGCCGCCCAGGCAGCCGCCCGTGCAGGCAAGGCCTTCAAAAAACTCTAGATCGCTCAGCTTGCCGTTTTCGATGGCCTCAAATACCTCGATCACGTTCTCGATGCCGTCCACATTGAGGGAGTTCTCGATGCCCACAGCCAGCATTTCGCCGCCGCTCTGGGCCCAGCCGACGCCCATATTTCCCGCCTCGGACAGGCGCTGCTTGCGCCGCGGCTCGGACAGCACGCGGTTGAGCTGTCCATAGATATCAAGGATGGAGATGGCGCCGTTGACCGGCGATTCCTTGCCGAACAGGGGCGCACGAATGGCCGTCATCTTGGCTGCGCAGGGCGAGATGAAGAACACGCCCACGTCCTCCGGCTTGCAGCCGGTGCGCTCCATCATGCGCTTGCGAGCCACGATGGCCGCCGCCTCCATGGGCGAGATGATATCCACGACATTTTCCAATAGCTCGGGAAAGCGCACCTGGATCAGGCGCAAGATCGCGGGGCAGGCGGAGGAGATGAGGGGGATGCCATTGTGGGTCTTACGGTTTTTGACCGCCGCGGCAATGCGCGGAGAGACGAGCTCCGCCCCGCGGGCCACCTCGAACACATCGTCAAAGCCCAGGGCAAGGAAACCATCCAGCAGCCTGTCCACCGTAAAGGCTTCCCTAAACTGGCCGTACAGGGTGGGAGCGGGCAGGGCGATTTTGTACTTATACTGCTTTATGATCTCCAGAGGATCCGTCACAGCGACCTTGGCATGGTAGGGGCAAACCTTGATGCACATGCCGCAGTCGATGCAGCGGTCGGCGATAATGTGCGCACAGCCGTCATAAACCCGGATGGCCTCTGTGGGGCAGTGGCGCAGGCAGGTGGTGCAGCCCTTGCACTTGTCTTTTTCCAGCTTTACGGAATGCGTATAGGTTGGCATAAACCTTGTCAGGCCCTTTCTGTTTCAATGTTTGCAAAATGTCTGCGCGTTTTTTAGCCTACTGCAGGAAAAAGCGCATATGTATCTTGGTGCCGACGCCGAGCTCGGATTCGATCTTGAATTCGTCGGCGTTCTTTTTCATATTGGGCAGGCCCATACCGGCACCAAAGCCCATCATGCGTACCTCTTCCGGTGCGGTGGAGTAGCCGGCACGCATGGCAAGCTCCAGGTTTTCGATGCCGGGGCCATCGTCGGATACATCCAATGTGATGCCGCCCTCATCCACCAAGAAGCGGATCTCGCCGCCCAGGGAGTGGATGATCAGGTTAAGCTCTACCTCATAGGCAGCCACGGAAATGCGGCGGGTGAGCGTGGAGTCCACGCCCAGCATCTTGAGCGTGCGTTTGATGCTGCCGGAAACCTCGCCGGCGCTGACAAAATTGCCCTTCTCCACGCGAAAGGTGCTCGATAATGCTTGCTGCATTTTCTATTTGCACCTCGCTTCGTGCCCCCGCAGGCCGGTCCTGAACAGCATGCCGCAGGAGGTATACAGGGTATAGGCGGAGCACAGGATGCACATGCCGCCCTCGCGGGCCATATCAAGCAGCTCTTCGGTGGGCTTTTTGCCGCGCACGAACACCACGCAGGGGATGTCCACCATTTCGCAGGTGCGGACCACATGCGGGTTGGTCATGCCGGTGAGCAGCACCGTATGCCCTTCCACAAAGGCGAGCACATCGCTCATCAGGTCGGAACCACAGGCCGCCTGGATATCCACATCCATCATATCCTCGCCGCACAACACTTCCGCCCCCAGGGCCTGGACAATTTCGCCGATCTTCATATGTGAGCCTCCCCGTTTATTGCGATAAACCCTCGATGTATGATCTGTACTGCATCACAATCGCAAGATAAGTATACTTTATTTTTGCCGAAATTGCCAGAGCAGATTGGTCGGTGTCATAAATTGTTTGCAGATACTTCGCTGCGCGCGAAAGGCTGTCGTTCCAGGTCTGCAGGGCCTGGGCGTCGCCTTCGATCAGGGTGCCGTCAAAGGCCTGTGCACGGATCGCTTCCAGCTGATCGGAAAGAAGCCCGATCTCCACCAATGCGTCTGCAGGCTGCATCTCGCCCTTGTCCAGGGCGCGCCAGCCTTCGTCCAGGCGTTTGAGCGTTTTCAAATAATTAGAATAGCTTTCCTTGATCCTTTCCGCGCGCAACCTGCCGGTGGTGATGCTCAGACGAAACGGCGGCGCGCTCAGATCCAGCACCTGCAGCGGCTGACCGTCGCTGCTGACAAGGCGCTGCATGACTTTTTCTGCGGATTCACGGCTATCATAGGCGCAGTACAGCACATAGCTTTGCCCGTCCCGCTCCTGCACATAGCCGGCGCCGCCGCGGGCAAGGATCAAAAGCGCTTGCTGTCCGGCATCGGCGGCGGATGCGTACGGTCCCTGCGCCACGGCAAAGACGGGCAGGGCGGGAAGCTCCACGTCAATTCCTCCCTGCTCCTCGTCTTGGATGAGGGCATCCGCAGGGGATGGGTCGGCTGCCGGTTCCGGCTCGGCCGGCAAAGACACCGCATCGTCGAAAACTGTCTGCTCTGCTAAAACAGCGTCGTTTGCGGGGATTGGCCAGCGCTGCGAAAGCGCGATCCCCAAAAACACCGCCGATGCAAGATAGCACCCGGCAAAAAGAAACAAAACAGGCATCCGAAAGGCATTCTTTTTAGTACGACGATAACGATAATAGGATCTGTATCTGGACATCAAAAACCCTCCTTTTGCGATGGCTGCCTGCGAATGCGGCCTTGTCCATAGATATGCGGGCCTGTCCCACGCCTATGCGGAAGGGCGGACAAATCCCTTGACAAAAGCGCAAACTTGGCAAATACTAAAAACCATCAAAGAACAAGGGGAGAGAGCAGCATGCCGCAGCAGCATATAGACACCATTCCGATCTGGGAAGCCTACCACAGTGAGAGCGAGTGCCCGCTTTGCCTTATGGAAGCGCGCTGCGAGCAGCAGTTTCTGGATGTGGCGCTGGGCGGCGCGCTGATGGAACCCGATACGCGCATCATGACCAACGAAAAGGGCTTTTGCGCAGAGCATTTGAATAAGCTGTATAAGCGTGAAAATCGCCTTGGCTTTGCCCTGACGCTGCACACGCACCTAAAGGATTACATGCAGACGCTGCAAAAGCAGACGGACGCTTTGGCTAAGGAGCTGGAAGGTGAGCGCAAAAAGAACCCGGTCTCCAAGGCAGCCTCCGGCATCGCAAAATCCGCGCCCTACTATAAGCAACTGGACAGCCTCATCGACCACCTGGATGAGAGGAACGGAACCTGCTACATCTGCGACCGCATCGAAAACACGATGCAGCGCTATCTGGAAACCGTCGTGTATATGTATCGCAAGGATCCGGAGTTCAAAAAGGCCTTACAAGCCTCCAAGGGCGTGTGCCTGCGCCACTATCCGGCCCTTTTAAAGGCTGCCAAGCAGCATCTGATGGGGGAGACGCGGCTTGCCTTCATCGAGGATCTGGTCGATCTGCAAAGCAAAAATCTTAAGCGCATGGAAGAGGAGCTGGAGTGGTTCACGCTCAAGTTCGATTATCGCAATCAGGCAAAACCCTGGGGAAATTCCAAGGACGCGGTGGAGCGCAGCCTCGGCAAACTGCAGGGTCGCGTGTTCTATACAGAGCCGGATAAGAAATAGGATCGCTTGTAGGAAAGAGCGTTTTGTGGTATAGTAACGCTGGCCCCTGACATGGGGGTGTACTGGTTTCGACGGGGGATGCCGGGACACAGTAAGCGAGCCGCGGCTCCGCAACCGCGCCATCAAGCGGAACAAAAAATAACTGACAATACTAACGTAGCTTTCGCGGCCTAATCCCCGCGACGTCGGCCCCGGGCCACCTGTAGCCTGGGTCACCGGCGCTAGAAATACAGGGACCGAACCCGCTTAAGCTTTGCGGCGGGCCGTATTTATGAAGCTACCGCGCGCCGTATCCTGTCGTTGGGAGACGGATGCGCGGGAAATCCAAATCAGCGACTGCGCTCGGAGAAAGCTGTGCCAAGGTTCTTTCGGACAGGGGTTCGACTCCCCTCACCTCCAC
>JBNRMU010000093.1:0-11596 GCA_050309765.1 Christensenellales bacterium
TGTTTTATGGTATACTGTTTGTACCACGAAAGGAGGATGGATATACATGATCCAGGTCATTTTCGGCCGCAAGGGCTCCGGCAAGACCAAGCGCATTCTGGATATGGCCAATACATCCATGAAGACGGCCAAGGGCGACATCGTTTTTATCGACGACGACAACCGGTACATGTTCGATCTTCGCCATGAGATCCGCTTCGTGAATGCAAAGGAGTACGATATTTCCAGCCCCAACATGTTTCTGGGTTTCCTCTGCGGGATCGTCGCCGCCAACTACGATATGAACGAGATGTACGTAGACGGTTTCCTTCGCTTGGTGGAGGCCGATTTGAACGAGCTGTCCGGCTTTTTCGACAGGCTGGAAAAGCTGGCCGAAACACACAACCTCAAGATCATTATTTCCACCAGCGGGCCCAGCGATGAGCCTCCGGAATATTTAAAGAAATACATTATATAACGCAGCAGGGCGTTACGCCTGCCGGGCCGTGGCGGACATCCGCCATGGCCCGCTTGGATTTATGCCTTTGACAGGCAGCCAAGGGGAGAGGGGTTTGTTTTTTCATGCGATATTTGTCCACCAGGGATAAGGACCGTTTCGTCAGCGCCCAGGAGGCGATCGTCTCCGGCATGTCGCCGGAAGGCGGTCTGTTTGTGCCGGAGAGCTTTCCGACGTTTGCGCTTGAGGAGATCGGCGCGCTGGCAGCGCTTTCCTATGCCGAGCGCGCGGAAAGGGTGCTGTCCCGCTTTTTGACCGATTTCAGTCCGGAGGAGCTGCACGAATGCGTTGCGGCCGCCTATGCGCCGGCGCGCTTCGGACCGGACCCCGCGCCGCTGAAGAAGGTTGGCGATGTGCACGTGCTGGAGCTGTGGCACGGCCCCACGCATGCCTTTAAGGATATGGCGTTGCAGATCCTTCCGCATTTGATGGTGCGCTCCATGCGCGGCACCGGCATGGACAAGCAGGTGTTCATCCTGGTCGCTACCTCCGGCGATACAGGTAAGGCTGCTCTGGAAGGCTTTTGCAATGTGGATGGCACGCAGGTGGGCGTTTTCTTCCCCAAGGGCGGCGTGTCGCCGTCGCAGCGGCTGCAGATGCTGACCCAGGAGGGCAAAAACATGCACGTCTGCGCCGTGGAAGGCAACTTCGACGACGCGCAGACCGGCGTCAAGCGCCTGTTTGCCGACCGAGCGCTTGCCGACTGGATGAACGATAGGGGCTATGCTCTTTCCTCTGCCAACTCCATCAACTGGGGACGGCTGGCTCCGCAGATCGCCTATTATTTCTCGGCCTACGCCGATCTGCTCCGGCAGGGCGCGATCACCCTGGGCGAGGAGATCAATTTCTGCGTGCCCACAGGCAACTTCGGCAATATCCTGGCCGGCTATTACGCCAAGCGTATGGGCCTGCCCGTGAAGAAGCTGATCTGCGCCAGCAACCGAAACAACATCCTCTTCGATTTTATCCGCAGCGGCAGCTACGACACCGGCCGCCTCTTCCACAAGACGACATCGCCTTCCATGGATATCCTGGTTTCTTCCAACCTGGAAAGGCTTTTGTTCGAGCTGTGTGATCGGGACGACGAACGCGTGCGCGCGCTGATGGCAGGACTTAAGGAGCAGGGCAAGTACCGCGTGGACAAGGCCATGCTGGACAGGCTGCAGGCGGAGTTTTACGGCGGCTGGGCGGATGACGATAAGGGCGCCGCGGCCATTTGCGATTGTTTCCGGGAAAACGGCTATACGCTTGACACCCATACGGCCATCGCCTACGCCGTGGCCGGGGAATATAGGCGGAAGAGCGGCGATACTGTGCCAACGGTCGTGGTCTCCACGGCCAGCCCCTACAAGTTCTCCCGTGCGGTGCTGGGCGCGCTCAAGGGCGAAAGCTTTGCCGCCGCGCTGGACGAGTTTGCCTGCGCAGACAAGCTGGAGGAGGTATCGGGCCTTGCGATGCCGCAGAGCCTGAAGACTCTTCGCGACAAGCCCATCCTGCACAAGCGCGAATGCACGCCCGAGGGGATGCGCGATGTGATGGAGGCCTGGGCCAAGGACTGATTAAAAAACAACGCCCTGCCATGCGAAATGCACGGCAGGGCGTTTTGTCGTCCGATGGGATCAGTCGTAAAAGATTTGGATGGCGCCGCTTTCCACCGCGGCAACGGCGATCTGCATCAGGATCTGCTCGCGCCAGACGTAGAAGGTGCTGCGCTCGATGCAAAGTTCATACATCACGTCCACGCCGGACATGTGCTGCTGAAAGTGCAGGGTGTACAGCCTTTGCATCTCCGGATTGAGCTTTTCGTACACGCTGTCAAAGGCCAGCAGCCAGCGCTTGTCGTGCGGGGTATTGCGCTCGCGCAGTTTGTCCTGGTTTTGCAGCTTCATGTAGATGCGGTCGACGATATCTTTGGGCAGCAGCATGGAAGGGCTTCCCTAAGGAAAGTGGGTTTATACGTCCACAACGCTCACGGCGCGCGCCTTGCTCTTTTCGCGGATGAGCAGGCCCTCTTCCGCCAGGCAGTTCATATGCCTGTGCACGGATGCGGGCGAACAAAGGCCGAGACCGGAAGCGATTTCGCGCACGGTGGGGGCGTAACCGTGTTCCCTGGAAAAGCTCATTATATAATCGTACACGGCACGCCGGGTGCTGCCCTGGACATAACGGTTGTGCATGGTTGGAACGGACTGCATTGTAGTCATATTGTATACCTCCTTGCCGAGCAAAGTGTGTTTGTGTGGGATCAGCGGAAAGATAGGTAACGATGTGTTGCACTGTAAGTATATCCAAGTTCCAAATGAATGTCAACAGTTTGTTTGCAAATTTTGGAAAATTTATTTTAAACCCTTGATTTATGCACTGTTTTGTTGCATAATGCTTTTGAGGAGGGATGCAAATGGCAAATCGGTTCCGCGAAATCCGCAAAGAGTGCCGCATGACGCAACAGCAAGTAGCGGATGCACTGGGCATCACCCGCCAGGCCTACAACCACTATGAGTCCGAGCGGCGCAAGCCCGATACCAACACCCTGCGCGCCATCGCCGCTCTGTTCGGCTGCTCCATCGACGACCTGCTGGGCTACGAGCCGTCCAACAGCTATCCCGTGGGCAAGCTGTGCGCCGTGCCGATCTTAGGCAGCGTGCGCGCCGGCTACAACATGCTGGCCAACGAGGAGTGCGAAGGTTACGAGATGGTGGACGTGCCCAACCCCAAGGAATACTTCTGCCTGAACGTTACGGGCGATTCCATGGAGCCGGAGATCCATTCCGGCGATCTGGCCCTGGTGCACCGCCAGAGCGAGGTGACGAGCGGCGAGCTGGCCGTGGTGCTCATCGGCGAGGAGGAGGCCACCATCAAGCGCGTGATCAAGTCCGGCAGCGACCTGATCCTGCAGCCCTTCAACACCAACTACGCCGTGCGCATCTTTTCCGGCCCCAATCTGGAAAACGTGCACATCCTGGGCAAGGTGGTGCGCACCACAAGGCGCTGGTGATTCCGGCAGAAAGTTCCCCCGTATGGCTTGCCTAAACTTCGCAAAGCCGATACAATAATTGGTAGGGCCGCAAGCCCTTGCCGAAAGGAGTTTACGTACAGCCATGAAAGCGTTCCAGCGTTCTTTGGATACCATCTATCAGATCGCGCCGCCCGCTGCGTACAAACGCCTGCAGGGGTTCCGCGAGGCCGTGCCGCCCCGCACCTACGATGTGGGCAAGGATATGTACCGCGTTTGGGAGATCGGCAGCGGCAGCCGGGCTGCGCTGTTTTTGCCATCGGGCATGGGCCATGGCGAGATCTGGTTCCCCTATTTGACGGAGCTTTCCAGCAGCATCCGCGTCATCGCCATCTCCTATCCCGCAAAAAAGACCTTTGAGGCCTACTGCCAGCAGATACACGAGCTGCTCAGGCGGCTGGAGGTGGAGAAGGTGATCCTGGTGGGCCACGCCATCGGCGGGCTGCTGGCGCAGACCTATGTGCGCCTGTATCCGGACGAAGTCGAGGGCATGGTGCTGTGCATGACCGGCGCCCCCGCCAAAGGCCTGAACACGGAGGACCGCAACAAGTGGTACGAGCGCAGGAAGATGTTCAAGAATTATCTCCTTTCGCCGTTTGATCCCCTGCGCGCGCGCATGGCTTACCGTACCTATTACAATATGTGCACGCCCGAGCTGGAGGAGGAGCTGCTGTTCTGGCGCGCCTTCATCGCCGAGACCTACGAGTACCACATCTTCAAAAAGCAGCACATGTATCTGAACCTGCGCGCCGTGCCCGACCTGTACCGCCGCCTGCCCTTCGACCAGGAAGACTTAAAGGATTGGCCGGGCCGCGTCATGATCCTGCAGGCGGAAAAGGACCAGTATTATTCCGAAAACGAGAAGCAGCGCCTGCGCGATCTGTACCCAAACGCCCAGGTGGAGGAACTTGTGGCGGCCGGACAGATGGCCCTGCTGGCGGACGAGAGACACGCCATCGGCCTGATGCGCGACTTTTTCGACAAGCGCTGATTTGGGCATAAAACAAAGATTTTTCTTGCATTTATATGTGTTTTTTAGTATAATCGCAGGCGAAAAGAAGCCGGGGCTAAGGCGAAAGGTTAAACCGTTTCCGTCTGCTCTCCGGCTGTCTGCCCATGCAGCACCGCCGCGGTGGGGAGGACGGGGGTTCCCGTTACAGAACAAGGGCTGCGATGTCCTGAAAAACCGAAGAGGCGCAAGGCTGTTTCCGGGTGCCCGGGCAGTTGATACCGCGAAAGTGTTTTGTTTCGTCCCTGCGCGTCCTTTGTGGGCGCGCGGTTTTTTTGTATATGTAAGCCGTGACTCAAATGTTTATTACAGAGGTGTATGAGGATGCAAACGCCGGGGAAGAAGTATTTGCCTTTTCCCAAGGTGCCGCTGAATAACAGGCGCTGGCCCGAGCGGCGCGTGACGCAGGCGCCCGTCTGGTGCTCGGTGGACCTGCGCGACGGCAACCAGGCGCTGGTCAATCCCATGAACCTGCAGCAAAAGATCGAGTATTTCACCACGCTTTGCCGCGTGGGCTTCAAGGAGATCGAGGTCGGCTTTCCGGCGGCCTCGCCCGTGGAATTCGATACCTGCCGCCGCCTGATCGAAGGGAACCTGATCCCGGACGGCGTGGCCATCCAGGTGATCATGCAGGCGCGCGAAAACCAGATCATCAAAAGCTTTGAGGCCGTGCGCGGCGCGAAGGAGGCCATTATCCACCTGTACAATCCCACCTCCAGGGTGCAGCGCGAGGTGGTGCTTGGCCGCGACATGCAGGGCATCCTCCGCATGGCAGTGGATGCGGCCAAATGCATCGCCAGACTTGCCCGCGAGGATACCTCCGGCACCAGATACCGCTTTGAATATTCGCCGGAGAGCTTTTCCGCCACGGAGATGGAAAACGCCGTAACGATCATCGACGCGGTGATGGAGGCCTTCGGGGCCTCGGAAAACAACAAGGTCATCATCGATCTGCCCAATACCGTGGAGCTTGCCTCCCCGAACAACTTCGCCGACCAGGTGGAATACGTCGCCACCCACATGAAGCATCGCGACCATGCCATCCTTTCCGTACACCCGCACAACGACCGGGGTACCGGCATTGCCTGCGCCGAGCTGTCCCTGCTGGCGGGGGCTGAAAGGGTGGAAGGGACCTTGTTCGGCAACGGGGAGCGGGCGGGCAACATCGATATCGTGACGATTGCCCTGAACCTGTACACGCAGGGCATCGACCCGGGATTGGACCTGTCCGACCTGCCGCGCCTGCGCAAGCTGTACGAGACCTACACCGGCATGCAGGTGCCAAAGCGCCAGCCCTATTCCGGCGACCTGGTGTTCACGGCCTTTTCCGGCTCCCACCAGGATGCGATCCGCAAGGGCGTGGAATACTGGAAAAGCAGCGGCATCGAACATTGGATGGTGCCCTATCTGCCCATCGACCCGGCGGACATCGGCCGACAGTACGATCCGATCATCCGCATCAACTCCCAGTCGGGCAAGGGCGGCGCGGTGTATGTGATGCAGGAGATGTTCGGCTATGCCATGCCAAAGCGCATGCACAAGGAATTCGGCATGCTGGTGCAGAAGGCCTGCGATCAAAAAGGCGAGGAATTGAGCCCCGACGAGGTGTTCAAGGTCTTTCGGGAAAACTATCTGGAATTTCCTGCGCACTATACGCTGCTTGCGTCCTCCATTTACCACCAGAGCGGCGAGCAAGGCTCGGCCGTGCAGTTCCGCGGCGTGATCGGCATGGATGGCAAGCGCGTCAATGTGGAGGGCTCCGGCAACGGGCCCATCGACGCCTTCACGAGCGCGATCGAGCGCGTGGGCATCGGCAGTTATCGCCTGGCCTACTACCATGAGCACGGCTTGACCTCCGAAACAGATGTGAACGACATCGATAAAGCCATCGCCTACATCGAGCTGAAAACGCCCAAAGGCAACTCCGTTTTCGGTGTTGGCGTGGAATCCAACATCAACCTCGCCTCCATCAAGGGCGTCCTGTGCGCTATCAACAGGGCCGAAAAGCTTGAACTGTGAACATAAATACAAATACAGACACAAGGGGGACCTTCCATTGAAAAAACTGCCCTATACGTTGGAAACGATGCAAAAAATCGTCAAGGACCATCCAACGCCCTTCCACATTTACGATGAGGCCGCGCTGCGCGCAAGAGTAACGGCCCTTAAAAGCGCCTTTGCCTGGAACGAAGGGTTCAAGGAATACTATGCGGTCAAGGCCTGTCCCAATCCGGCCATCCTGAACATCCTGCGCGAGGAAGGCTGCGGCATGGACTGCTCCAGCTATACCGAGCTTCTGCTCTCCAAGGCGGTGGGCTGTACGGGTGAGGACATCATGTTTTCCTCCAATGTGACGCCTGCGGAGGATTTTCAGCTCGCGCGGGAGCTTGGCGCCCTCATCAACCTGGACGACATCACCCACATTGAGTTTTTGAAAAACAACGGCGGCATCCCCGAGACGATCTGCCTGCGCTTCAATCCCGGCGGCGAGTTCAGGCTGGGCAACACCATCATGGGCAACCCCGGCGAGGCCAAGTACGGCATGACGCGCGAGCAGATATTTGAAGCGGTCAAGACCCTGCAGGGCCTTGGTGCGAAGCGCTTCGGCCTGCACGCCTTCCTGGTCTCCAATACGACGGAAGGCAGCTACTATCCCATGCTGGCGGCAGAACTGTTCCGCCTTGCGCGCGAGCTGCACGAAAAGCTTGGCGCTGAGATGGCCTTTGTCAACCTCTCAGGCGGCATCGGCATCCCCTACCGTCCGGAGGAGAAAGAGGCCGACCTTATGGCCATCGGCCGCGGTGTGCAGCAGCAGTACGAACAGATCCTGCGCCCGGCAGGCATGCGGCTTTCCATCAAGACCGAGCTTGGCCGCTACATGACCGGCCCCTGCGGCAGCCTTGTGACCACGGCCATCCACGAAAAGCACACCTATCTCGACTACATCGGCCTGGACGCCTGCGCCGCCAACCTGATGCGACCGGCGATGTACGGCGCCTACCACCACATCACGGTACTGGGCAAGGAAAACGCGCCCTGCGACCATGTGTACGACGTGACGGGCGGCCTTTGCGAAAACAACGATAAGTTCGCCATCCAGCGCGCGCTTCCCAGGATCGATATCGGCGATCTGGTGGTTTTGCACGATACCGGCGCGCACGGCTTTTCCATGGGCTACAACTACAACGGCAAGCTGCGCTCCGCGGAGCTGCTGCTGCGCACAGACGGGACGGTAGAGCTCATCCGCCGCGCGGAAACCCCCAAGGAGTATTTTGCCACCCTGCAGGGACTGGGTTTTGACCTGTAGGGGCACAAACGCGAAAGGGTATTTTAGATGAAGCTGCCGAGGGAGCCGCAATTGCCGCAGAATCTCCGAACCGTCCCCGATCTCCAGATCGCCATGCGGCAGGCGAGGGAAGAGGGAACGGCGCTGGAAAACGCATGCATCGAGCATGCCGAATTTGCGGAAACTGATCTGGGTGCGCTGGAAATAGAAAACGCGCGCCTTTCCGGCTGCCGCATTGTGCGCTGTCATATGGAGAAAAGCTCGTTCATCAACGTGTGCTTTGAAGACTGCGATATTTCGGGCAGCGTGCTTTCGAACGCGTATTTCAGCCGCTGCGCCTTTGTGCGCTGCCGCCTGCTGGGTACGGAGCTTGCCCGCGGCATCCTGAAGGAAACGTCCTTCGCCGACTGCCGGATGGAGTATCTGAACCTGGACGAATCCAGGTTTGGCATTGTGCGCTTTTCCGGCTGCACGCTGGCCCATGCATCCCTTGCCGGCATCCGCCACAAGGATTGGACGCTGGAAAACTGCGCGCTGCAGGATACGTCGCTGTTTATGACGGAGCTGAAGAGCCTGGACCTCAGACGCTGCGAGATCAAAAGCCTGCAGCTTTCCGATGCGCTGAAGGAGCTGCGCGGCGCGGTGGTGACGCCGGTGCAGGCTGTTCAGCTTGCAGCGCTGCTGGGCCTTAAGATACAGGACTGAAAAGGAGAACCCAAATTGAAAACGAAGCACAACAAATGGTTGCTCTGCATCCTGGCTGCCCTGCTCGCCTGCCTGGCTCTGACCGGCTGCATGGCTGGGATCACAGAGTATTCACAGTCCACGCCGCCGGGCTTTCTGACCGGCGTCTGGCACGGCTGGATTGCCCCGATCGCGCTGATCCTGCGCATCTGCGGCATGGACTCCGTGCGCATGTACGAGACGGCAAACGCCGGCATCGGCTACGACATCGGCTTTTATATGGCCGTGATCTCCGGCTTCGGCAGCTTGGCTTTGTTCAGAAGGAAGAAGAAGGACAAGTAACACAAGGAGGAAATGCAATGAAGAAGCTGCAGTTTTTCATGTTCGAGGCATGCCCTTACTGCCAGAAGGCCATCCGCCTGATGGAGGAGCTGCGCGCGGAAAACCCCGCCTATGCGGCCATTGAGATGGAGACCATCGACGAAAAGAAGGATCCCGCCACCGCCGACAAGTACGACTATTGGTATGTGCCCACCTTCTTCCTGGACGGAAAGAAGCTGCACGAAGGCGACATCACCAAGCAGCAGATGGAAGAGGTTTTCAAAGCCGCGTTGTGATCATCGGAGCAAAAAACGCTGCATGCACGCAGCGTTTTTTCTGTATAGAGAAAAACTTTTCTGTTATGGTACAGAGCGTGTCTCCACTTTTTCGATGAACGATCTGAAAAACGGAAACAGATAATAAAAGAATACTTTTCGCAACAGAAATCGCCGCTTCGATCGCGAACAATGGCTTCATTTGATAACGGTGCAAAGCAAAGACCTGATTCATAGAAATCAGGTCTTTTTTGCGTTTTCAGAAAAAACAGACACAATACAGCGTTTCGGCATGAAAATGAAATATTTTATTTACAAAACTGTGAAAAAACGTGAAACAAACGCACCTGAATGATGCGTAAATGATGCGTATGGGTTGGTAAATTAATAGTAAATAAAAATGGGTTGACTGTCACATGATTCCTATACATACAACGTGTCAAGATAGGAAAATGTTTCAGCCGACACCAAAGTAGTTACTTGGTCGTCGCCCCTTAGGCAGGAATACGAACAGGAACGAATCTGCCCAAGACCCAGCTGGGTTGGATCCCAGGCGAGCAAAAAGAGAATAATCGGAAAGAAAACCCCGTAAGGATACTACGCGTCCTCTGCATCTAGATGGATACAGGCAGCGACAAGAGGAGAGAAACATGAAAAGAGCAAAACGCGGTCAGGTGAAAGTAACATTTGCACGGTTGCTGAGTGTGCTACTGGCATTAGTGGTGATATTCGGCACCCATGTAACAGGTATTGCAGCCGAAGCGATTGACGGATCCGGCAACGATGCGTCCGTGACGGTAGAGGCTCCCTCTGTGCCCGAAGAGAACGCGGAGGTCCAGCCGGAAGAGACGGAGACAGCTGCGCCCGTGCCCGAGGAAACCGGGGAGGCCGCTTTGCCTGAGGAAACGACCGAAGGGGAAGAGCCAGAGGAGAAACCGGCAGAAGAGCAGGTTGAAGAAGAGCCGGCCGCAGAGGAGTACCCTGCCCAGACCTTTGAAGGCAAGGCTGCGGGTGTCCTTGTTCGCGTTGACGCTCCGAAGGACGCGCTGCCTGCGGGTACCGATATAGATGTGCTCCCTGTAACCGACCCCGAAGTGCTCGCTGCTATCGAAGATGCCGTTGAGGGCGAGGTCGAAACGCTGTTTGCCGTGGACATCTCCTTCTGGAAAAACCGCAAGGTGATCGAGCCGCGTATCCCCGTGAATGTTACCCTGACCCACGAGGAGATTGCCGCTGCCAACGAGGCTGTCCTTGTGCACGTGAATGACGACAAAGACGCCAAGGTGGTGGACCAGATCGACAACCCCGCGGAGGACACCGTGGAGTTTGAGTCCGACGAGTTCTCTACCTATGCTGTGGTTTCCATTGCTGCCGATGCGACAAATCCCAACCCGTGGACTGCCGTGGGCAGTGCAGGCACTGGCGGCAGCGGCAGTCAGGGCTCCATTATGGTTGGGAAAAGCTTTGAATCGGACAATGAATGGCAGATCGTAAGCGGTGAATATGAAAGCAATACGCACAACGATAAGCCTGCCGGCAACGATAAGGTCAAAGTCCAGAAAAACGTGATCCCGACCGATACGGAGAATGAATTCCTGGTCTATATGTCCATAGATGCGTTGACAGAAGAGATCCAGACTTCCACAGCTATCACGGAGATGCTGGAACTCAATGTCGATCAGCTGTATACAGCCGGTACGGCCAATGGTTTCCCATCGAGTTATTCGGGCCAGGAGCACACGGGAAATGGTTCGTTGGCAGATGGAGTGAAGGGCTCGGAAAAATCGGCTGAACCAGGAGACACCAAGTTCACACTGCTGATTTATTATAACAATAAGCTGATCGCACACCCGGTTCTTTCTCTGGCTGTTCCTAACTCTGTTCTGTACTTGAGAGTACCGGTTGGAATCGATGAGTACGACTTTATCTGCCTTGAGAATATACAAGTAAACGGTGGTAGGATTTCTATAGGAGGACGGGTACAGTCGCTTAACGCCGATGGTACATACCATGTTCCTGTTTACCTTACAACGATGTCCTATAATGCGTTGCTTAATCAGGTCATCACCACCAATTCCGAAACTACTTCCGTTGTAATCGTCGGCGATGGAGAGGATCCTGTCACTATAACTGATCCCATGGGACCTTACATCATCTATCAGGGCCTGTATGATGGCAACAGTGACGTTTCGAACCCTGCGTCTGCGGCAACTACGCCCGGAACGACGGTGACATGGACGCTTGATCCGAAAGATGATCCCCTGACATCGCCACATGTCCGTCAGGATCCTGTTGTAACTACCACATATACATACGAGAGGGATGACGGGACCACATACACAACCACTGAACCGGTTGCGGGCATAGAACCTATACAAACTAAAGAAGAAACGGTGATCAGGACAACCTGGTGGAGTTATAACATTGTCGAAATCGTTTATAAGGTCAAGCTGGATGTAACAAAGACTGGTTTTAATAGTGGTGATGAATGCCCGGTAAACGGTCCCACTGT
>JBNRMU010000094.1:0-16767 GCA_050309765.1 Christensenellales bacterium
CCGCCCGTCTCCCTTCCGGCCAAGCCCCGCCGCCGGCGCCGCTCCCGCAGGCACCGCCGCGGCCGCGGCCAGCAGCGCGCCCAGAGCAGGGCCGAAAACGAGTAATCGTCTTAGCCATCCCTTCCAAAGAACATCAGCATGTTCCCGCCGTCCGGCGCCGGGGCATGCTGTTGTTTCTCTTATTCCCCTTTGCCGTTCAGAACGAAAGCAGGTGTCATTTTATGAAAACCGTGAAGCGAAGCTCCCATGAACCCCGCTTTTCCCTCTGCGTGCAGCCGGCCTTTCTCATCGGCACCAACAACGAGGACTCAAGCCATAACTTCGCCCCCATCACCTGGGTCAGCGCCATCTGCACGGGCGGCGACGACTATCTGCTGGTGGTGAGCATGTTCGGCAGCAAGGTCACCAAACAAAACGTGCTGCGCAGCGGCGTTTTGAGCGTGAATCTCGTCAGCCGCGAGATGCTGCCCCTGCTGGATTATTTGGGAACGCACAGCGCAAAAAACGGCAAAAAGGACGGCCTTGCCTATGCTGTGGGCCGCGGAAAGGCCGTGGATGTGCCCGTGCTGGAGGCAAGCCCTTTCGTGTACGAGTGCCGGGTGGCGCAAACGGTCAAAACCGGTGCATCGACCACGTTTTTCTGCCGCATCCAAAACGTGCAGATCGACGAGCGACTGCACCCAAGGGATACCTTCGATATAAACCTTTGCGATCTGGACTCCGTGATCTATTCCGGCCAGTACCATTCGATCGGCGAACATCTGGGCGCAATCGGCGATTTTTTGCCCAGGCAAGGCGCTTAAAGCATCGGCGGCCGGCCGTGTTTGGCCCGCAAGGGCAGCCGCACCTTGGGCAGCGGAATGCATCTGCGCTTTTTTTCGCCAAATACTTTGCAAAAACTTCATATTTTTTAAAGAATTGTAGACAAGAATTGCCGTCTCTGCTATACTTTGTCTAGATATAAGCCCTTTTACGCCGTTCCGGGCGACTGTTCTTTTGTCCGGCCCCGGCGGCATAAGGTGGCTGTATCCCGGTCCTTTTTCATTTTATCCTTCCCTTTTTAAACGCGTTGGTAAAAGAAAGGAGTTTCCGTATGAGGTATTCCATCGAGGGCGGCACGCTGCCGGCAGTTGTGATCCAGTTGAACCCGGGCGAAACCATCATCAGCGAAGTGGGCGGACGCACCTGGTCCAGGGGCCCCGTCGTCACCGAGACGAAGGCCGAGGGCGGCATCGGCAAGTCCATCGGCCGCCTGTTCACCGGTGAAAGCCTGTTCATGAGCCGCTATACGGCCCAGGGCCCGGCGGAAATCGCCTTTACCTCCTCCTTCCCGGGCAGGATCGTCGCGCGCGAATTGGCCCCGGGCGAGAGCATCGTTTGCCAGAAGTCGGCCTTTATGTGCGCCACGGCAGGCGTGGAGCTGGCCATCCACTTCCAGAAAAAGCTGGGCGCCGGCTTCTTCGGCGGCGAGGGCTTCATCATGCAGCGCATCACCGGCCCCGGCCTGGTCTTTATGGAAATCGACGGCTACGCGCCCGAGTATGACCTGCAGCCCGGCGAGCAGATCGTCTGCGATACCGGCGTTGTGGCCATCATGGACGCCACCTGCCAAATGGATATCCAGATGGTCAAGGGCGTAAAGAACATGCTGCTGGGCGGCGAGGGCATGTTCGATACCGTGGTCACCGGCCCCGGCAAGGTCTATCTGCAAACCATGACCATTTCCAAGCTTGCCTCCCTGATGACGCCCTTCCTGAGCGGCAAAAAATAAGGCAAACACCATGTAAAAAAGGCGCCTGTCCCAGACGGACGGGCGCCTTTTCGTTTTGTCCCTTGACATAAAGCCGTCTTAAGGGTTTATACTGATTGTATCAAATCCATTTCCCCGCCCGCGCTTTTGCGAGCCGATCAGCACGCACAGGAGGTGCCTTTCCATGAAAAAAGCATTGGTCACGTATTTCAGCGCCAGCGGCATCACGGCCCAGGTGGCGCAGAGGCTTTGCGCAGCCGTCGGCGGCGAGCTGTACGAGATCAAGCCCGAGGTCCCCTACACCGCGGCGGACCTTGATTGGCGCGACAAAACGTCCCGCAGCACCGTCGAGATGCAGGACCTTTCCGCCCGTCCCGCCCTGGCGGACAAGGCCGCGCCTGTGGCGGACGCCGACGTTGTCTATGTCGGCTACCCCGTGTGGTGGTACCGCGAGCCCAGCATCATCGACACGTTCCTGGAGGCCTATGACTTTTCCGGCAAGGTGGTCGTGCCCTTTGCCACCTCCGGCTCCAGCGGCATGGGCGACGCCGCCAAGCGCATGCAGGAGATTGCCGGCCCCGGCGCCAGGGTGCTGGAGGGCAGGCGCTTTGCAGCCAGCGTTTCCGAGGGCGAGCTCAAGGCCTGGGCAGAGGGATTGAAGCTGTAAAACAAGGCCCAGCGCAAGCAAAGGCATGCTGTCCGGGTCCTCACGGGGCCCGGACAGTCTTTTTTTGCGACAAAAAGGCTCCTATTTCCCCATTCCCGCTTGCATCCTCCCGGGGATGACATATAATTATATTGTGCGAACTATCTATTTTCGTTTGCACCGAGCTGTTTGTAAGGCCTGCCGCCGTGCATGGCCGCAGGCCCAGCCCATCGGAGGCGGTTCCATGAAGATACTCGTCGTCTGCCAGCATTACTGGCCCGAACCCTATCCCCTTGCGGATATCTGCGAGGGGCTTGTGCGGCGCGGACATTTGGTGCATGTGCTCACCGGCGTGCCCAACTACCCCATGGGCCGCATCTACGCCGGATATCGGTACGGCAAAAACCGCCGCCAGACAAAGGACGGCGTTTCCATCGAGCGGACCTTTACCATTGGACGCAGGCGTCGGGTCTTTTTCCGCCTGCTCAATTATTACAGCTACAGCCTCTCCTCCGCTCTGCGCGTGCGCAGCCTGCCCGACGATTTCGACGTTGTCCTCTGCTACCAGACCTCGCCGGTGATGATGGCGCGCGCGGCGATGCGTTATGCAAAAAGGCACAACAAGGGCTATGCGCTGTATTGTCTGGACCCCTGGCCGGCCAGCCTCAGCGCCGGCGGCATCCGGCCGGGTTCGCCCATCTATCGCTATTTCGGGCGTGTTTCCCGCCGGATGTATGAAGCGGCGGACCTTTTGCTCATCTCCTCGCCCGCTTACAGGCAGTATCTGGCCCAAGTCCACGGTATTCCGGAAAGCAGGCTCCGTTACCTGCCCCAGTATGCGCCCGGCGAAAACCAAACCCTGCCCGCGCCCGGCCCGAAGGACAGTATAGACCTTGTCTTTGCCGGCAATATCGGCCTTGCCCAGGACATGCCCACCCTTCTGCGGGCGGCCTGTCTGCTGCAGGCGGAAGCACCCGCGCTGCATTGGCACATCGCCGGCGAGGGCAGCGAACTGGCCGCGGCCAAAGAGCTTGCTGGGCAGCTTGGGCTCAACAACCTGCGCTTTTACGGCCGCCAATCGGCGGATAAGCTGGCTGCACTGTATGCACGGGCGGACGCCCTGCTCGTGCTTTTGCGCAGTGACGCGCTGCTTTCCATGGCGCTGCCGGCCAAGGTACAGGGGTATCTGGCCGCCGGCAGGCCCATCCTCGCCTGCGCGGACGGGGAAACGCGCCGCGTTGTGGAGGAGGCAGGCTGCGGCTGGTGCGCGCCCGCCGGGGACGCCGAGGCGTTTGCACAGGCTGTGCGCCGCTTTCTGCGCTGCAAGGATCGACAGGCCCTAGGCCAAAACGCCCGCGCGTACTACGAGCGGCATTTCTCGCGCGACCGTTTTTTGGACGCGCTGGAACGGGCGCTTTGCGACTGCATCCAAATGCACTGAACCGGCGGCAGGCCGCCTGCGCGTTCTATTAAGTAAATACCCGGGAGCACAGCATGGCTCCCGGGCGTTTTTGTTTGCGGGTTCGTCTTTCTATCCCAGCCTGAAGGTTTGCAGCATGGCGTACAGCTCGGGCCGCAGGCCTTCCTCCTGTTCCACGGTGTAGTTGAGCGTGAGGATCCAGCGCCGTCCGCCCTGCTCCACGCAGTAGCGTTCCACCACGGCGTCCTCGCCGTCCATGGTCTGGTAGGCCTTGGCCGCGTAATCCTCCACGCCGATGACCGTCTCCTCCAGCTGCACCTCGTCGGTCTCCCACAGGGCGGCAAGGTCGCGGCCGGGCTCGGTCTCCTCTATGCGCAGAGAGGCCCCTACGGGGGAGGTGAACAGGCCCTCGCCGTCGGAACGGTAGTTTTCCGGGCAGCCGATGCTGCAGTCAAAGGGCAAGGTCACGGTGTACAGGGTCAGGCGCTCCTCCTCACCGTCCTTCAGGATGGAAACGGAGAAGCCTTCCTCGGTGGGCGTGTCCTCGTCGTCCTCGGGCTGCTCCTCTTCGGCCGCATCTTCTGTCAAAGGCTCTTCCTCCGGGGGTTGGATGCTTTCCTCCTGCGGTGTCTGTGCCTGCTCCTCCTCGTCCTGCTTAGCCTCCCTAGCCTCGTCCGACTGGTGCACGGCGGGCGTGTTTTCGTCCGTCACGGTGGGCTCCAGCGTCTCGCAGGCGCAAAGGGCAAGCAGCAGGCAGAGCGCCAGCAGTGCCGTCAAAATGCGTTTCATTCTTCTTCTCCTTACTGGGTCCTGAGGCTTTTCCGGCCCGTTGCCGGACAGCTATTAGACGAGACAGGGGCAGGCTATGTGCCCGTATTTTACGGCGGCGCATGCAAAAAAGTTGCAAACACTGGGCGGATACAGCTTTTCAGCGGATGCCCATTTCCTTTTCCACCGCTTCCATCAGGCCCTTGATGTAGCCCACGGCAAACAGGTTGCCCGTCACGCCGTAGCTGGGATGGGTGTTGTCCTCGCCCAGCATGGTGGGCACGTGGTCGGGCCGGGCGATGCCGTCAAAGCCCACCTCGTAATAGGCGCGCATGGCACGGTACATATCGGTCTTGCCATCGTCGTGGAAGGTTTCGTGGAAACGCCAGCGGTTGCCCTCCACATCGCGGAAGTGGACGAAGAAGATCTTGCCCAGTTCGCCGAAGTGGTGGATGGCGGAGGGGATGTCCTCGCCCATGGTGGAAAGGCAGCCCTGGCAGAAGGTCATGCCGTTCACCGGGCTTTCGTACAGGGAAAACACGCGGTCAAAGGCAGAGGCCGAGGTCAGGATGCGGCCGATGCCGCGCAGTTCAGGCACGGGCGGATCGTCCGGATGCAGCGCCAGGCGGATGTCCAGCTCCTCACAGAGGGGCACCACCTCGCGCAAAAAGCCCTCCAGCGTACGCCAGAGCGTCTCCTGCGGCACGCGGCCGGCCCAGGTGTTTTCGGCGTTTTCCATATCGCTCTGGTCAAAGCCGGTCACGGTGGCGCCGCCGCGGGTGACGATATCCGTGCGCGTGCGGAACCAGCCGATCACGGGCATCCAGTTGTAGCAAATGGTGTGGATATCCAGCTCCGCACAGGCGCGCAGCATCTGCTTGAAATTCTCCAATTCTTCCTCGGCGCCGGGCAGGCCCAGCTTGACCTTGTCCAGGGGCACAGGCCCCTCGATGATGGAAAGCTCCAGACCCTGCTTGGCGTACGCCTCCTTGAGCAGGCGCAGGCTCTCCAGGCTGTGGGCAGGAAGGTTCGGGTCCAGGCGCGCCGCGCTGGAAATGACGTAGCGCAGGCCCATCTGCTTTTGCAGGTCGATCTTGCTTTGGTCCACGCCGCTGAAATACGCAAGTCCAAGCTTCATGGTTTCACTCCTTTACTTGTGTGAAAGAGGATAAAAGGGCTCCTTTTTTGTCTCACACCTGTGTTGCCAGCGCATACAGCGCGTGCAGGTAGATGCGGCCGGAGGTGTAAAAGTCCGCAAGGGCCAAGTGCTCGTCGGCCTCGTGCATGCCGCCGGAGCTCTCATTCGGCAGCGCCTCGGGGCCGAAGGCCACACAGTTTTCCATGCAGCGGGCGTAGGTGCCGCCGCCCATGCTCAAAGGCCTGGCCGTTTCATCGCCGGTGATGCTTTGGTATACCGAAAGCAGGGTGCTGACCAGCGGATGGTCCGTGGGCAGGTACAGCGGCTCGCTGTAGCTTTGCGTCTGCGCTACAATGCCGCTGCCCTGCAGGGCTCCCTGGATCAGGCCCAGCACCTGTGCCTGCGTGCTGGTCACGGGCTGGCGAATGTCCAGCGTGGCGCAAAGCCTGCCGTTTTCCAGGCTGCAAAGGCCCAGGTTCATGGTGAGCGGGCCGGAAGGCTCGTCCGCGATGTCGGCGTTTAGGCCGTGGCCGTCGTAGCCCTTTTCCAGCGGCAGGGCGCGGCTTAAATCGCCCAGCAGCTTTTGTTCTTTTCCGGACAGGCCAAGGTCGGCCTTCAGCAGCAGCTCCAGCGCGCAGGAAACGGCGTTTTTTCCGTTTTCGGGCATGGCCGCATGGGAGGCAACGCCAGGCACGTCCACCAGCAGAAGGCCGTCCTTCTCCTCGATGCAAAGGGTGGGCTCCAGCGCCAGCAGGCTGTCTTTTGCTGCGGCCGCGTCATTGGGCTTCAGGGTCACAAAACAGTGGTTGGGCACCACGTTGACCACGGTACCGGCCCGGATCGCGCGCACGACGCCGTCTGTGGGATACTCGGCGCTGAGCGTTACGCGGTGGATGCCCTTTTCGGCATACACCACGGGGAAGCTGCCGTCCGGCGAAAAGCCGTAATCCGGCATGCCGATCTTCTGCTTGTAATAAGCCATATCCGAGGAACCGCGCTCCTCGTCGCAGCCCATGATCAGGCGTATGCCGTGCTTTAACGGCACGCCCGCTTCCTTTAGGATGCGCAGGGCATACAGGGACAGGACGCAACCGTTTTTGTCGTCGATCACGCCGCGGCCGTAGAGCTTGCCGTTTTTCAGCACCGGCGCAAAGGGGTCGGATGTCCAACCCTCTCCCGGGGGCACCACGTCCAGATGGCAGAGGATGCCGAGGGTCTTGTCGCCCCTGCCCAGGTTCACATGGCAGGCATAGCCGTCGACGTCCTCGGCCGCAAGGCCAAAGTCCGCGGCGCGGCGCAGCATGTAGTCCAGCGCGCGGCGGTTTTCGCGCCCATAGGGGGCGTTTTCCTCCGCCGGCCCGTTCACGGACGGGATGGCGCACAGCGCGCACAGATCCAGCAGCATCTCCTGCCGATATCGATCGAACAGCTCGTCCAACTTCTGCAAGGCGTCCTTCATGTTGTTTCAACCCCTTTTGCCCGCCGCCGACCGGCGGGCGTGTTTTCCGGCCGCAGGGCGCGGCCCGTTTCTTCCTATGATATATCCTACCCTATTTTGGCGCTGTTGTCATCCGGCATTTTCTTATGCCCGCGCAGCAAAGGGTTTTGGCCGGCGGCCGTAGAATTATTATGTTTACCAAAATGCAAGGCGATTAAGGCGGAAAGGAGCGTGCGCAAAGAGATGGATCGGAACGATCTTCTGCGCCTGGGCCTGCAGGAAGCGGCGGTGCAGCGGGCCCAGCGCCTGGTTCTGAACGGACAGCTGCGCGAGTTTTCCTGCGCCGGCGAGGGCGACTTTCGCGCCCGCGTGGAGCTCGTCAAGGGCAGCGCCCAGGTATTCGTGCGCGAAAACAGGGCCGGCGCGCCCGCCTTGTACGGCTGCAGCCTGTGCGGCACGGGCCCGCAGCCTTGCGAGCATGCAGCCGCGCTGCTGCTTGCCCTAAGCCCTGCGCGGCGGGACGAGCTGCTGGCGCGCAGCCGCAGTCAGCTGGCGCAGGCGCTGCTGGAGCACTTTGGCCGCAGCCTGCCCCTTTCCCGGGACGCCTGCCTGCAGCTGGAAGTGCACCTGCAAACGGACGAAAACGGCCCCGCGCGCGTGGCTCTGCGCATAGGGATCGGCCGCATGTACGTGGTGCGCGGCCTGCACAACTTTCTGGAACGTTACTTTGCGCAAAAGGGCGTTATCCGCCTGGGCAAAAGCCTCGAGATCGACACGCAGACGCAGTGCTTTGCCCCGGAAGCGGAAAAGCTGCTCTCCCTTTTGCTGCTGTTTTGCCGTTCGCGCGCCCTGGCCCTGGAAACGGAGGAAGTGCCCGGCAAGGTCCTGCCCCTGGAGGACGGCCAGCTTGCACAGCTGCTGGAGGCGCTGGCCGACCAGCCGTTTTTTCTCATCTTGTCTGGCGTCAGCCGCCGCGTGCTGGGCGTACACGGAGAAAAACTGGACGCCCACCTGCGCTTTTATCTGCGCGGCGATGTGATCGAGCTGGAGGCGAAGCTGCCGGGCGAAATCGCGCCGCTGACCAGGGACGGCCGCTTCGTGTTCGCCCGCGACTGCGTCTATCGCTTAAGCGACGCGCAGCTCAGCCTGCTCAAGCCCTTCTTTCTCCGCGGCGACCACCTGCTGTGCCATTTCCGGCGCGAGGAAGGCGAGGAGCTTTTGAGCGAGATGCTGCCCTTAAGCCTTGCGGGCGGCTGTGTGGAGCTGGACGACAGCCTGCGCGCCCAGGCCGATGGCGGGCAGCTTGCGGTGCGGGTCGATCTGGACGCCGCGGATGGCCAGCTGCTGGCGCGGCTCAGGTTCTGCTACGACGCGATCACCATAGACCCCTTCCGGCCGGGCGCGCGTGCGGGCTCGCTGCTGCTGCGCGATCTGGCGGCGGAAAAGCAGGTGCTGGACCTGCTGGCTTCCTACGGCTTTTTGGTGCGGCCGGGCGAGGCGCATTTGAGCGACGCGCCCAGCTGTTATCGCTTTTTGAGCAGCGGCATCGACGAATTGCAGGCGCTGGCCGAGGTGTATGCAGCGCGGGCCCTTTTGCGGCTCAAGCCCCGGCGGCAGCGCCCCAGCGGCCGTCTATTCCGCCGCGGCAGCCGGCTGTATCTGGAGCTGGAAATGGAAGAGATACAGCCGCAGGACTATGAGGAGATCTTCCGTTCCCTGCGGGAAAAGAAGCAGTATGTGCGTCTGAGATCAGGCCTGTTCTTAACGTTGGACGAGCGCGATGGCTGGCAGGACGTGTATTCCCTCCTGCAGGAGAGTGATTCCGTGGGGCCGGACGGCGTCTCCTTTTCGCTGGCCCGCGCCGGCTATCTGCCCGAGCTGCTGCAAAAAACCGGCCTTTCCCTCCGCGCAGAGGACGGCGTGCTGGATGTGCACAGGCGTCTGCTTGCGCCCGCCGCGCCCGCCTGCCCCATCGAAGGGCTCAGGCCCTACCAGACGCGGGGCTTTGCCTGGCTCTGCGCCCTGGCGGAACTCAATCTCGGCGGCATACTTGCCGACGACATGGGCCTTGGCAAGACCGTGCAGGTGCTTGCCCTGCTTTTGCATAGGAAACAAAGCGGCGCGTCCCTTCCCAGCCTGGTGGTGGCGCCCACCTCTTTGGTCTATAACTGGTTTTATGAGATCCGCCGCTTCGCGCCGGCGCTTTCCACTCAGGTTTTGCTGGGGCAAAAGGGCGAGCGCCGCACGCAGCTTGCGGACCTTGAAGGCGTGGACGTGGTGCTGTGCTCCTATGCCCAGCTGCGGCGCGACATGGACCTGCTTTCCGATATCGACTGGGACGTTGCCGTGCTGGACGAGGCCCAGCAGATCAAAAACGCCGCCTCCGTCGGCGCGGAAGCGGCGCGCCGCCTGCGTGCGCAGGCGCGCTTTGCCCTGACCGGCACGCCCATGGAAAACCACCTGGGCGAATTGTGGTCGCTGGTGGACTTCTGCCTGCCCGGTTACCTGCGCAGCCAGAGCGCCTTTTTGCAGAGCTACGGCGAGGGGCAAAACCTAGAAACGCTGTACGCAAGGCTCCAGCCCTTTTTGATGCGCCGCGTCAAGGCGGACGTTCTGCAGGAGCTGCCCGACAAGCTGGAGCAGACCTTTTACTGCCGCCTTGCCGACGAGCAGCGCCGCCTGTACGAGGCCGAGCTTCTGCGCGCGCGCGACCTGGTGGAAAGGGCGCGGGCAGCGGGCACGCTCTCGCGCCAGAACTTCGAGGTTTTATCTCTGCTGACGCGGCTTCGGCAGATCTGCTGCCATCCGCTGCTCTGCTACGACGGCTATGCGGGCGCCAGCGGCAAGCTGGAGCTGCTGGAGCAGCTTTTGACCTCCCTGCTGGAGGGCGGGCACCGGGTGCTGGTGTTTTCGCAGTTTACCTCCATGCTGGCCCTGATCCGCCAGCGGCTGGACGCGCTTGCACTCCCCTATCTGTACCTGGACGGCGATACGCCGGCCAAGGAACGCCTCTCCCTGGTGGAGCGCTTCAACGCCCGCGAATGTCCCCTGTTTTTGATCAGCCTGCGGGCCGGCGGCTTCGGCCTGAACCTGACCGCCGCGGACAGCGTGATCCACTACGATCCCTGGTGGAACCCGGCGGTGGAGGACCAGGCAACAGACCGCGCCCACCGCATCGGGCAAACAAAGGAAGTGAGCGTGTTCAAGCTCATCTCCGAAAACAGCATAGAGGAAAAGGTGCTGCGCCTGCAGGAGGAAAAAAAGACGCTCATCGACGCCGTGGTGCGCCCGGGCGAGGCCGTGCCGCAGTCGCTGACCGCCAGCGAATTGCTGTCGCTGTTCGGCTGAGGCAAATCGCATATAAACCCGCCCTTATCCGGCGGGCAAAACGGCCTTGGCAAGGCGCAAAAAACGATTATAATAATAATTGGTATATATCGATTTATGCCAAATGGAAAGGTCTGATTTTTGCATGGAAAACCGCCAAATCTCTCCCGACATGCGGTTAACGGCCCAGAGCCGCGAAAAAGCAATCGTGCGTACCAGCGTCATCGGCATCGCGGCCAACGTGCTGCTGGCTGCCTTCAAGGCCGTCATCGGCCTGACCGCAAACTCCATCGCCGTGGTGCTGGACGCCGTCAACAACCTGAGCGATGCTCTGTCCTCGGTCATCACCATCGTGGGTACGAAGCTGGCCGGCAAGGCGCCCAACGCCAAGCATCCCTTGGGCTACGGCCGCATCGAGTATCTGACCGCCATGATCGTATCGGGCCTGGTGCTGTACGCCGGCATCACCGCCTTTACCGAGTCCGTGGATAAGATCCTGCATCCGGTGGAGCCCAGCTATTCGGTCACGGCGCTTGTCATCATCGCCGCCGCCGTGCTGGTGAAGGTGTTCCTCGGCCGCTACGTCAAGTCCACCGGCGAAAGGGTCAACAGCGGCTCGCTCGTGGCCGCGGGCTCGGACGCCATGTCCGACGCCATCCTCTCCGCCTCGGTGCTGCTCTGCGCCCTGGTGTACAAGATCTTCGGTCTCAGCCTTGAGGCCTACGTCGGCATCGTCATTGCCGTGTTCATCATCAAGGCCGGCATCGAGATGATGCGCGATACCCTCAACGACATCCTCGGCAGCCGCACGGATAAGGAGCTGGCCGTCGCCATCAAAAAGACCCTGTGCGAGGATGAGGCCGTGCAGGGCGCCTTTGACCTGTACCTGTACAACTACGGCCCGGACAAAAACTACGGCTCCGTGCATGTGGAGGTGGACGAAAGCCTCACCGCCCGCGAGATCGACGCCCTGGACCGCCGCCTGCAGTCAAGCGTGTACCTAAAGCACGGCGTGATCCTGACCGGCATCGGCCTGTACAGCGTCAACGCCGGCGGCAGCGCCGCCGAAAAGATGCGCCGCCAGGTGATGGAAACCGTCATGGCCCACGACTACGCCATGCAGTTCCACGGCTTTTATGCCGACGAAGCCAACAAGCACATGAGCTTTGACGTTGTCTTCAGCTTTGAATGCGACCGCGAAGCCGCCCTGTGCGAATTGCAGAAGGAAGTGCAGGCGCTGTACCCGGATTACGACATACTCATCCAGCCGGACGTCGACATCAGCGAATGAGCTTTTGCGTACGCAAAAAAGGAAGGCGGACGGGTTTTCCGTCCTGCCTTCCTTTTTGTTTGCCCGCTTATTTTCCCAGCAGCTTTTCGCGCCAGGCCTGCATCATGATGAAGCTGGCCTGCGCCTCGGCCGAGGTGCCGGAGGATACGAAGTCCGGGCAGCCGCACACATCGTGCAGGATGCCGAAGGCATCCACCTTTGTGCACATGGTCGCGTAGGCCTTCTCGGCGTTTTCAAGAGTCTTGCCGCCATCCTCCGGCAGCCAGCCCTCGTACAATCCGCGATAGGCGGCGACGGCGGCCATCATGGCGGAGGTGCCGTCCACAAAGCTTTGCTCATCGTTTACTATGTCGTGGAACAGCCCGTCCTGCCGGCGGTAGGGCGCAAGGGCGGTTAGCATGGCAACGGCCTTTTGCCGCATGGATGTGCAAACGTCGTCTCTTCCCTGTGCCTCCGCTAAGGCAGCCACGCGCACCATGCCCATCAGGGCCCAGCCGTTGCCCGTGGCCCAGAGGAGCTTGCGCACGAAGCGGGAGGAACCAACATCGTAAATGTGGTACAAAAGGCCGGTTTCTTTGTCCTGCAGGTAGTGCAGATGGCCTTCGATCTGCAGGGCGGCGTCGTCCACCTCGCCCATGGCGGCCAGGAACGGCGGCGCCATGTAGCAGGCGTCCACCCACAGCTGGTCGGCGGTGTACTCCGGATAAAAGGAAATCTCGTTGTGGAAGATGACGCCCTCCCTGGTGCGGGGGGCCTTGGTTTTTAAGTACGCGAGCATCCTGTCCGCGCCCTCTTTGTAGAAGGGATCGCCCGTTTTTTCGTAGGCGCGCAACACCGGCTCGCCGTTGGCGGCGGGATCGGTGCAGGCGATGTTGCTGCCGGTCACGGCCAGGCGGCCGTCCTTGGTCTGGCGCAGTATGGCGTCGTGGGCCATGCAGATATACAGCTGCTCCTGCCCCGCCTCGTACAGCGCCTGGGCGCAAACGCCCTGCTCCCAAGGGTAGCGCTGGATGGCCAGCATGGCGCCCATCACTTTTTTCGCAATCTCGTTCATGTTTCATGCCCCTTTTTTCAAGCGTTTTTGCCCGGCACGGCCGGAGTTTTCCATCGGATACAACTTTAGCATACCACAGCGGCAAACGGCCTTCAAGGGCGCAAAAAAGCAAAATCCTCGTGCCGCGCCGATGTTTCGCTCTATTATCTTGACAAGGACGGCGGACAATGCTATGGTGTATTTGCCGTTGTTAAGGCAGCATCTGCGGGAAACGGAGGGAAAAAACGGTGTGCGAAAAGATCAGAGGCAAAAAGCCCAACAGCACCCAGATCGCCGAGCTCGCGGGCGTTTCGCGCAGCACCGTCAGCCGCGTGATCAACGGCTATCCCAACGTAAATGAAGAAACGCGCCGCCAGGTGCAGGACACCATCAAAAAGTACGGCTACTATCCGTCCCTGCCCGGCCAGATGCTGGCGGGCAAGCCGGTCAAGTGCATCGGCCTGTTCTGGGTTTCCATCGGGCCCGTGTCCGGCGACAGCCTGTCCAGCTTCTTCATCACCTCCACCATCGAGAGCGCGGCAAGCCTGGGCTATGTGGTTTTGACCTGCATCGTGGGCGATCTGGACGATCCCCGCGAGGCCGAACGCCTGCGCAGCGTGTTTTACCAGGGCCGCATCGACGCCGGCATCATCATCGGCGCCCGCGGGCACGAGCCGGCCATCGAGCAGCTCTTATCCGACGGCATGACCGTGGGCCTGTTCGACTGTGCGCCGGACGAGGACCCCGCGCTGTATCCCGGCCGCTTCGTTGCCAACTTTGAGGCCGAAACGGGCGAAATGGCCATGGATCATCTCATCTCCCTTGGCCACAGGCGCATCGCCGTGATCGACGGCGATCTGACCCGTTACTCCTGCCTGTGCCGGCACAACGGCTTTGTCCGCAGCCTGGAAAAGCACGGCATTTCCCTGCCGAAGGAATGGTTCCTCGGCGGCAGCGGGCCGGAATACATCACCCCTGCCGGCGGCTACCAGGCGGCAAGGCAGCTTTTTTCCCTGCCCGGGGAAAGGCCCACCGCCCTTTGCTGCACCAACGACGCCTGCGCCCTTGGCGCCTACCAGGCCATCAAGGAGGCCGGCCTTACCGTTGGCAAGGACATCTCCGTGATCGGCATGGACGGCGACATTTCCAGCTCCGGTGCCGAACCGCCGCTGACCACTTTCGACTTCCACTTCGGCGACATGTTCCGCTCTTTGGTTACGCGCATCATCCGCACCTTGGAGGGCGAAAGGAACATTCCCCGCCTGGAAACGAGCAAAAGCTATTTTCTCGATCGTGAATCCTGCAAAAGGCTGTAAATACCGGAACACACATTCTATATTGTTCAGAAAGGAAGCATCGCTATGAAAGTGCTCGAACAGCATCGTCCCGCCCAGTACCGCAAGACCCTCTCGTACCTGAGCATCGTGGACATCGAAACCGGCGCGGTCACCGTGATCAAAGAATTCGACCACTGTGTGGAGGCCCCCAACTGGATGAAGGACGGCAAGACCCTTCTGTACAACGACTGCGGGCACATCTGCCTGATCGATATCGAAACCGGCGCCATTCGCACCGTGGACACCGGCTACTGCGACCGCTGCAACAACGACCACGTGCTCTCCCCGGATGAAAAATACCTGGGCATCAGCCACGGCACCGTGGAGGACGGCCAGTCCCGCGTGTATGTTGTGGACCTTGAAAACGGCGGCGCGCCGCGCCTTGTCACCCCCATCGCGCCCAGCTATCTGCACGGCTGGTCGCCGGACGGCAAGACCCTGGCCTACTGTGCCGAGCGCAACGGCAACTTCGACATCTATACCATTCCCGTAGAGGGCGGCGTGGAAACCCGCCTGACCGACGCCCCCGGCCTGGACGATGGCTCCGAATACAGCCCCTGCGGAGAGTATATCTGGTTCAACTCCGTGCGCACCGGCAACATGCAGGTCTTCCGCATGAAGGCCGACGGCAGCGAGCAGACCCAGATGACCTTTGACGACAAAAACAACTGGTTCGGCCATGTCTCCCCCGACGGCAAGCTGGTTTCCCTCATCTCCTATGATCCCAAACAGGTGGCCGCGGGCGACCATCCGGCCGACAAGGATGTGGAGATCCGCCTGATGAACGCCGACGGCAGCAACTTGCGCACCCTGCTCAAGCTTTTCGGCGGCCAGGGCACCCTGAACGTCAACTCCTGGGCGCCGGACAGCAAGCGCCTGGCCTTCGTTTCCTACGACAGAAAGTAAACCCGCCTTTGCAAGGGGCGCAGGGCCGCTTAGGTCCCGCGCCCCTTTTTGTTTGCATTTGGCCTTGAATCTGGTATGATAAGAAAAGCATCCGCGCGGGAAGGGATCCCGCGCCCGGGAGGTACCATGCAAAGCTATCGGGACCTGGCAAGCCTGTATGACCTTTTGATGGACGACGTGGATTACGACGCCTGGCTTGCCTTTTATCTGAACAACTGCCCCGGTCTTGCCCCGGGCAGCCGCGTGGCGGACGTCGCCTGCGGCACGGGCGCGTTTGCGCTGCGCCTGGCAAAAATGGGCTATAAGGTCACGGGCGTGGATATTTCCGAAAGCATGCTGCGCCGCGCCCAGGAAAAGGCCCGCACAGCGGGCGTTTTCGTGCAGTTTGCCCGCGAGGACATGCAGCGCCTTGCCCTGCCGCATCCGGTGTCCATGATCCTTTGCGGCTGCGACGGGGTCAATTACCTGCTAACGCGGGCGGCGCTTTTGCGCTTTTTCTGCGCCGCTTACGAAAACCTTCTGCCGGGCGGAAGGCTGCTTTTTGACCTTTCTTCTTACGAAAAGTTTCTCTCCATGGACGGCCAGCTCTACGGCGAGGACCGCGAGGAAGTCAGCTACCTCTGGTTCAATTCGCTGGACAAACAAAGCCGCCGCCTGACCATGGATTTGAGCTTTTTTGTGTGCGAAAAGGACGGGCGCTACAAAAAATTCAGCGAGCGCCACGTACAGGCGGCGCACGATAAGGAGCTGCTCCTTCCCCTTTTGCAGGAGGCAGGCTTCAGCAAGGCGGAAACGCTCTGCGGCCCCCTGGAAGGCCGGCTGTACTTCCTGGCGCAAAGGGGCGCATAAAAACACAAAACCCTGCGGAAAGGATGGCGTAATCACCTGAGTATGGATACGATCTTGCATGTTGAACTGGAAATGGGCCAGGCGCGGGCCTTGGTGGCGGTGAGCACGGAGCTTGCCAAAGAAGCGCAAAGGATCCATTCCCTCTCGCACACGGCCTCGGCGGCCCTGGGCCGCGCCCTGACCGGCGCCGCCATGCTGGGCTGTTTGCAGAAAAACGAAACCGACCGGCTGACCATGACCTTCCGCGGCGACGGGCCCTTATCGCCCATCGTCTGCGTGGCGGATGGAACGGGCCGCGTCAAGGGCTGTCTGGAAAACGGCGATCTGGAGCTGCCCCTAAAGCCCAACGGCAAGCTGGACGTGGGCGGCGGCGTGGGCCGCATCGGCCGGCTGACCGTGGTGCGCGACCTGGGCCTGCGCGAGCCCTATGTGGGCCAGACCAATCTTGTCTCCGGCGAGATCGCCGAGGACATCACGCTGTATCTGGCCTCCTCCGAACAGACCCCCTCCCTGGTGGCGCTGGGCGTGCGCCTGGAAAAGGGCGTCGTGTGCGCGGCGGGCGGCGTGCTGGTACAGCCCCTGCCCGGCTGCACGGAGGCGGTTCTGGAAAAGATCGAGGCCCTCTCGCCCGCGCTTTCCGCCCTGTCGGACAAGGTGCAGGCCGAGCCGGACGCCTACAAATTGACGGATGGGCTGTTTTCCGCCTTCGACCACGAGGTGTTGGAGGCACAGTACCCCAAGTACCTTTGCGACTGCTCCCGCGAGCGCATTGAGCGCGCGCTGATCTCCATGGGCAGGGAGGAGCTTGAAAGCATGGCGCGCGAACAGCACGGCGCACAGGTGAGCTGCCACTTCTGCAACAGC
>JBNRMU010000095.1:0-8719 GCA_050309765.1 Christensenellales bacterium
CGCCGTCCTGGGCGTAGCTTAGCATATCCTTAGAATCCTCGAACCTGCCCAGGTTGGCAAAGACCGCCTCTGCCTCCGCATACTGACCGTTTTCCAGCAGGGCTATGCCCTCGTTGTACTTCGTCTGCCTGGAATTGTGCACAAGGACCGGGATGAGGATCGCCAGCAGCAGAACGACTGCCGCCAGGCAGATGCCCAGGATCAGCGGGAGTTTTTTCTTCTTCTGCGGCGCGCTTTGCGCAGCAGGATCCGTCCCCGGCACAGCATAGTACGTCGCCGGACCGTCAGGCGCATAGCTTGCGTCCGTCTGGTACGCCGCGGGCTGCTCGGGCTGGGCGGGTGCATCGCTCTGCACATAGCTGTACTGCCCGGTCTCGGCCTGGGGCGCTGCCTCCGCCTGGGGTGTCGGTTCCGGCGTGACCACTACCGTAGGTTCGATCGCCTGCGCATTTTGTTCGGGCATGACGCTCTCCACGGGCTCCGCCGCCGGCTGGGCAGGCGCGGCCTGATCCGCCGGCTGCACCGGCTGAGTATTCAGGGCCTCCTCCCGCACCTTGGTCCCGCAGGACGGGCAAAACAGGGCGTTGTCCGACAACTTGGTGCCGCATGTTCTACAAAACATATTTCCCTCCACTTCTGCACAGCGCTTTGGGCCATGCTGTCCGCTTGACTGAACCGCCATATAAAGAAGCTGGGGCAAAAGCCCGGCACGATCGCCGGCTTCGGCCCGGCAGTGTCTGCACGATTTCGGAGCCCCGGGTGACCGTCTTGTGAAAAAATATTCATACCGCTTTGTGTTCCAAGCGGGATAGCTTGTGTAATTTAATATATATTTTACTATATACGGCAATAAACGGCAACTAAAAAATACGCTCCCGTTTCCCTATTTATGCCTTTTTTCATTTTCATGCAAAGCGAACCCATAAGCTGTAAAAAGCAGTCCTTCGTCGATACCGCATCCCGGCGCAGGAAAGATACCGGCGAGCCCTTTTGCATAGGTTTTAGGATGGGTCTGGCTGCGCATCGGACGAACCCTGCCTCTTTTTTGGCCGAAAACCTGTACTTTTGTCGAATTGTCTGATAAACTGTTTTATATATAGCCGTTTTGCGGCCTGTGCAAAAGCCATCCCCCTAAAGAGAGGTATCGTCTCTATATCATGAAAGCTTTTCGAACTGCCTTGTGTATTGTGCTCGTGTTGTGCGGGCTTATTTGCATGCCCGTCGGGGCCTCTGCGGCGCTGATCAAGTCCGTGCCGGAGAGCAGCGTTTCCAGCTATAACGAGTCCAATCCCGCCGGTCTTCGGCGCAGCAACCTGTACGCCCAAAGCGCGATCCTGATCGACGCGGATACCGGCCGCGTGCTCTTTTCCAAGGAGCACAGCCTGCGCCTGTACCCCGCCTCCATGACCAAGCTGATGACGGCGCTGCTCGTCGTGGAAAACCTGGACATGGACACGGAGCTCACCGCCTCCAAGAAGGCGGCTGCGATCGGCGATTCCAAGATATACTGCGAGGAGGGTGAGGTCATCACCGTGCGCGATGCGCTCTATGGCCTGCTTATGACCTCCTCCAATCCCTACGCCGGCATGCTGGCCGAGGGCGTGGCCGGTTCCATGGACGATTTTGCTGTGATGATGACCAACCGCGCCAAGGAGCTCGGCTGCACGGACACCAACTTTGCCAATCCCCACGGCCTGACGGATCAGAACCACTACACCACCGTGCAGGATATGGCCAAGATCATGCAGGCGGCCGTGCGCGAGCCGGAGATCCTGCAGGTCATCAGCACCTGCAACTATACCCTCAGCGCCAACAATGTACACGAAAAGCCGCGCAGCATTACCAACTCCAACAAGATGCTCCCGGACAGCGGGGATGTGTTTGCCTATCAGTATATGGTGGGCGGCAAGACCGGCTACACGGACGCCGCCAAGCACACCTTTGCCGGCTATGCGGAAAAGGACGGCATGCGCCTGATTTCCGTGGTGATGGGCACCACCCAGGACGGCAAGTGGCTGGACACCAAAAAGCTCATGGAATACGGCTTTGCCGCTTACTCGCGCGTATCCCTTGCCGATCTGTACGCCTTATCGCCCAAGACGACCACGGTTCGCGGCGCGGCCGCCAGCGACAACGGTGTTCTGCAGCTGGAGCTTCCCAAGGAATTGGATCCCACGACCTCCTACCTGCTCGTTTCCACCGCGGAAAGGGACGACATCGCCGCCAACTTCTCGCAGTACTGCACCGTTCAGATCGACGGCAACCTGGTGGCCCCTGTGCAGCAGGGCAAGCAGGTGGGCACGCTCAGCTTCCAGTATGGGCAGATGACCCCCGTCAGCTTCCCCCTGCTGGCCGCGCGCACCATCGCCACGGAGGTCGTTTCCGTCACGCCCCCGCCCACGCAGCGCAGCGGCGTGATCACCGGCACCGGCCTGTTCGTGAGCACTGAGAGCGGGGAAAAGCGCTTCTCGCCCCTGCTGCTGCTCGTCATCGTTCCGGCAGGACTGTTCCTGGTGCTCATCATCTGGCTGCTGGTGGAGATCAAGCGTTTGAAGAAGGACCGCCGCCTGCGCAGGCAAAAGCAGCGCGAGGAGGCCATCCGTCAGCGCTACGAGGAAAGCAAGCGCAACCGCGTGCCCTTCGAATCCAGCGTGCGCATCGAAGCGCGCGAAGGCGGCGCCGACGCGCGCAGGGAACCCCCTTCCGCCCAGCGCAGCAACCAGCATGCGCCCCGCAGAAGGGCGGCCACCGCCTCGCAGCGGCGGCCCAATTACGGCAGAAGATAACACACACAAGGAGACGGCCTTCGTCTCCTTGTTTTGTTGGTGTATGGCTTTTGCCTTTTTTGTCGGTCCCCGTAATTTTCGCATCGTCTGTTCCTATGCACAGCAGAAGGGAGTATTTGGCAAATGGACGAATACCGGCGCCCCGCGCGGCCGCTGCTCTGGTTGGGACTGTTTGCGCTCCTCTATGCCCTTTTGTACTGCTGCATCGGGCTGCACTTTCTGCCCGGGGATGATCTTGCGCGCCGCGAAGGCGCGCTCTTTGGCCGCGTAAAGCAGGTATCCGGCAGCGCCGTGCTTTTGAAGGACGCTGTTTTTATCTGTGAGGGCGAAAACGTTTCCCTCGGCGGCGTGCGCCTGTGGGGCGCGCATCCGGACGAGCTGCTGCCCGGACAGACACTGTCCTGCCGGGCAACGCTGCGCCCCATTGCCAACAAATACAACCCCGGTGCTTTTGATGCGCGCCGCTATCTGTTCTCCAAGGGCGTTCGTTACGAAGCCCAGGCCGAGGACAGCCTTTCCCTGCAGGGACAGCCCCAGGCCCTGGCTCTTTTCAGGCAGCGCCTGCTCGATCGCGTGGATGCGCTCTGGCCAGATGAAAGCGGCGTATTGCGTGCGCTGCTGCTGGGTGCGGACGGCCTGGATGAAAACCTGGAGCAAAGCTACCGCCGCGCCGGCGTTTCGCATGTGTTGGCCGTTTCCGGCCTGCACGTGGGCTTTGTGGCCGCGCTGCTTTCGCTTTTGCTGTGCTTTTTGCCCAAGGCTTCTCTTCCCCGCTTTGTTTGCCTCTGCGCGGGCCTTGTGTTTTACTGCCTGCTCACGGGCGCATCCGCCTCCACACAGAGGGCTGCGTTGATGGCGGCGCTGCTCCTGCTCGCCCGGGTGAACGGCCGCGAGGCGGACGGTCTTTCCTCCCTGAGCCTGGCCTTTGGCGTGTTGCTGCTTATATCGCCCAGGCAGCTTCTGGATGTGGGCTTTCAGCTCTCGTTTACGGCCATGCTGGGCATCGTGCTGCTGTTCAGCCATTTTCAGCGCTGGCTGCGCTTTTTGCCAAAGCCCATCGCCGCTTCGCTGGCCCTGACCCTGGCTGCGCAGACGGGCTGCCTGCCGGTGCTGCTTTGCTGCTTCGGCAGCGTGAACCCCTATGCGCCGCTGGTAAATCTGCTGACCGTACCCCTGGCGGGGCTGGCGGTGCCGTTGGGGCTTTTGACCCTGCTGCTGGACGCCGTGCTGCCCGGCGCAGCACAGTTGACGGCCGTGCTCTGCCGGCTGTGCGTCTCCTGTATGAATCTTTGCGTCGAGGCCGCCGCAGGCCTGCCCTGTGCCCAGTTGTATCTGCCCAAGCTGCCCGCGGCGCTGGTGCTCCTCTGGCCGGCGCTGCTGCTTGTTTTGTGCGAGGGCGCTCCACGGCTTAAGAAGGTCGGCTTGCCCGTGCTTGCCGCCGCCTGTGCGCTGGTGCTTGCCCTGTGGCTGCCGGGCCTGTTTCCCCGCGATCTGCAGCTCACCTTCCTTTCCGTCGGCTGTGCGGACAGCGCCATTCTGCACAAAGGAACGACCACGTTGGTGATCGACACGGGCCGCAGCGGCTATGAAGCGCTGTACGCCCTTCAAGCTGAGGACCCCACGGTGGAAATGCTCCTTTTGACCCATGCGGACGCGGACCACAGCGGCGGCGCCGAAAGGCTGTTAAGCGATGCGCGCGTCCGCTGCCTGTGTTATCCCAGCGGCATGGAAAAGGACGAGGACCTGGCCCAGCTTTTCGCCCTGGCCAAAGCACAGGGCTGCGCCCTGCAGCCGCTTGCGGCGGGCGATACTTTGCGCTATGATACCATCGTGCTCAGAGTACTCTCCCCGGCAGAGTATCGCGTGGACCACAGCAACGAGGACAGCCTGGTGCTGGAGCTAATTTACGAGGATTACAGCGCGCTGCTGCCCGCGGATGCGGGGCAAAAGACGCTCTCCGCCCTGGAGCTGCCGCAGGCAGATGTGCTCAAGCTTCCCCACCACGGCAGTGCGGACGGGCTCAGCGCCGAACAGGTGGCGCAAATCGCCCCCTCCCTTGCGGTGCTGAGCGTAGGCGGCAACCCCTACGACCTTCCGCGCGACAGCGCCCTGGAAGCGCTGGGCACGGTGCCGCTCAAACGGACGGACGAAAACGGCGCGGTGCGCATCCTCTTTGCGGACGACGCGCTGCGCGTCAAATCCTTCAAGCCGCTTCGGAAAGGGTTTTTGCCATGATGGATTATAAGCAATACTACGCCGCGCTTTCGGCGGGCAGCCTCAAAAACCTGCTCCTGTTCGACGGCGAGGAGGAATACGTCAAGGAAAGCGCCCTTTCCGCCCTGCGCAAGGCGCTGCTGCCCGAGGGCCTGGAGGCCGTGAACGAATCCCGCTTTGCGGATAAAACGGCACCAAGCGCCCTGATAGACGCCTGCGAGACCTTGCCCTTCCTGGCGGAAAAGCGCCTGGTGCTGGTGATGGACAGCCCTTTGTGCCTGCCCGGCCGCGGCGAGGGCGAGGACAAGGCCCTGCTCTCCTATCTCGATCGTTTACCGGACAGCTGCTGCCTGCTGTTTTTCGTGCGTGGCGCGGCAGACGGCAAAAAGGCGCTTGTCAAGCGCATCGAGGCGGCGGCCGGACACGTGCGCTTCGAGCCCCTGCTTCCGCGGGAGCAGGAAAGCTTCGTGCGGCGGCAGCTGCGCGCCTACGAAAAGACCATCGCGCCGGATGCTCTCAACTGCCTGCTGGAAAGAAGCGGCCCGCTATTGACCAACGTCAACAACCAGATTCAGAAGATCGCCGCGCATGCCGGAGAAAACCACGAGGTGCAGCTTGCGGACGTGGAGGCCGTGGTGCCGCTGGGCGTGGATTTGCAGCTCTTTGCCCTGCTGGATGCCATCCTTTTGTGCGATCGGAAAAAGGCGCTGACCCTGCTTACCGAGCTGCAGAAGGAGCGCGAGGCCTTTTCCGTGCTCAGCGCGTCGCTGGCAAGGCAGCTGCGCAGCGTGTACCACACCCGCCTGCTGCTGGACGACGGCCAGGGGCGGCGCGAAATCGCCCAGGCGCTGGGCGTCACGCCCTGGGTGGCCGGCAAGCGCATGGAAATGGCCGCGCGTTTCCCCGGGGATCTGTGCTGGCGCATGCTGCAGCTTTGCACGGATCTGGTGTACGAGGTGCGCTCCGGCCAGCGCGCGGAGGACGGCGCGCTGTTCCTGCTGGTGTTTGAGATGCTGCGCCTGGCGGAAAACGGCGCGGCTTAGATCAAAAGCAACCATTGGCATGTTTTTCCATATAAAAAGAACTGCCGCGATGCCGCGGCAGTTCTTTTTATCCTATCGCTCTATCTGTTCTTTTTGCTTTTCGGCCTGCGAAGTCCGATCGCCGCAAAGCCCAACAGCGCCGATGCCATCAGCCAGCTCCACAGCAGCGGATGGCTGCCGTCTGCCGTTTTGGGCGAATCCTGCGGGATGTAGGCCCCAACAGCCACGCTCGCGGGTGCGGGCGATACAGGTACAGACGCCGGGGATGCCGGAACTACGGCAGGTATCGACGGATCGGGAAGGATGGTGCCCGGAACGCCGGAATGCTGGTCGTCGGGCTTGACGGGATCGTCCGGCGTATCCGGATCGACGGGATCGATCGGGGTCGTCTTTTCCGTCACCGTAAACTTGGTTTCCGCTTTGTCTTCCCCAAACAGAAGGGTCAGGGTATGCTCTCCGAGCGCCAGGCCCTCCAGATAGGTCGGTTTCAGCGTCAGGATCACGCTGCCCTCTTTGGCGTCGAACGATTCGGTCGTCAACTGCGTTTGATCCACCTGCACGCCGCTGAAATGGGGATACGTTTCCGCGTCGTCGCCCGTGCGTTTCACCACAAAGCGGAGTCCCTGTGCGCTGCCCTTTGCCCAGCTGCCGTTTTCGCCCTCGGCAAAGTAATAGCTGTCGTCCTTCCAAACCGCATAGATGCGATCCAAACCCTCCAGATACGTTTCGCCTTCGAGGATGTCCGGCTCTTCGGCATCCGGCGTGGTCGCCCAGCCGGCCAGGTATTTCATCGCATCGTCGTGAAGCGGTGGGCCGATCAAATCGATGATATCGGCTTCTTTAAACGGAACGTCCAGGCGTAGCGGAATCCGCAGCGCGGTAAGATTCGGATTCCACATGAAGTAACCGCCGTTGCCGTCCACCGTAATCTTCCGTCCCCAAATCGCCGTAAAAACGCTGTCCTCGTACACTCTGAAGTAGGGCGGCTGATCGTCGTCCAAATTCATCGCTTCGTTTCCGTTTTGGTCCTTCCAGCCAAGGGTAACCATTAAGGGGTCCTCATGCATAGCCGACAGCGAATGGAAATACCCGCCTTTGCCGAGCACCAGCTGGTAGGTCGTTTTGGACGGGTTTCCAAAGAAGAAGCCGCCATTTGCATCGAACGTGGCAAGGACCTTTTCCGCATAGACCGCATAGATCACCTTGGGCAGGTCGCTGCACAACGTCGTACCTTCCGGGATATCCGGTTCTTCGGCGTCGGGGGCAGAAGCCCAGCCGATGAACTTAAGATTGTTGTCCTTGTGCACGGGTTCATACACCGTACTGAATATCATATTTTCCGAGTAGTTCATGTAGTGTGTAGGCGCATCGGCAAAGTCGGGGAAGCGGCCGCCGTTCGCATCCAGCAGGATCTGTTCAAAGCGATCGTAAACGGCGTACACGTTCATGCCCTCGTCGGCATACAGCCCCTCGTCGGAGGTTTGTCTGGCATCCTTGTCCACAGACCAGCCAAGAAATGTATGCTTGTTGGGATCCGCGACCTCCAAGCCGCTTTGAGAATACTTATGGATTTCAAGGCCCTTCTTAATATGGATTTCCTTGCTGGTCACGGAAGGATCGCCGTCGAAGCAGGCTTCCCCTTCCTCCAGGTTCGCGTGGAAGGTCACCGTCACATAGTCCGCCTTTTGAATGCTCGCTACAAAGTAGATCTGATGGCCGAATATCTCGCTCAGCTGGAAGTAATACTTTTTGCCCTTTTCCAGTTCGCGGCTGAGCGACACGTTCTTATCGTCGATCGTCACAGCATCTTCGATGTCATTCAGATTTTCATCCAGCAGCCGGATATAGGCCTGAATAAAGTCGGTGTCCGCATCCCTGGTGAAAATCTCATACACCGTCGTCTCGTCCGGAACGAAGGAGTAAATCACCCCGCCGCCGTCCAGCTGCAATTCATAGTCCGTATCCAGCTGCATCGCCTCGATGTTGTCATCGTTTGGCATCCATTTTGCGTATACGTTGACCTCTTCCTTGTCGATCACGCTGTCTTGTGTATACTGCACGCCGTTTCCGTTTGCGCTGGTATACCAGCCGTCAAACTTCAACTGGTTGGAAATGGGCTTTGGAATAAGAACCTGGAATTTGCTGCCTAACGCACAGGTCAACACATACGGATTCACGTCATCGTATTCCATGTCGTCGATCTGCAGATACCCTTCCGTGGGCCTGTAGACCACCTCGCCGGTTGAGCCCCAGACGGCATAAATATCTGTACCGATCGCCGTCATATCCGTTATGCCGGAAACCACAGATGCCCCCTGTCCGTCCGGCTCGGTCGACCAGCCCATGAACCTTTGCGATTCGTCCACCGCATCGGGAATGGTATCATCGACAAACTTGTCCAGCAGGTCCTGAGCCGACTCCTTCTCCTTCACGGAAGGATCGCCGAAATAGCCGTTGTCTCCCGCATGCAGGGTAATCGTTACCGGATGGGCGCCGTTGCTCTCCGCCGCCGCAGCTGTTGGAAGAAAAGCCAAGGGCAGCACAAAGGAAAGAACCAGAGCAAGCAGCAAAGCGCCAGCCTTTTTCAGCAGGATGTTTTTCACGCTTCTACCTCCCAAACGCCCCAGTCTACAGCAGCTGGGGCTTTGTGTATCTGAATATATAATACTCTATTTC
>JBNRMU010000096.1:0-14118 GCA_050309765.1 Christensenellales bacterium
GTTGAACTCCTTGCAAAAGCCCATGATGTTCACGCCGTGCTGGCCAAGCACGGGGCCGATGGGGGGCTGCGGGGTGGCCTTGCCCGCGTTCACCTGCAGTTTGACGATGGCGGTTACTTTCTTAGCCATTTGGTAATTGACACCTCCGAAAAAATATACATGTGGTCAAAAGCGGAACGGTGCGGTTCCTCCCACGGGCCGCGCGGGAAAAATCCTGCGGGCCCCAAACGCCTTGTCCGAAACTTAATTCGGGGGCCGGATTGCTTGCGTTCCTAATTCGGTGGGATGGGATTACTCTTCTTCTTTGTTCACCTGGTCCAGGTCCAGCTCCACAAAGGTCTCGCGGCCGATGAACATGACGGAAACGCGCACGCGCTTTTGCGCGGCGTCGATCTCCTGCACCACGCCGGAGAAGTTTTCAAAGGGGCCGGTGAGGATGGTGACGGTATCGCCGACCTCCACGCCGCTGACGCGCCGCTGGGTATCGGCCAGCATGGACTGAACCTCTTCCTCGGTCAGGGGCACGGGCTTGGACCCGGGGCCGACAAAGCCGGTCACGCCCCTGGTGTTGCGCACAACGTACCAGGATTCGTCGTTCATGACCATGCGCACAAGAACGTACCCAGGGTAGATCTTGCGCTGGACAACATGGCGCCTGCCGTTTTTGATCTCCACGACCTCTTCCACGGGCACGCGCAGTTCGCGGATCGTATCCTGCAATCCGCGGTTGTCCACGGTTTTTTGCAGGGAATCCATTACCTTGTTTTCATAGCCGGAGTAGGTGTGCACCACATACCAGGCCAGTTCGTTTCCCTCGGGCATGTAAGAACCTCCTTGGTGTAACATGAACGTCGGGAGCCCAGCGAATTTGGTGCTGCTAGATGATGAGCTTGATCAGGCTGGACAGGACCAGGTCATACAGGGCGATCACGGCGGTGACCAGCACCACGAACACGATAACCACCAAAGAGTGGCGGATCAGGTCCTTGCGGGAAGGCCAGGTGACCTTTTTCAGCTCGGCTGCCATCTCGCGCAGCTTTTGCAGGATGTTGAAGCGCGACTTTTTCTTGTCGGCCTTTTTCTTCTCATCCTTCTTTTTGACGTCCTTGCTGTTTTCTTTCAGCTTCAGGGCCTTGGTGTCCTTAACTTCAGACATTTTTGTTCACTTCCTCGCTTAAAGGCTGTTCGTCTTAGCGGGTCTCCTTGTGAGAGGTGTGCTTTTTGCAAAAGCGGCAATACTTGTTCATCTCCAGGCGGTCGGGATCGTTGCGCCTGTTCTTCATGGTGTTGTAATTGCGCTGTTTGCACTCGCTGCAGGCCAGGGTTACCTTTACACGCATAGCGAAGATTTTCCTCCTTTCTCCGGGATGTCCGGGGCTGTGCCTTGCAGATGCCTACAAAGCATGCCCTACTATTTTACTCGTGCGCGCGCCGCTTGTCAATGAAAAAAAGGCGCTGAAAAGCCCCTTTTTTGCCCGCGGACGCGCAAAACGCGCGGCGGAAGGGGCGGGGAAGCGGTTTTTATGCATATGCGCGGCCATATATAGGAAGAAATCAGGATCGGAGGAATGGCGAATGAAAACCCCTTTTCGGGCGCTGGCGGCGCTCGGCGCGGCCCTTTTGTGCCTGCGGGCGCTTTCGATGGGTGACGTCGGCGGGGCGCAGGCCCTGCCTGAGGCGGCGCTGCCCGCGCCGCAGCTCGTGCGCGTGGCCCTGCCGCAGGCGGAAGAAGCGCAAACGCCCGCCCCGTCGCAGGATATCTGCCTGACCGTGTACGACGCTTCGGAAAAGAAAAACGTCTCCATGGAGCTGGAGGACTATGTTTTGTACGCCCTCATCGGCGAGATGCCCGCCTCCTTTGCGCCCGAGGCGCTCAAGGCCCAGGCCGTGGCCGCGCGCAGCTACGCCCTGTGGAAAAGCGCGCGCTTCGGCGGCGGGGGCTGCAGGCAAAGCGCCGCCGCCGATGTGTGCACGGACTCCGCCTGCTGCATGGCCTTTGCCGATCCTGCGGCGCTGAAAGCGCGCTGGGGCGACGCGTACGAGCAGACCCTTGCCGTCTACCGGCAGGCGGTGGAGGAGACGCGCGGCCTTGTCTGCACCTATGAGGGCAAGCCCATCCAGGCGCTGTTCCACGCCGTTTCCGGCGGGCAGACCGAGGACGCGGCGGCCGTGTTCAGCCAGGCGCTGCCCTATCTGGTGTCCGTGCAAAGCATCGGCGAGGAGGAGGCCCGCCGCTTTTTCCAAACGCAGACCTTTTCGCGCAAAAAGCTGGCGAAGGCGCTCAACGCCGCCTTTCCCGGCGCGGGCCTTTCCGCTTCCGCGCTGGAAGAACAATTGCAGCCGCTTTCCCGCAGCGATTCCGGCCGCGTCGGGGAGATGCGCGTGGGCTCCGTCACCGTCACGGGGCGGCAAATGCGCAAGGCGCTGGGCTTAAACTCCACCAACTTTCGCTTTTATTTTGCCAAGGACGCGGTGCGGATACAGACCCTGGGCTTTGGCCACGGCGTGGGGCTTAGCCAGGCGGGGGCGAACGCCATGGCCAGGGACGGCGCGGACTATGAACAGATCCTCCTTCACTATTACACGGGCGTGCAGATCGCGCCGCTGACAGAGCTGGAGGCGCCGCCCTAAGGCGCGGATACAAACCGGCCCACAAATAAAAACCCCTCCCGCCCCGCAAGGGGAGGAGGGGCGTGCTTTTTTATATCGTGCCGCGCAGGGCGGGCCGCTGCCAGCGCTTTCCCTTCAGCCGCCAGAGGAAGAGGATGCCGCGCACGCAAAGCTCTATGCACATGGCCACCCACACGCCCACAAGGCCGTATCTTCCTGCCAGCAGGGCGGAAAGCGGCAGGCGCACCAGCCACATGCTGCCAAAGTTCAGGCAGCTGGGCACCAGGGTATCGCCGGTGCCGCGGAACACGCCCGAGGCGACGATGGACGCGCCGTACAGCGGCTCGGCAAAGGCCTCGATGCGAAGGATGGTCGTGCCCAGGGCGATGACGGCGGGGTCGGGGCTGAGGATGGCGATCATATAGGGCGCAAAGATGAACATGAGCACGCCGGTGATCGTCATCACCGCCACGCCCAGGCCCGTGCACAGATAGCCCAGGTGCCGCGTAAGGTCGTCGCGCTGGGCGCCGGTGCTCTGGCCGATGAGGGTGGTGGCCGCGTTGCCGATACCGTAGCCCGGCATGTAGCAAAGGCTTTCCGCTGTGATGCCGAAGGAGTTGGCGGCGATGGCCACCGTGCCCAGCGGCGCCACGATGCGGGTGGAAAGGATCTGCGCGCCGGCCAGGATGAAGTTTTCCGCCGCCACGGGCAGGGCGATTTTAAGCCCGCGCTTTATGTAGATGGGGCGGTAGGCGAACTTTTCGCCGCGGCGCAGGTGCAGCGCCGGCGAGCGGAAAAGCAGCATGGCCGTCATGACCACGCCGGTCACCGCCTGGGCAAGGGCCGTGCCAAGGGCCGCGCCCGTCACGCCCAGGCCCGCGCCGGGCAGGTAGATCGGGCCGAGCTGCCGGCCCGGGAAGATCAAAAACAGGTTGAACACCACATCCAGGCAACACATCATCACGTGCAGCAGGCTGGGCAGGCGCATGTTGCCGCTGGCCTGCAGCAGGGCGCCGGACAAATTGTTCACCTGCGATAGGGGCAGGGCGAGGGAAAAGATCAGAAAATAGGCGGTGGTGTCCGCACGGATGGCCTCTTCGCCGCCCAGCCAGGCGGGGAGAAAGCCGCTTACGCCGGCGCCCAGGGCGGCCAACGTGCAGCTTAAAGCCAGGGTGAACAAAAAGCCGTGCTTTAATATGGCGCGGGCGGCCCTTTCCTCGCCGGCGCCGATTTCCTGCGCCACCTGCACGGAAAAGCCCACCACGCCGGAAAAGCACAAGCCCCCCAGCAGCCAGGTGCTGGAGGCCACCAGGCCGATGGCGGCCGAATCCCTGGTGCCCAGCCGGCCCACCATGGAGGCGTCGATGTACTGCATCACGATGGAGGACAGCTGCGCCAGCATGGCCGGCAGGCTCAATTGCAGGATCATCAGCGCCTGCTCGCGCAGGCTCAGGGCCTGGCCGCTGCGCAGGCGGGCAAGGTAAGTTTGCGACATACAGATACCGTTCGCTTTCGTGTGTTTTTTCAAAAAAGACGAATCCGTTTTTTCAGTATAGCACAGGCGGCGCGCCTTTTCCAAGGGGGATGGAAGACGCAAAGAAAAGCAGGAGCGCATACCTTAAGCACGGATCGGGCGCATAAAGGAACGGTTTTGCGCCGCCGGCCGAAGAAAGAGAAGCGTGAAAAGAGAAAAAAGAACAATGAAGAGAGCAAAAAAAGCCCGCCGCCGAATAGCCGGCAGCGGGCCTTTGCGCTGTTTTTCTTAGTACACGCGGAAGCCGCACACGAAGTGGCTCTTCCAGTAGTTGGACTTGAGGATGCCGGAAGAGATGCACACCTTGCCCTTGGAGGAGGAGGCGTTGATCATCTCGCCGTCGCCAAGGTAGATGCCCACGTGCCCCTCGAAGCTGATGATGTCGCCGCGCCTGAGATCCGACATGGAGTGGATGCGCGGATACTTGGAGCAGTTCTGCCAGGCGGCCGAGGTCATGTAGCCTTGGCTGATGCCGGCATGGTTGAGGCAGTAGTACACAAAGCCGGAGCAGTCGAAGGTGTTGGGTCCCTTGGAGGAGAACACGTAGGTGCAGCCAAGCTTCGACTTTGCCACGGAGATCAGCTTCTCCACGCCGGAGGAGTTGGACGAGCCGGACGAGGACGAGCCGGAGGAGCCGCCCGAGGACGAGCCGCTGCCCGTCTTGCCGGAGGAGGAGCTTGCCGCCTTTTTGGCCTTGGACGAGGTGAGCTTGTTCATGGTGCTCTTGCCCACGATACCGTCCGCGCCCAGATCGTTGCGCTTTTGGAAGGCCTTGACCGCGTCCTCGGTCTGCGAGCCGAAGTAGCCGGTGACGTTGGACATGTAGCCGAGCTTTTTCAGCAAGGTCTGCACGCGCTCCACGTCCTTGCCCTCCATGCCCAGCTTTAAGGCGTTGGCCTGGGCGTGGGAGGATTTTAACATGCGTATGGTGTTGTAGCCGAGGAAGCCGTCGGGGATCAGGCCGTTCAATTCCTGGAAGCGCTTCACGGCCATGGTGGTATCCTTGCCGTAACTGCCGTCCGGCGTGGTGGTCAAATACCCGAGCTTTTTCAGCAGCTCCTGGTATTCCTTGATCTCGTCGCTCTTTTCGCCGTACTTCATGTAGTTGGCCTTGGCGTCGGCGCTGTACAGGGCTTCACGGGTCTTGGAACCGACCTTGCCGTCGTCCGTCAGGTCGTTTAGCTGCTGGAACTTTTTCACCGCCGCCTCGGTCGATTCGCCGAAGTGGCCGGTGACGGAATCCATATAGCCCAACTCGCGCAGGCGGGACTGCAGCTCGCTTACGTCCGTGCCGTCCGCGCCGATGGTCACCATGTAGTGGGTGGCCTCGTCGCTCATGAGCAGCTCATACGTCTCCATGCCCACCTTGCCGTCCACGTCCAGCCCGTGCTGGCGCTGGAACAGGCGTACGGCGTTTTCGGTGATGTTGCCGAAGTACTGCGTGGGCTCGTCGCGCTCCATGTAGTCCAAATCCATCAAGCGTTCCTGGATCTCGGCGACCACGGGGGCCTCCACGCCGTGGCGGATGACCATGTTGGAGGGGTGCGGCTCCGGCGTGGGCGAGGGCGTGGGCGTGGCGATGATGTTGGGCGTGGGCATGGGGATGGGCGTGGCGTTTAAGATCACGACGCCGTCCTCCGAAGCCTCCTGCGCAAGGGGCGTGGGGCTGGCGGGCGCGTTCAGGTTTACCGTGCGCGGCCCGGAGGCGGCGCTGGAAATGCGCTCGATGTTGCGGCGGGTGGGGGAAAGCAGCGCCAGCGCTGTGATGGGCACGTTAACGATCAAAAGCGCAAAAATGGCCACCACGGCCAGCGCCCTGGGCGAAAGGCGGGCAAAAAGGGCGCAAAAACCGCGCCACGCATTGCTTATGCTCCGCCCCACGGCGGAAAGGCGCGCTGCGAGGGGGCTGCGCCGCTTTTGCTTGGATTGTTTTTTATAGGCAAAGGTAGGGGCCTGGGAGCGATCCCGACGAGGGTCGTTTTGTTTCATATGTATGTAAATCTCCTTAAAACCGAAGAAGGCTAAGAATCCAACTTGGCTGTTTTAGAGTACCGCGGATAGAGGGAAAATGTCAATTCGGCGGAGCAAATCGAAACAAAGCTCTTACAACTGGCCGCGCCCGGCGGGCCGGATGGCGCGCGCTCCACTTTTTTGCCCGCCTGTGGTATACTGGGCCTGAACAACAGGGCGCTTTCATCGCGCAAAGGCAGGTGGTATCGACGATGCAATCCGGACAGAAATACGAGTACGACTTTACCGTGCGCTACGGCTACTGCGATTTTGCCGGGCGCATGCTGCCCTCCGATCTGCTCAAGGAGGCCCAGCAGGCCGCCACCGAGCACCTGGACGCGGCGGGGCTCGGGGTCGATTTTTTGAACGAGCGCAAGCTGGCCTTCGTGCTGTCCAGGCAGAGGCTTTCCGTTGTGCGCTTTCCCCGCGGGGGAGAGAGGGTGCGCGTGGTGACAGAGCCCGCCTGCTGCGGGCCAATCTACCCGAGGCACACGTCCTTTTTTGACCAAAAAGGCGAAAAGCTGGCCGAACTGCTGGCCCTGTGGACGCTGATCGACCTTGGGCAAAGGCGCATCCTGCGCCGTGGACCGAAGGAACTGACGGACTTTTTTCCCGTGCAGAGCAAGCCTCCGAAGCTGGAGCGCCTGCCGGAGATGGAAAGGATCACGGCCTCGCGCCCCTTTGCCGTGCCCTATTCCATGACGGATGTAAACGGCCACCTAAACAACGCTTCTTACGCCGATCTGGTTGCAGACTGCCTGCAGGAGGAGCTCATGTCCGGCAGGGTCATTTCCTGCATGGATATCTGCTACCACAGCGAGCTGCTGGCGGGGGCCAAGGCGCAGCTTCTGCGCGCATGCGTGCCCGGCGGCGTGCTGGTGATGGGCGTGAGCGGCGATACGCGCCATTTTGAATGCCTGACGAGCTTTTCAGAGGAAGAATAAACGAACATAAGGAGAACTGTTCTATGAAAACCATCCTGGACCGCTTCTTATCTTACGTGGCCTTCGATACCCAATCCTGCGACCATTCCGACACCTTCCCCAGCACCTTAAAGCAAAAGGAGCTGGGCAAATACCTGGTGAAAGAGCTATTGGAACTGGGCCTTACCGATGCCTTTATGGACGAGTACGGTTATGTGTATGCCACGCTGCCCGCCACGGCGCAAAAGCCGGACGCGCCCGTGATCGGCTTCATCGCCCACATGGACACGGCCCTGGAGGTTTCCGGCAGGGACGTAAAGCCCCGCGTGGTGAAAAACTACGACGGCGGCGACATCGTGCTCAACGAGAAGCTTAACATCGTCACCCGCGCGGCGGACTTCCCGGGCCTTGAAAAGCTTGTCGGCGACGACCTGGTCGTGACCGACGGCACCACCCTGCTGGGCGCGGACGACAAGGCCGGCATCGCCGAGATCATGGGCTTTGTGCAGGACGCGGTGCGGCGGCCCTTCCCCCACGGCAAGATCCGCATCGCCTTTACCCCGGACGAGGAGATCGGCGCGGGCGTGGACCATTTTGATGTGAAAGGCTTCGGCGCGGACTTCGCCTACACCCTGGACGGCGGCCCGCTGGGCAGCCTGAACTTTGAAACCTTCAACGCCTGCGCGGCGGCGGTGGACTTTGAGGGCCTGAGCATCCACCCGGGCTCCGCCAAGGGAAGGATGATCAACGCCTCGCTGCTGGCCATGGAGTTTCACTCCATGCTGCCCGTGTTCGAAAACCCCGCCTATACGGAGGGCTACGAGGGCTTTGCCCACCTGCTGGACATGCAGGGCGAGGTGGAAAAGGCGCGCCTTAGGTACATCATCCGCGACCACGACCGCGACCTGTTCGAAAAGCGCAAGGATAGGTTCCGCAGGATCGCCGAATACATGAACGAAAAGTACGGCCCCCGCGTGACGCTTTCCCTTCACGATACCTATTACAACATGCGGGAGGCCATCGAGCCCCGCCCCGAGATTCTGGAGCTGGCAAGGCGCGCCATGCTCGGGATGGGGATCGAGCCCGCGGTCAGCCCCGTGCGCGGCGGCACGGATGGCAGCCGCCTCTCCTTCATGGGCCTGCCCTGCCCAAACCTCAACACCGGCGGCATGAACGCCCACGGACGCAACGAGCTGGTGAGCGTCCAGTCCATGGAAACCATCGCCCGGATGCTGCGGAGCATCGCGGAACTGGCGGTGGAATAGAAAAGCACGCAAAACAAGGGCGGCGGAACGCAGATCGTTCCGCCGCCTGTTTTTGTCCTCACGCCCTTGGCAGCTGTTCCGTTATCGGCCGCCCGTTTTCGTCGTACAGCTCCACGTGCACGTGAAAGCCCTCGCCCCGCTCGATGAGGGCGCTTTGCCCCATAAAGCCCACGGTTTGCCCGGCGGACACCGCGTCGCCCGCCTGCACGGGGATGTCCTCCGCCAGGGAGGCGTACAGGCAGCGGCAGCCGCTTTCGTCCCTTAAAACCAGGCAGTTGCCGAGCAGCGCGTCCCGATAAACGCGCTCGATGGTGCCGGCAAACACCGCGCGCACGGGCGTGTTTTCCTCGCCCAGATAGTCAAGGCCCCGGTGCTGCCGCCATTCCGAAAGGCTTTCGTTGTACAGCAGCCCGTCGCCCGAATCCGCCAGGCCGATCCGCGCGTTTTCCGCGGGGAGCTTGAGCGGCCGCGGCGTGGGCAGGGGCAGCGCCGTCGCGGCCTGCGCGGCCACGGCCGCGGGCGTGGGCGACGCGGTTGCCGCCGGGGTCGGCGCGGGTGCTCCCTCCTTCGGCTTTGCGCGCGAAAGGTAGGCCGTCAGCAGCACGACCAGAAAGCAGAGCGTCAGCACCAGGCCGTAGCCCCAGGCCTGCCAAACGGCGCGCATTCTTTTGAAAAAGGCCGTTTTCTTGCCCAAATGTACCGGACCCCCTTTTCTTGTTCGGAAAGAGGGTGCCCAGTTTTTGCCAAAGGCATGCAAGGGGGACTATTTGTTCAGAAATTTCTGCCGCAGTATCTCTGCCTGCGCGTACCAGGTGGGAACGGCGCGCGTCATGCCCGCAAACCATGCAAGCACCTGCGCGTTTTGTTTGCGCATGGTTTGGATTTTCTCTTCGCCGAAGGGGATCGCCCAGTACATGGACGAAAGCGCGTTGCCGGAAATATACAGCGCCAGCAGCGGAAAGAACTCCTCCGGCACGCAAAAGTCGAAGTAGCCGTCCACCCGTCCGGCGGCAAAACAGGGCGAAAACTGCGCGCACCAGACGATGCGGTTGAACTCCTCCCAGGGGTCGCCCACGTCGCAGCGGTTAAAGTCGATCACCACCAGGCGGCCGCTTTCATCCACCATGAGGTTGCCGATGTGGTAATCGCCGTGCTGGAAGCACTGCGGCCGCCCGCGCAGAAGGGGGCGGTTTTTGTCGATGTAGGAAAGCATGTCCCCATCGCCCGCAAAGCGCAGCGGGCAGGCAAGGTAGCGCTCGATCTTTCTGTCCAGCTTGCGGTTGAAAAAGCTCTCCCAGTCCTCGCGATTATCCGGCGCGGGCAGGCGGTGCAGCTTTTTTAGGATGCGGCCCGCCTCCAGCCCGTAGGCGTACAGGGCCGATTCGTCCAGCCCCTGCAGGGCTTCCTCCGCGTCGCGGCCCTCGACAAAGCTCTGCAGGGAATAGGCGCCCTCCTCGCACAGGCCCACCTCCAGCGCCCGGCACATGGGCACCCCCAGCCCTTCCAGACGCTTCATCAGGTCGAATTCGCGCTTCTTTGCCTCCAGCTGTTCGGCGGGGCCCACGCGCAGAAGGTATTTGCCGCCCTGCGCGTCCGTGACGCAGTACTTTTTGTCCTCCGACCAGCCCTTTTCGATGGGCGTTTTCTGCACGAACGAAAGCGGCATGCGAAGATCCTCCTTTTTTCGTGGATGCAGGGGCGTCAGTCCCGCAGGATCAGGTCCGCCGCCTGATCGATGGTAAGATCGCTGGTATCAAGGGCGTTTTGCATTGCGGCAAAGCGGGGAAGGGAGGCAAGGCTCACCTTTAGCCACGCGTCGGTACGCCAGTCGCAGTCTTTGTCCTGCTTCCAGCGCCGGATAAGGCCTTGCTCGTCGCACATAAGCGTTACCGCCTTTTCCGTTAGCCCCAGGGCGGAAAGCCCGTCGGACAGGCTCTGCCGCACCCAATCGTCGTCCATCAGCCAGGAAAGCACCACCATATGGCAGGCGGAGCAGGCCTTGTAGTTCGCGACCATGTGCAGTATGTTGTCCACGGCCATCGCCTTGGTCTCGCGGCTGCCTACGAAAGGATGGATATCCATGCACCAGTCGCCGTCGATAAAGGCGGTGCCGGGAACCTTATCGGCGATGCGCTTGCCCACGGCGGTTTTGCCCACCCCCATGGGGCCGTTTAAGACGATTGCCTGCATGTCGGTTTCCCTCCCGCGCATAAGTTCAGCATTCCTTGACCAGCTTGCCCGTCATGTGCTCCGGCGTAAGGGCAAACAGGAGCGTGCCCGGGCCGGAGTTTTTGATTTCGCTTTCGATGTAGTTTTCGTCCGCTGTGAACTTGCGGCTCAGCCGGCGCGAAATCTCATAGGTTTTTTCCCTGTCCTCGATCAGCTCCACAGACCCAAACACGATCACGCTGCGGATGCGCAAAAACCACTCGCCCTCCTGCCGCACACCCTGATCGTACACGCAAAACGAGGCCTTGGGACAGCGCCTCATCGCGTCTATCTTGTGGCCCGCCCTGCCGCCGTGAAAGTACAGCTTGCCGTCGGTTTCGCAGTAATAGTGGTTCATTGGCATGCCGTAGGGGTAGCCGTCGTCGCCCAGCACGGACAGCACGCCGCGCGGCTCGTTTTTGAGTATCTTGATGCACTCTTCCCGGGATAGCTGCTGCTTTGCTCTTAGCATCTTTCGGAACATATACGCGCCTCCTTGCGGGAATAAAGATGAACTCAACGCCGGTTGAAATCGGCCGTTTCGTCCGCGTAATCGATCAAGACCTTCTTGCAGGCCCGGCACAGGTACGCCTTTACGGCGGAGCCCTTCAGCAAGGACAGCCCGGACAAAACGACCGAGCCCTTGTGGAACATCGCCCGCCCGAGCAGCGGCCGCTAGTTTCCCCTTTTCCATGAAATTTCTTGCGGGCTTTGCAAAAAGCCCTCTTCCATTTGTGCGTTGCAGTACGGGCACAGCATGGTTGTTCTCCTTTGTTGGGTCGCTTTACCGCCAAAGGCGGGGGGTGCAAAAGGCCGAAGGGAACGGTCCCTTCGGTCCTTGTATGCATAAATGGAAGTTACAGCTCCAGCGCCTTTTCCAGCTTGCGCTTGACCCTTTGCAGGGCGTTGTCGATGGACTTTACGTGCCTGCCCAGGTCTTTTGCGATCTCCTGATAGCTTTTGCCGTCCAGGTAGGCGCGCAAGACCTCCTGCTCCAGGTCGGACAGCACCTCGCCGATGCGGTCCTCTATGCTGGAATAGTCCTCGCGGCTGATGAGCAATTCTTCCGGGCTTACCACGCGGCCCTCGGCCAGCACGTCCAGGAGCGTCCGGTCGGATTCCTCGTCGTAGATGGGCCGGTTTAGGGAAACGTAGGAATTCAAGGGAATGTGCTTTTGCCGCGTGGCGGTCTTGATGGCGGTGATGATCTGGCGCGTGATGCAAAGCTCCGCAAAGGCGCGAAACGAGCTTAGCTTGTCCTCGCGAAAGTCGCGGATGGCCTTGAACAGCCCGATCATGCCCTCCTGCACGATGTCCTCGTGGTCGGCGCCGATGAGAAAATAGCTGCGGGCCTTGCTGCGCACAAAGTTTTTATATTTATTCAGCAGGTATTCCAGGGCCTGCTCGTCGCCGCCGCCGGCCAGCTCCACCACCTGCTCGTCCGTCATCTGGGCAAAGCGGGCCTCCGTTTCCGGCTGAAGGGAGGAGAGTTCCTGTTCATTCATCATGGCCGCGTCTGATCCTTTCCAAAGCCTGCTTCTGCTGGTCGCTGAGCCGGTCCTCAAAGGTGGAGGGTTTTAGTTTCTGCTGCTGGGTCTGTTCGCGCACGCGCCGCCGCCGCGCGGCGTTCAGCTCGCGCCGAAGCTCCGAGGCGGACATGCGCACCGCCCCGCGCGAGAGGATGACCGACTGCTCCAATGCGTCGTTGGTGGCCACGCGCACGTCCGCGTGGGCGTAGCGGGGCACGCCGTCCAGAAACTGGTCCACCGCGCGCTCGATGTAGTGGTCGGCGGTTTCGTGCTGGCGGGTGTACACCACGGTGATGCCGAAGACCTGCTCCACGGTGGAGACCTTTTTGTCGCCCCCGTAGCCGTCGAACACCAAGGTGAGCTGGTCGCCGCTGTAGCCGGCAAAGTCGCTGAGCAGGTGGATGAGCTTGTCGCGCGAGAGGGACAGGTCCTGATCGTCCTTAAACTCCGGCCAGGCGCCTATGATGTTGTAGCCGTCTACGATCAGATACACCGCTGCTTCATCGCCTCATACAAAAGGATGCCCGCCGCCACGGAGGCGTTCAGGGAGGAAAGGCGGCCCTTCATGGGGATGGAAAGCACGCCGTCGCACTTTTCCTTCACCAGGCGGGAAACGCCCTCGCCCTCGGCGCCGATCACAAGGCCCAACGCGCCCTTAAGGTCGGCCTTTTCCAGGGGCTGGCCGTCCATGTCCGCGGCATAGAGCCACAGGCCCTTTTGCTTTAAGTCGTCCATGCAGCGCGAAAGGTTCTTGACCCTTGCCAGCTTCACCCATTCCGCCGCGCCGGCGGAGGCCTTCACCGCGGCGGGGGTCAGCGTGGCGGCGCGGCGCTCGGGGATGATGACGCCGTGCGCGCCCATGCACTCGGCCGAGCGCAGGATGGCGCCCAGGTTGTGCGGGTCGGTGATGCCGTCCAGCAGCAGCACAAAGGGCGCTTCGTTTTTCTCCTTGGCCAGGGCAAGGATATCCTCCACGCTGGCATAGGGGAACACCGGCGTTACGGCGGCGATGCCCTGGTGGGCCGCTGCCAGCTCGTCCAGCTTGCGCCTGTCCACAAACTGCACGGGAATCTTGCGCTCGCGCGCCATGGACAAAAGCTCGCGCATGGAGCCGGAGGTATCGCCCTTGGCCACCAACAGCTTGTCCACCGGCCGGCCTGCTTTGAGCGCCTCGCGGATGGGGTTTCGGCCCACGAGCAGGTTTTCCGGCGTGTCGGGCGCGGCCGGGCGCTTATTGTCAAATTCCATCTGTCTTTCTCCTTTGGTGTATCTGGCGCATCTCCTCGGCGCGGCCGCAGCTGCGCTTGCCCTCGGGGCACTTGCCGCGGATGCAGCCCGGGCCCGCGTTTTCAAAGATGGTGGGCGCGATGGGGTAGACCAGGTCCAGCATGCGGTTGGCCAGCGCGCAGATCTCCCACTGGGCGCGGTTGCAGCAGCGCAGGGAGAAGAAGTGCAAAAGCTCGCGCGCGTTCATGGTCATCACGATGCGGGTGGCGGCCGCGCCCGGCAGAACGAAGCGCGCGTCCTCAGCGCTGTTGTCGCCAAGGGCATGCGACCATTCGTCATACCAGCCCTGGATGGTCTTCATCTGGGCAAGGTATTTTTCCTGCGCCTCGGGGCCCAGATCGCGGATGCGCGGGGGCATCACGTAGTCGAACAGCTCGTTTCCTTCCTGGGAGACATAGCGCTGCGACTGCACGGAAAAGCTGGCAAGGCGGTGGCGCGTGATCTGCGCAAGCAGGGTGCGCGACACGCCCTCGATGCCAAAGGTAAAGCTTATATGCTCGATCACCGAAGTATGGCCGCTTGCGACCACGCCGCGGATAAAGGCGGCGTTGTCGGCCTTTTTGGCGTAGGCCTTTAAGCCTTCCAGATCGCGGGCGGAATAGCAGGTGCGCGCCGCCGTGGCCACCAGCGTCTCGGGGTCGGGGGTATGGGCAAGGAGTTCAACGTTTAAACGGACCTCGGGCATGTGCGTCAATCCTCCCTTTTTTCGGGGTCGTCGGGGGACAGGATCTGCGTCATGAGGAGGGAAAGCC
>JBNRMU010000097.1:0-30561 GCA_050309765.1 Christensenellales bacterium
TTGCTCTTTCCGCTCCCGTTGGGGCCCACAACACCCGTGATGCCGTTGCCGAATTCCATGCGCGTACGCTCTGCAAACGACTTAAAGCCGTAGATTTCCAGCTTCTTCAGACGCAAATCAATGTTCCTCTGTTTCTGCAAGCAGTGTTTCCAGTATGCATTTGGCAGCGTCCTGCTGCGCCGCCTTTTTGCTGCGGCCCTGGCCGTTGGCGCTGCGGCCGTCCGGCAGGACGACGCGGACGAAAAACAGCCGGTCGTGCGGCGGGCCTTCCTCGCCCGTGGGTTCGTAGACGGGCGCGGCGCCGCCGTGCTTCTGGGTCAATTCCTGCAATTCCGTTTTGTAGTCGCGCGCCTTGGGGGGCGGCGGTTGGGAAAGGATGTGGGCCTTGACGATGCGATCGGCCTCCTGTAGCCCGCCGTCCAGGTACACGGCGCCGAGGATCGCCTCCACAGCATCGGCCAGGATGGACGGCTTTTCGCGGCCGCCGCTCATTTCCTCGCCGATACCAAGGCGCAAAAGGGGCCCGAGCTTCCAGCTGAGGGCCACGGCATGCAGGGAGCTTTCCTGCACCAGGGAGGCGCGCAGACGGCTTAATTGCCCCTCGTGCATCTGGGGCTGGGAAAGATACAGGCTGTGGCTGGCACAAAGCTGCAAAACGGCATCGCCCAGGAATTCCAGACGCTGGTTGTTCGGCTGACCGCCCAGCACGCCGGAGGGGTGTGAAAGGGCCAGTTCCAGAAGGGAAGGATCGCGAAAGGTATAGCCGATCGTTTGCATCAAGGACTGCATACTCTCACCCTTTTGCCGGTTCCCGGCTGGAAATGTACGCCTTTACAATGGCAAGGCCGCAAGGGGAATTGCAGCCCCCCTGCGGCTCTCAAGGCAGTTAGGAAAAAAACGAAACGGTCGCGCCGGGCGTCTCAGCCCGCCTGCGCGCTGACAAAGTCGACGATGTTCTGCACGGTCTGCAGCTTTTCCAGATCCTCATCCGGCACCTCAATGCCGTATTCCTGTTCCAGCTCCATCACCAGCTCCACAACGTCCAGGGAATCGGCCTTCAAATCGTCGATCAGCTTGCTTTCGGGCTTGATTTCTTCTGCGTCAATGCCGAGCTGGTCGGCAATGATGTTCTGCACTTTTTCGAACATGCAAATGACCTCCTATAATTGCGTATAAATATGTGATCCGTCGATTGTCAGACGGAGGTTACCGATAAGGCTTGCCGGATGGAATCCACCAGGCCGCTGTCCGCGCAGCCGGCAGCCTGCGCGATGGCCCTTGCAAAGGCGTGCGCCGTGGAGGAACCGTGCGCCTTGATCATGACGCCGTCCACGCCCAGCAGTACAGCCCCGCCGTATTCCTGGTAGTCCAGCTTATGCTTCATGGCGCGCAAGGACGGCTTGAGCAACAGCGCGCCGATCTTTGCCTTGAAAGAGGAGAGCATGGCGTCCTTTAAGCTGGTGAAGATGAAGCCCACCGCGCCCTCGGTCGCCTTGAGCAGCACATTGCCGGCAAAGCCGTCGCAGACGATCACCTGCGCCTGGCCGGAAAGGGCGTCGCGCGCCTCCACATTGCCTAGGAAGGAGATGCCCGCCTGCTCTTTCAGCAGGGGGAAGGCTGCCTTGCAAAGCTCGTTGCCCTTTTCGTCCTCCGCGCCCACGTTGAGCAGGCCGCACTTGGGGTCCTGAATGCCCAGCACGCCGCGCATATAGGCCGTACCCATCAGGGCAAACTGGCGCAGATAGTCGGGCTTGCAGTCCACATTGGCGCCGCTGTCGATCAAAAGGCAGGGCTTGTCGCCCATGGTGGGCAAAACGGGGGCCAGCGCCGGGCGATCCACGCCCTTGATGCGGCCGACCTTGAAAATGCCGCCGGCCAGATACGCGCCCGTGGAGCCGGCCGATACCACGGCCTCGGCCTCGCCGTTTTTCACGAGCATCATGGCCGCCACCATGGAGGAGTTGGGCTTTCTGCGGATGGCGGTGGTGGGGCTCTCGCTGTTTTCGATTACGTCCGGCGCTTCGATCAGCTTCAGGCGCGCTGCGTCGTAGCTGGCGCCGGCCAGAGCGCTTTTAAGCGCCTGCATGGGCCCGCAAAGAAGAATACGAAGGTCTTCGCGCTGGGAGAGCGCCTCCAGGCAGCCCTGAACGACCGCGATCGGGGCATTGTCGCCGCCCATGGCGTCTACCGCAACTGTGCGCATATTTCCGCTTCCTTCCTGCCGGTGTCTGGCGATAATTTCTCCTTTAATATATTAACAAAGACCGCCCCGAATGGCAAGCGTTTTGCGTTTGCGCGGGCAGGGAGAAGCAGAAAAACCGGATGGCAGTCGATCGGTTTAATGGCCAAAATGGACGATGCAGTGCCCGTTGTCCGTTTGGGGATGATTTTGAACGAAGAATTTAACACTTTTACCTTGACAAGGGATGCGATCGCCCGTATAATACGATGAGTGTAAAGCTTTAAAGCTTTACACTCATCGTAGAACAGGACCAAAGCGGAGGCCGGCCGTTCATGGAAAAAACAGCGTATCTTGCCTGTCTGTTGGACTTTTACGGCCCCCTGCTTACGGATCGGCAGCGGGAGCTGATGGCCCTGCGCGCCGATGAGGATCTGTCCCTTTCCGAGATCGCTCAGTCGCTCAGGGTCAGCCGCCAGGCCGTCAGCGACGGCCTAAAATCGGCGGAAGCGCATCTTGTCCGCCTGGAGGAGCAGCTTGGCCTGTTTGCGCGCTACGAAAAGCTGGACGACGCTGTGCAGCGCGCGCTGGACGCCCTGCGGCAAAATAACAGCCGCCTGGCGCTGGAGATACTTTTGTCCCTGAAGCAGGAGGAAAACTATGGCATTTGAGAGCCTGTCCGATAAGCTGCAGTCCGTTTTCAAAAAACTGACCCAACGCGGCAAGCTCAGCGAAAAGGACGTCAAGGATGCCCTGCGCGAGGTGCGTCTGGCTCTGCTGGAGGCGGACGTCAACTTCCTCGTGGTCAAGGATTTCCTGAAAAAAGTGCAGGAACGCGCCGTGGGACAGGAGGTCCTTTCCGCCCTTACGCCCGGGCAGACCGTGATCAAGATCGTAAACGAGGAACTCACGGCCCTCATGGGCGGCCAAAACGCCCGCCTGGAGCTGCAGCAGCGCCCCGCCGTCATCATGCTGGTGGGCCTGCAGGGCGCGGGCAAGACCACCCTGGCGGGAAAGCTTGGCGGCCTGCTCAAAAAGCAGGGCAAAAAGCCGATGCTCGCCGCCTGCGACGTGTACCGTCCCGCCGCCATCCGCCAGTTGCAGGTGGTAGGCGAAAGGATGGAGCTGCCCGTCTTTGAAATGGGCCAGGGCGACCCCGTGGAGATCGCCCGGCAGGCGCAGCGCCAGGCCACCATCAACCTGCACGATACGCTCATCGTCGATACGGCCGGCCGCCTGCACATAGACGATGCCCTGATGCAGGAGCTGGAAAACATCAAGCAGGCCGTGCGCCCGGACGAGATCCTGCTCGTCGTAGACGCTATGACCGGCCAGGACGCCGTAAACGTTGCCAAGGCCTTTGACGAGCGCCTGGGCGTGACCGGCGTGGTGCTGTCCAAGCTCGACGGCGATACCCGCGGCGGCGCGGCCATCTCCATCCGCGCGGTCACGGGCAAACCCATCAAGTTTGCCTCCGTGGGCGAAAAGCTGACCGACATCGAACCCTTCCATCCCGACCGCATGGCCTCACGGATCCTGGGCATGGGCGACGTTTTGTCCCTCATCGAAAAGGCGCAGTCCGCCTTCGACGAGAGCAAGGCGGCGGAAATGGAACAGCACCTGCGCAAAAACCAGTTTACCCTGGACGATTTCCTCGCTTCCTTTGAGCAGATGAAGAGCATGGGCTCCATGGATGAGATACTGGCCATGCTGCCCGGCGGAAGCAAGCTTTCCGGCGTGCAGGTGGACGAAAAGGCCATCGGGCAGACCAAAGCCATCCTGCTTTCCATGACGCCCAGGGAGCGGCGCAATCCGGCGCTGCTCAACTTCTCACGCAAAAAGCGCATCGCGGCCGGCTCCGGTACCAGCGTGCAGCAGATCAACCAGTTGCTGCGCCAGTTCGAACAGACGCAAAAGCTCATGAAGCAGTTCGGCGCCATGGGCAAGCGCGGCCGCCGCGGCGGCTTTCCCCGTCTGCCGTTTTAAAAAACAAAACGCGCAGGCAAACCGATTTTCGTCCAATCATCGCTAGAAATGATTGAGATAAATACCAAAGACATTTTTTAGGAGGTTACTTACATGGCAGTCAAAATTCGTCTCAAGAGGATGGGCATGAAGGGCAAGCCCTTCTATCGTATCGTTGTTGCGGATTCCCGCACCCCCCGCGACGGCCGCTTTGTGGAAGAGATCGGCTATTACAATCCCGTGACCGAGCCCGCCGATGTCAAGATCGACGCCGAGCGCGCCGCCTATTGGGTAAAGAACGGCGCCCAGCCCACCGAGACCGTGAAATCCCTGCTGAAGAAGAACGGCGTGATCGAATAATTCAAAAAGACCGACGAACCGGAAGCATCGTCCTTTCGGTTTAGGAGGAAAAACGATGGTAGAATTGGTTGCATTCATCGCCAAGTCCCTCGTGGATCACCCCGATCAGGTCGAGGTCAAAGAGGTGCAGGGCGAGACCGGACTCATCCTGGAGCTGCACGTGGCTCCGGAAGACATGGGAAAGGTGATCGGCAAGCAGGGCCGCATTGCCAAGGCCATCCGCGCGGTGGTCAAGGCAGCGGGTCTGAAGCAGGGCACGCAGGCCATGCTGGAGATCCTGTAAAGCACGTCTTTTCCAAATTGTCAAAAAATGTTGAGGCCGCCGCCAGAGCGCTTTGCTTATCTGGAGGCGGCCTTTGCTGCAGGCATCCTTTTGCAAAGGAGAGTAATGAAGCCGTATGCAAGAATATCTGATGGTGGGGCAGGTGCTCAAGCCCCAGGGCGTCCGCGGCGAGATCAAGCTGCGTCCGGAAACGGATGACGAGGCGCGCTTTCTGCGCTTGCCGTACGTATTCCTGGATGACAAGGGCGTAGAGAAGCGCGCCGTGCGCGCCGCCCGCGTGCGCGAGGGCTTCGTCTATCTTTTCCTGGAAGGGATCGAAAGCGTGGAACAGGCCGAAACGCTGCGCGGATGCTTCCTGTACGTGGATCGCAAAAACGCCGCCAAGCTCCCCAAGGGCCGCTACTTCATCGCCGATCTTAAGGGCCTTAGGGTAGTGGACGACAAGGGCAACGAGCTTGGAACGCTCACCGAGGTCTATCAGGCTGGCGGCAATGACGTGTACGAAGTCAAAGGACAAAGAAAGCTGCTGTTCCCCGCCCTCAAAAAGCTGCTCTTGAAGGTCGATCTGGAGAACAACGAGATGCTTTTGGACAGCGAGGTCCTAGGTCAGGTGGCGGTGTATGACGATGAAGATTAAAGTGCTGACGCTCTTTCCGGAAATGTTTCCGGCGGTGCTTTCCCACAGCATCCTGGGCCGCGCCATGCAAAACGGCATCCTGGAGGTCGAGGCGATCGACATCCGTGACTATACGCTGGACAAGCACAACCGCTGCGACGATTATCCCTTCGGCGGCGGTGCGGGCATGGTGATGACACCGCAGCCCGTGTGCGACGCCTTCAGGGCGGCGCTGCGCGGTTTTCCCGCCAGGCGCATCTATCTGTCCCCGCGCGGACCGGTTTTGACCCAGGAAAAGGCCTTGCGCCTTGCCGGGGAGGAGAACCTGATCCTGCTCTGCGGCCATTACGAGGGCGTGGACCAACGGGCGCTGGACCTGTATGTGGACGAGGAGCTTTCCATCGGCGATTATGTGCTCACGGGCGGCGAGCTTGCCGCCATGGTGCTGATCGATTGCCTGGCCAGGCATCTGCCAGGCGTGCTGGGCAGCGAGGAATCGGCGGGGGAGGAGTCCTTCATGAACGGGCTGCTGGAGTATCCCCAGTACACCCGACCGGCCGAGTATAAGGGCCTGGCCGTGCCGGAGGTGCTGCGCGGCGGCCACCACCAGAAGATCGTCGACTGGCAAAGGCTTAAGTCGCTGGAGATCACCAGGCAGCGGCGGCCCGACCTGTTTGCAGAGCTGGAACTGGACCAAAGGGACAGGCTCCTTCTGGGACTGGAACAGCCGAAAGCGAAAAAACGGCGGAAAAAGCCGACAAACAACCCATAAAAATAACAAGGACATTTCAAGCTTTGCCCTTGCAATTTCAAATTGCCCATGCTATACTACTAGAGCTGATTTTCGGAACGGTCCTCTGCCGGGCTGCAAACGCCATCCAATAAATACGGTACCGAACGTTCTAGACAGGGAAGGAGAAACAAAATGAACGAGATCATCAAAGCTATCGAGATGGAACAGCTCCGGACCGATATCCCCGAGTTTGCTGTCGGCGACACCGTTCGTGTACAGGTCAAGGTCGTTGAGGGTACCCGCGAGCGCCTGCAGGCCTTCGAGGGCACCGTTATCGCCCGCCGCAACGGCGGCAACCGCGAGACCTTTACGGTCCGCCGCGTTTCCTACGGCATCGGCGTGGAGCGCACGTTCCCGCTGCACAGCCCCCGCGTAGACTCCATCAAGGTCGTGCGCCGCGGCAAGGTCCGCAGGGCCAAGCTGTACTATCTCCGCGACCGTGTCGGCAAGGCCGCCAAGGTCAAGGAGCGCTAAGCCCCAAACAAACGCAAGTGCATATAAGCGGATGGCTTTGCAAAAAGCCATCCGCTGTTCCCCCCCTTTATCTTGGAATCGACCGGCCAACTGTGATTTTGCCAACATAGCTCAGCAGGTAGAGCAGCAGTTTCGTAAACTGCAGGTCAAGGGTTCGAGTCCCTTTGTTGGCTCCATTTTCGAGGTGTAGCGCAGTTTGGTAGCGCGTTTGGTTCGGGACCAAAAGGTCGCAGGTTCAAATCCTGTCACCTCGACCAAAACCAGCAAGGCAGAAAAGGCTTTGCTGGTTTTTTGTTTGGAAAAAAGAAAGGGGGAAGGACAGGATTTGAACGCACAGAAAGCGTAGGAGCTGCCCCCTTCACTCCATCTCCGCCGACTTCCTGTCCACCAGCCACTCAATACCGGATGCCGCCTGATCGACACCCGGATTCCGGTTGGTCATGACCACGGAGACTTCTTCTGTGCGGCAGTCCATCTTCACCATGCACTGCCCGTTTTCACCCCAGCCCTGGGAGAGCAGCGTATCCTTTTCGCCGATGAACAGGCCAAGGCCTGCCCAGGGGAACTTTTCCGTGGGCCTTGCCATCTCCTGTGCGGATTCCTTTTGCAGGAAAGCGCTTTTGCCATGGAGGGCGGATACAATCTCCTTCGCGACTGCGGCAAGCTCTTTCGGCGTGCTCCACAGGCCGGATGCCGCAAGGTCCGGGACCTGGGGAAATCTCCCGGGAATGGGCAGGCCGTTTTCGTCATAGCCCGTTGCCATCGTTTTTTCAAAACGTGCCATGTTCTCATCCGATGCGAAAAAGGTGTTCTGCAAGCACAATGGTTCGAAAACGATCTCCTGAACAGCGTGTTCAAAGGCCTTGTGCGCAAGCTCCTGTACCAACAGCTGCAGAACGCAGTAGTCTGCGTCCGAGTATTCAAAGACCGTTTCCGGCGGTTTTCCCGCCCTCACCGGACGGCTGTTGTATGCCGTTCTGCCCTCCAGAATATCCATCAGGCTGACCGTAGGATCCGATCGGCGCAGGCCATAGAAGCCGTCTTCTCCGTCCACGATGCCCGCAGTGTGGCACAAAAGCGAGCGAATGGCAGCATCGCTTTCGCTCCCGTCCGGCGTGCGCAGCTTCCATTTATGCAGATACCGATTGACAGGTGTGTTGATATCGACCAGCTTCTGCTCCTGCAGCTTCATCAGGCAGATCGCAGTGATGAACTTCGAGACGGAACAGGCCGGAAAAACGGTGTTGCCATCCACCAAAGCGTCGTTCTCCAGGTCGGCAACGCCATGGTACCGCACCCATTTTTTTCCCGATGCATCTATCCACACACAGCCAATTCCCGTGAATCGGTCAAGTATTTGCCGCTCCATCCGAACACATCCTCCTGGTGTAAAAATGAGTTGCCGATCCCATTATATACCAATTCGGGGAAATCTCCAGTTGTGTCCTGCCAAAACGCGTCGGACAGGCATGCTTTTCCATGGTTTAGATGCAGAATAAGAATTCCGAATACATAGTTACAGGCATAACGGATCAATTCGTTATGCCTGTAACTGTTTCTGGAGCCAAACCCATTCAGCACGCGCATTGGCTTGTCATAAGCCTGCGAAAGTGCCCCTTGAGCTAGAACTTGATGAAAGGAGTAAAATCAAAGGGCTTAGCCGCCTTCAATTCATCCTCCGCCCGCAGGAGTGAATTAATGATATGGATGGCGTGCCCGAACTTGGGCGGGCCGAGCTTTACGGCGGCGGCGCCGCCGGCAACGCCCATATCCGCGACCGGATCGTCGCTGACGCCGCCGGCCCGGATGGAGGGGATGGAGAACATGCCGTGCGAGACCGCGTATTTCTGCGCATCCATCGCTTCGGTCACGGTGCCGACCTGGTTCGGCTTGAACACAAAGGCCCCGCAGGCACCCAAGTCAAGCGCCTTTTTGATGCGGCCCATGTTCGTGACCGTCAGATCGTCGCCGCACAGGGTCGTGCGATTTAAGACTTTCGCGGCCTTTACCCAGCCATCCCAATCGTTTTCGTCCAGGGGGTCTTCGATATAAAGGAAAGGATACTTTTCCGTGGCCGCTTTGAGGATGCCGATGATCTCGTCGGTATCCGCTTCGCGTCCGCAGTAGCGATAGGTCTTGCGCTTGCTGTCGTAGATTTCGCTGAACGCGCAGTCCATATGGAACGCGATCTTGTCCTCGCATTTGCAGCGCTTGGCCGTTTCGTACAGGATATCGAAGCAATCCATAAAGTCGGTGCTGGGGGACACGAACTCGGACATCGCGCCGATTTCGGGCCGCCTGCCGTTCTGGAACTCCCGGATCACTTCCGGCAGCTTTTTGTAGATCTTGCAGAGGATTTCTGTGGCCTCGGCGATGGAGGAGACTTTATAGGGAACGACCGTCGTTTCCTGCACCGGCATGGTATTTTCCTCGTAGCTGCCGCCGGCAAAGAAATCCGAGGTGGGAAGGGGGATGGAGGGGATCGCGCCGGGATTTAAATAGCGGTACTGGGAAACATGGAGCGTGCTGCAGGCTGCCCGCATGGCTGCAAGGGAGGTGCTGTAGGTCACGTTCCCACCCAAGACGGATTTGTTGTCGGTCCCGTCCTTTTCGATCAATCTCTGGTCGATCTCCTTCTGATCCAGCACATTGGCGCCGATCAGGCAGGGAGCGACGACCTTTTCTACCATTTCTACGGCCTTATACACGCCGTTGCCGTCATACCAGGCGGGATCGCCGTCGCGCAGGACCAGGGCCTCGTGTTCCCCTGCAGAGATGCCGGAGGGCGAGGCAGCCCTGCCCAGAATCCCTTCTTCTGTGATCACATCCACTTCAAGCAGCGGCTTGCCCTTGCAGTCGATGAGCGCCCTGGCGTGTAATTCCTTGATGCTGGTTTTCATTCCTGTGCCTCCGAAAGCTATTCTTGATTGCCTATATACAGCACATTGAAGTCACAAAGGTTGGTGCCGGTGTTTCCCGTGATAATGGCGTCGCCAACGCTGGTTAAGGCCTCGTGCGTGGCGTGTTCCAAGAGGGAATGCTTTAAATCGACGCCCTTGGCAACGGCTTGCTGATAGCTGGTTCCGTCTGTGAGCCCCCCGGCGGCTGTGGTCGTTCCGTCTGTTCCCTCGCTGTCTATGGAAAGAAGGCAAACGTTTTTCATTCCCTTGGCCGCAAGGGCAAAGGCAGCGGCCATCTCCTGCGACGGGCCGCCGTGGCCTTTGATCTGCGCATTGTCGCTTATGCAGGTGGTCGTTTCCCCTGCGGATATGATGAAACAGGGCGCGGTAAAAGGCCTGTTGTTGTTTGCGATCTCTTTGGAAAGCGAGCCCAGAAAAGTGCCGAACTCCCGGCTCTCGCCTTCGGAACAGGAAGTGAGTATGTGCGTATCGATCCCCATCTCCCTTCCGACGATTTCCGCGGTGCGGCAAAGATCTGGCAGGGTGTTGACGATGTAATAATCCACATCGCAGATGGCCTCCTGCGGCGTTTCCTGCGACGGATCCGCACAGGTCAGGTAGTCGATGACGTTCTTTGGCAGCTTATCGTACAGATCGTATTTGCAAAGCAGCTGATCGATGCCGGCAAAGGTGATCGTATCGTAGCCGACGGGAGTGCCCATCACCGGTACAGGTTCGGTATAATCGCTGATGCCGTCCAGGCCTACGGCGTCCCAAATCTCAAAGCAGAGGACCTTCGATCCGTGAATGTGCTGTCCAAGTCTTCCGCGCGCCGTTCTGGAAAGATGGCCGCGGATATCGTTGATATCCATCACCCACATGCCGGATTTTAACAGAACGTCCGTCGTGTCCTTCAGGTCCTGCAGCGTGATCCCTTCCACGGGATAGCCCATCAGCGCGGAGCAGCCGCCGGACAGGCCCATGAGCAGAAGGTCTTCTGGCCCCATCTGATCCGCGATTTCGATCATTCGCTTACAACCGATGATCCCCTCCTCATTCGGCAGGGGATGGCCGCCAATGTACAATTCCGTTTTTTTGTAGATATCGTTTTCGTCTTTGATCTTCACGATCGCAATGCCCAGCGTCAATTGATCGCCGAGGATGCTCTCGAATGCGCGCGCCATATGGTTGCCGGCCTTGCCGGACGAAAAAGCGTAAATGCGCTTGTATTTGCTCAGATCGTATCGATGGGTGCCAATCGTAAGGATATCGCCGTCCCGTTTCAGCATTTCATGAAGCCGCTTTTCGGCATTGAGTTCTCTTAGCACGCGATCGGCCATGCAAAGGGCCTTTTCCCTGGCTTCCGCGCTGCCGTGCGAGAGCAATTCCTCTGCGTTCTTCATGACGGTAAAATGTCTCATCGTAGCTCACCTGCTGTCAGTAAGTGATACTCATTCAAAGGTATGGATGGCCTGCCCTTGCCGTCGATAAGACGGTTGAACGATGAATTCAAATCAAAAACGAAGGGCAAGGGGCAGTTTCATGGTTTCATACGTGTCCTTGTGGTGGTTGATGATGGCGGTTTTGCAGCGCTGCTTGTCCCGCCGGCAAAGGGCGTCCACGATTTCCTGATGCTCGCGGATCGTGTCGAAGGATTCGTACGGCGTCTCGCGAAAATCGTCATACACCAGCAAATGTATGTTGCTCAGCAAAAACAGTTCGTTTATGTACTTTTCCAGAAATTTGTTCCTGCACGCGCTGACATAGCCCATGTGGAAGCTGATGTTGTTGTCCAGGAAGGCGTCGAAGTCTTTCCGTCGAATGATGTTTTTGCTCTCCTCGACAAGGTCCGACAGATGCTGGATCTCTTCGTCGGTGATGATGTCGCATGCAAGTTCTATCGCCTGCGCCTCTAAAAGGATCAGCGCCTCATAGGTGTCCCGCACCTCCTTCGGGGTGGGATTTGCGACAAATGCGCCCCGATTTGGCTGCAATACCACGATTCCTTCATAGGCAAGCGTTGCAAGCGCGGCCCGGACGGGCGTTCTGCTCAGACCTGTCTGCTCCACAATCTGCGACTCAACGATCTGCGTGCCGGGCAGCAGGGTCTGCGCAGCGATCTGGCTTCGGATGTAATGGTAGGCTTTATCCTTGAGACTCATATGATACTCTCCTTATTTGTCCCTTTTTCCCTACTATAATACGCAAGAATAGCACTGATTGGCAAGAAGAAAAAAGAAACGATCAAGGCCAGATGCAAGCTGCCGTGGGTTTTGATCAGCGCGACGACCAAGGGCCAGAGCATGCCGAGCACGCCGACGGTCAGGTTGTTCGCGGCCAGGGCTGCCACCGTATCCTCGGCTTTGAGCGAGCCAAGGTACGCCGTGAGGGTGGGGATGCTGTGCCCGCATAGGAGCCCAAAGATAACAACGGCGATATAGATGCTGATTATGGAGCCGATCATAAGGCAGATCAGGACGATTGGGAAGCAGACCGCGACGCCGAAGCAGAACAGCCTGACTGCATCCGACCGCAGCCGGCTGGCGATGAAGCGGCTGAGGATGATGCTTCCCCACAGGAGCGTCAGGGCGATGGCTGCCGTTTCGGCCCGAATGCCGATCTCCGTGGTAAGATAGATTACGATCCAATCCACAAAGCTGTACTGAACAGCAGTGTACAGCGCACACGCCAGGATTATGAACAGAAAGCGTCTGTCTTTCGCGATCCCGAGCAGGCTGGAGGCCGAGACTTTGTTTGTATCGCCTGTGTTGGACTTTGGATGGATTGGCCTGTCCTCTGCCGGCTGTGCACGCCTAAAAAGCAGCAATAGGGGAAGAAACAGCAGCATGATGCAGGAAGCCGCCTTGTACATGCTTCTCCAGCCAAACAGAGAGACGATGCGGGCGACCCACAGCGGGGAAGAGCAGGCGCCCATTGCAAAAAACATGTGCAGGAGGTTGACCTTTTTGACGCTGTCCCTTGGGCTTAGGGATATCACCTTGGAGTTGATGCCGGTCTCCAGAAAGCCGTCCGCCAGGCCGTAGATGCCCATGGCGATACAAAACACGTATGGGTTTGCGCTGAAGCCGATGAACGAAAGCATCACGCCGGAAACGGCGATCCCGATCCACAGCATGGAGGTCTTGCGCATGCCGCTGAGAAGCGTCGAAATGATCAAAAAGGAGATCAGATACCCGCATTCAAAACCGGACTTGGGGATCCCCTGATAGGCATTCTGAATGGAGAAATCGCTCAATATCCGGCCGATGGAAACGGAGAGGATGCTCTGCGTTGCGGCAATAAAGAAATACAGAAAAAACAGGACGGCAGTGGGACTTATATGTATTGTTCGCTTCATACTCATTCACTTTGAAAGGAGCATCCTTTTTTCTGTTTTTCTGACTCGACAATTTATCAAGTTGTGAGGATGCACCTTTTTCCGGAACATTGTTTTATTCATCGGCATGCCTGTTCGGATAGAGGAACAGCGACAGACCTTTTTTCTTCTGTTGCCCGGAAGGCGGTTCTCCAACCTACGGCGAGCCATGCCCTGTTTCCAGTTCAGGCGGGTTCAACCTCTACCCAGTAGCCGTCGGGGTCTTCGACAAAGTAGCAGTTCATATCATCGTTTTCATAGCAGATGCAACCCATTTCGCTGTGCAGCTTATGTGCTGCCTCATAATCGTTCACGACCAGGCCCAAATGGATCTCGTTGTCGCCCAGATCGTAGGCGCCGTCCTTATCCGCAAGCCAGGTGATCTCCAGCCGCCAGTCGCTTTTTCCGTCGGAAAGGTAGGCGATTTTAAAGCTGTGATCGTCGGGCTCGTATATCTCAGCTGGCTTTAATCCGAACGCCTTTTCGTAGAAAGCCAGACTTTTTTCCAGATCCACAACGTTGATGTTGTTGTGTGTCATTCTAAATTCCATATCTGCACCTCTTTTCTAGTCTTCCGCAAGATGATACTCTTCCTCTTTGAGCGGTGGGTAACCAAGCTCCTCGCGCCAGGTGTGCTCCGGCTGCCAGCCGAGGATGCGCTTTGCCTTTTCGTTGGATTCAAAAGCTTCGTATTTTGCCATTTTCCGCTTGAAGGAAACATGCGGAAATAACTGGCGCGCAGCCTCTTCGGTCGGAACAAGGGACATGCTATCCGAATTGCAGATGTAGAACACTTCCGCACCATCAAAAGGAGCTTCCAACGCAAGCCTGAACGCCCTTGCACAATCGCGGGCGTCCACATAGGTGGCCATGTTGCCGTTGTAGTTGGCCATTCCATTGACCCTGCTCTCCCGGCAGCGATCCGGGTATGCGCTTTTGTCGGCCACAAAGGAGATTCTCAGCGACGCGATGCTGAGAGCCGGGAAACGCTGGACCATTCCTTTGGCTGCCAATTCGCTGACCAGTTTGCCGATCCCATAGCTGTTGTCCGGATGCGCCGGGCTTTCTTCATCGATCGGCAGTTCCGCAACTTCATATCTGTTGTGGGCAAAGCTGAATCCCAAGGCGCAGGTGCTGGAGGCGATGACAAGACGCTTGAAACCGAGAAGCCCGCTTATCATCATCGCATTGTAATCTGCGCCGGTGTTTTCAATATAAACTTCTGTCGTATCGTCTTCGTCGGTCGGTACGGGCAGATTCGCAAGATGAATCAAAGCGTCGCAGCCGGTCACCGCCTGCTTGAAGGCCTGAAAATCGGTGCATTCTATGCCGGAGATCTGTTCGCAGGGACAATCGTCCCAATGCCTGCGGGTGATGGCGCGGACCTCATAATCGTTCTTTATCAATTCAGCTACCACAAACTGACCGACGAGGCCGCGCGCGCCGGTTACGGCTATTTTCATGAATGCTCACCTTCCATTGAAATCCATGCGCCGCAGAAATCGATCTGCGGCGCATGCAGTTCTTAGCGTTTCCTTTCCATATCGGAAAGCATCTGCCTCAAGATCGTCGGGATGAACTTGGGGTGTTTCTGCCTTTGTTATTTCAGCTGGCCGCCGTTGATCTCATCAAGGACCAGCTGAACCTCGGGCATCATCTCATCGATGAACTTATCCCACTCGGCCTCGACATCGATACCGGGCTGTGCAAGCAGAGAGATGAAGCGCTCCTTCACGATGCTCGCAAAGTCGCCGTACTTCGCCTTGTTGGGCGCGTAGCCGAAGGATACGTCGTAGTCAAAGGGCTTCAGGATGCCGTTGACCTTATCCGAATTGAAGACGTCGAAGACCTGCTTATGCTCTTCAAAGCGGAAGTCATCATCGTAAGGCGCGGGAGAAGGCGGATCGCCGGCGGGCTGTGCTTCTTCGAACTTGAAGTCCTTGTAGGGATTGATGTAGGACTTCGTGTTGTCGTCCCAATCCCACAGGATCTCGACATCGTACAGGTCCGGTCCGGTGACTTTGAAGTCGACGCCTTCCTTGCCCATCCAGCGCATGCGGATGCCGTCGTCGGTGCGGAGCCAATCCCACATATCCATGGCGCGATCGATCTTTTCCTGCTCCAGATCATGACGGAAGGTCGTTACGCCCCAGTAATCGGCAACCTGGGTCAAATACATGTTGCCATCCCAGGCAAGCACCTTGGCAGAACCGATATCGTGGCGATCGCTGATCAGGCCCGCCTCCAGCATGCTGGTGGAAGAGCTGTTCAAAGAACCGAAGTGGGCGTATACGGCAAATGCCAAACCGCCGACAAACATGTCTACGTTTTCAGAGGAATTAAAGAGGATGTTGTCCTGATAGATCAAGCCTTCCTGATACATATCATAGGTGAGCTTGACGCCCTTTTTGTATTCTTCGGTTGCCGGGGGCCAGACATAGCTGTCGCCAACCTTGAAGTAAGAGCAGGACTCGTTGCCGTCCGTTGCGGGGGGACCGATCAACAGAGCAACGGCATGCGGGAACGCCCAGGGGGGCATAACAAGGCCAGCGGTGTTGCCAGCGCCATTGTTGCCCGGGTCTTCCTTCATAACCGTGCGGATCAGGTCGAGCCACTCATCCCAGGTATAGATATCGTCCTCTTTGTACTTGCCAACGGCCTTTGCCCAGTCGCGGCGGTAGGTCCAATAGGGGTCGTCGATACGGTTGTCGTAATCCCTGTAGTAGTTCATGCCGGGCCAACCGTAGAGCTTGCCGTCCACACGAAGATAATCGATGGTCGGGCTGGTTTCGTAGATTTTCTTGAGCTGGGGGCGGTCCGCAAACCAGGCCTCGTCAAAGGCGGTAAACGCGCCCTGGCTTGCCCAGGTCTTGAACTCATTGGACTGTGCGCCTTTCAGGTCCATGTGCAGGATGTCGGGAGAATCGTCCATGGCGATCCAGGTGCGGACCTTTTCGTTCCAGTCACTCCAGTTGACCGGTACATACTCAAAAGTCAGATTGAACTTTTCCTTGATGATCTCGTTGCGCACGTGTGTACCGCACTGGTCCGCATAACGGACGGACATGGAGATTTCAAGAGGCTTTTTATAGGTCTTTTCTCCGGTTTTTGCACCGCCATCGTTTGATGCTGCGCCTTGGCAGGCCGTCAGGGAGAACAGCAGGGCCACGACGAGCATAACGGCAAGGATCCTCTTCACAGTAGTCGCTCCTTTCAAAAATGATTGCTCCCGTCTTCTTCGGGGAGTTGTTTATTCCTTGACCGCGCCGAGCGTCAATCCCGTCAGGAAATAACGCTGAAGGAACGGATACAGGCACATGATCGGCGCCATGGACACGATCGCGGCGGCCATTTTGATGGCGTCGCCCTTGACATCCGGCGCTTTTTGTCCGGGCACGTAGTTTTGCGCAAGGAAGTTGGCATCCTGTATGATCGTGCGCAGCACATACTGTAGGGGCCAGTATTTGACCGAGCGAACGAACAGCATCGCATAATACCACTCGTTCCAGCGGTCCACCGCATAATACAGGGTAAAGGTTGCCAGAAGCGGCAAAGACAGCGGCAGTATGATTTTGAACAGGGTGGTAAAGTCGCCAGCGCCATCGATCCTCGCAGATTCTTCCAGCGAGGGCGGCAGGGATTCGAAATAGCTGGAAATGATCAGCATGTACATGATGTTGATGCCGGTCGGCAGGATCATGGCCCAGAGTGTGTTGCTCAGATGCAGGGACTTAACCAACAGATAGAAAGGTACCAAACCACCGGAAAAATACATCGTAAATACGATCAGGAACTTGAATATGCGATTGCCGGGCATTGGCTTTGTGAATGCATAGCCGCAGAATACGGTAAGAAGCATGTTGTATACGACACCGACAAAGGTAATGATGATCGTATTGTTGTAACCACTCCAAATGACAGCGGACTTAAACACATACTCATACGCATCCCATGCCACTTCGGGCGGGAAGAGCATGAAACCCTTATAACGGATATACACCGTGTTTGGAACGATCGATACGAGGATGGCATTGTAGAAGGGATAAACGATCATCAAAGCGTAGATCGTCATAAGTATCGTCAGAAGCCAGTCAAAGAAATTGAATTTCTTCAGAACGCTCTTCTTTGACATGCCATGCCGCAGGCCTGAAGCGTTAGAACTCATAGCCATGCCCCCTTCCGTTCATACTGTTTCTGACCATTCTGATGCTTATATGATCGGTTTTTGACCAAGTGCTTTGGTAATGGTGTTGGCAATTACCAGCATGATAAAATTGATAATGTTCTTGAACAAGCCGACGGCGGTGGTGAAACCAAGGTTTACGCCGCTGGTTCTGACGAAGGAGAGCCTGTAGATATAAGTATCCAGAATATCGCCCTTGTCGTACACAGGCGGGGTATAGGTGTTGATTACCTGATCGAAGCCGCCTTCCATAATAGAGCTTACACGCAGGATCAGCTGTATGGTGATCATCGGAAGTATGCTCGGCAGAGTGATGTACCACATTCGCTGCAGGCGGTTGGCTCCATCGATCGTCGCAGCCTCGTACAGAGCGCCGTCCACGCCGGCAATGGCGGCAAGATAGATGATCGTGCCCCATCCGGCTTCTTTCCACATGTCGGACAAGACCAACACCCATCTGTAGGCATTGTTATCATAAAGCAGATTCCAGTTGTCGCCGGCTTCGGTGCTGATGAGCATTACGACTTTTCTGACCATGCCGCTGGAACCGAGCAGGTTCTGCATGATGCCGGCGAGCAGTACCCAGGACAGAAAATGCGGAAAGGTGTAGATGGTTTGGACGCCTTTTCTGAATTTGGGCAGCTGTATTTCGTTGATCATCAGGGCGAGAATAATTGGAAACGGAAAACCAAAGAGGATGCGCAGAAAGGAAATGACCAGCGTATTGCGAAAGGCGGGAACGAATCCCTGTTCAAAGAACATGTACTTGAAATGGGCAAAGTCGTTCCAGGGGCTTTCTGCGATCCCTCCGAGCACATAGTCCTTGAATGCAAGCTGCACACCGTACATCGGCGCATATTTGAACAGGATAAAATAGCTGAGGCCCGGCAGCATCATCAGATAGAACCAACGATAACGCCAGATGCTGCGCATCAGGGCTCGCCGTTTCGATCCGGCTTTGGTGACTGTAGTCACGTTTCAGACCTCCTCTATGTATCCAATCCATACAACGATTTCGTTTAAAAACTGGTGGAAGCAAGATGCTTACTCTAGATTGTATACAATTATAATGAAGGATGTCTTGTTTGTCAACACAATGTTAAAAAATACAAACCATGTCTAAACAACATTTCTTTGAAGCATCCAGTTTTGAGTATCTATTGATCTAAGAAGAAATGGAAACAATAATCATAATATATTATACAAAAACCTTATAAAGAATATGAATGATATAATAAACTACATTTGTATATGCGAAACTTAAATATGTATGTTTGTATCGGCGGATATATAAACTTCGCTTCTGCGTGCCGTAGCTTATTTGACTTATATATACAACGCATATATTACTGTATACAATGGACAGAACCACATTTTGGCAATTGTGAGTGGGGCGTTTAATGGCAGGGAGGATGACCGGCTAGACGCTATTGGGAAACACTGTGAAGAACAGCGTTGAAATAGTTATTCACATTTGAAGCATTTATAACAGCAAGCAAGGATGTGGAATCGTTGTCCTCACTTGCCTGACACGAGCGCGGTTTGGCGCGGGTGTTGAGGATCTAAATAGACACCCAAAGGTTTGGCTTTATCAAGATTCCGGCAGCACAATCTGGGATCGGACAAAAACAGGCGCTCCCATATGTAACGGGAGCGCGTCGGCGCTCCCTTTGTGTTAATCCTTTTCTTCGCGCGGGGCAGGGCTTCCGATGTTGCCGGTGATCGTCAGCTCCGTTTCGCCGGGGGTGACGATCCAACTGCCGTTTTGGCTCTGTGCATAGCGTGCAGCCGGCACGGTGATCTGTCCGGGCAGGGTCCGAAATTGGCCGTTGCGCCTGTCATAGCTGTAGTTCGTGCCAGCAGCCCAGGGAACGCCATTCATTCGTACACTCATATCCGAAAGCACGGGGTCGAATCGATCGGCAAGGATCACATTGTCCGCGGCTTCGGCGGCGCTGTTGCCGTTGTTTTCAATGACAAAGCTGTACATCACCCGGCCGCCCGGTTCCACGACCGTCGGAGACACGGCTTTGTGAATGCTGAGCTCAATCTCTTCGTCGACCTGGATGGTCGCCTGTGCGGAGAGTGGAGTGCCAATGCACGGGCCTGTGACGGCGGCGGTGTTTACGAGGGTGCTCTCCGGGGCCAGCGGTGCGTATTCGGTGACCGCTGTCTCATAGACCAGCACGGCATTGCCGTCGGCCGGCACCTGAATGCCGGTGAATGTTAGGGGCTGTCTGTCTGCCACCCTGGGAGATGGCTGCAGCACGCCGTTGACGAAATAACGCACGCTGTCTTCCACATAGGTCAGGGGATACAGCGTCCTGCCTCTGAATTCGTAGCCGCCCAGGTCGTCGGTTACAGTCAGACCCTGCATGGGCGTCTGCGCGCTGTTGGTCAGGCTGATCACATAGGTCACGTCGCAGTTTGCGCTGTACTGATCTATCACCGCGGTCTTGGCGGCAACGACGGATTCACGAATCTCGCCGGTCACGGTATTGGACCTGGTTGTCCAGCCGTCGTAGGAAAGAGTTGCATAATTGGAAAAGAAGGCCATGAATACCCCTCCTGATGTTTTGTTGAATGAGGCGTTGCCTCGTTGTATGGTATGTCGCGGCTTTGCGTTGTGTGAAAAACGATCCCCTAATCAAAAAAAGAGATAAAAAAAGAGGAATGGTAAAAGCCATTCCTCTTTAGTAGAACCAAATAAAGCGGGATCTGCGTTGCACTAAGTCATTGCGGCCAGACAAACGATTCCAGCATCAATGCATACGGCCGGTCGTCGATCTGGGCTTGGTGTAAACATCGCAATGGAACCGGCGCACAAACACCTTAGTCGGAACCGGAACCCAGCCAGCCGTCGCTGGCATTGCTTGCGGCGCCGCTCTCTTCGCGCGTGAATGTCATGACGGTGGCGTCCATATCGAGGATGATCTTGTCGCCATCCACCGTGTAGGAGCGGCTGGAACCGTAAAAGATGCTCTCCTCGTCCCAGGTGATGGGGGTGGTGACGCCGCTCATGTACAGCTCACCGCTGCCGTCCTCGTTGAGCAGCAGATACCAGTCATCCATTTTGGCGTTTCTCAGATCATTGATGGAGAGCGTCGCGCCGCCCGATTCCAGACGCGAAATCATGTATTTTCCCGCCAGACTGCCGGACGCGGGCTGTGCGGCGGGATCAGGCTGCGCGGCCTGCGCCTTGCCGCCCGTTTTGTCCTTGCCCCAGGCAGAGGACGAAGCGGAAGCCTGTTCCGGTTCAGCGTCGTTGTCGGCAGTGGGCAGTTCCACACCTTCCTTAACGAATACATACTGGATATCGCCGTAGCTGGCATTCAAAACACCGTCCTTGAGGGTGCCGACCAGCTCCTGCTCCATGCCGAGGAAGGAGACGGTGCCGCTGAAGTCCTCGCCCTTGAGCGTCCACTTCAGGCCGAATTCATAGCCGGAAAAGAAAGTGCCCTTGCCGCCCTTTTCCAGCTTCAGCCATTCGCCGTCCGGCGAACCGGAGCCGTCGGCAAAGGTGGCGCTGACGCAGTTATAGCTGCCGGTGACGTCCTCACCCTTTTCGCCGCAGGCGCATAAGGGGACCAGGAGCAGCAGGGCCATGGAAAGGGCCAGAAGGCGAAAGATGGTTGGTTCCATGTTTTTTCCCTTTCAAAAACACAGCTTTTCAGAAGAAACATGCCCGGAGGAAAGCAGCTCCGGGCATGTTGTTGGAAATATCAATCGTAACTGACCTGAATACTTTCGGGGATGTCGCTGATGGAAAAGCCGCTGGTGTTCATATTGGCGATGACCCAGTCGCCGTTTTTGTTGGGACGGAAGCCCACGAAGATAAAGGTGGTATCGTCGTACTTCCAATAGAAGTAATGATCGCCAAGATCGTTCACGCTGTTGGCGCCGTGGTTGCCGTCGTCCAGGCCTTCCACGCCGCAATAGTCGCGCACGAACTCGTAAGTGGCCTTTTCGTTCTTATACTCATAGTCCATGTTCCACAGCCACTTGGCGAGCTTGAACAGGTCGTCCTTGCTCTTGAGCATGCCGTCGCCGGTGCTGGAGGGCTCGCCCGGGTTCAGAGCGCCGGAGGACTGGGCCGCAGCGCCGCCGCTTTCACCGCTGTCGCCGCCGAACTTTTGCTTGTACTCTTCGTAACTCAGGGGCAGAGGATCGACCGCCTCGTTCCAGGGGGTGCCGTCCTCGCGCAGATAGAACTGCACGTCGAAGGTCTCGTTGTCGCTTTCAAAGTGACGGTTGAGCTCCAGCACGCCGTCCTTGAGGTACATGGTGTAATCATCCACCTGATCGGCCGTGAGGTATTGACGGAAGAACCAGGCGTCGTCCTCGCCGATGATAGGAACGATATGGTCGTCGTACAGGTCGATGTAGACGGAATACAGCGTCTTTTGATAGCTGGCGTCGGGATACACCTCGAAGTAGGCGTTGCCGTTGCTGTCCGTATCCACGACCGCATAGATATCGGAAACGCCGTTTTTCACGTTGAGGCGGACGTTCAGATCGTCGGTCAGGGGCTTGTAGTTGCTGATGGTCATGCTGCCGTACCATTCGCTGCCAAGCTCGATAGAGGTGGTGGGGGAGACGAAGGCATCCTCTGCCGGAGCGCTGGAAGCGCTGCCGGCATAGCCGTAGGGCGCGGTACCGATGGGGGGCAGCTCGCCCGCGGCGATCTTCTGCATGTACTCCTCAACGCTGGGAGGCACGATGGCAAAATTGCTGTCGATTTCCGGCTGCCAGCTTCCGCCCCATTGCTTGACGAACAGGTTGAATTCCAGCGTGCCGTCCTCGGTTTCCACTTCGTCTGAGATGACGAACTGATCCTCATAGTCGGGCACGTGGCGGAACATCCAGTTGTGCGGGTTGATTTCCGTGCCGACAACGTCGCCGCTGATGGCATCCAGGCCATAGTCCTTGGCCTCGCACTGACCTTGGGCGAAGGGGTTCTCCTCGTCCATCGAATACACGGTGAAGGTGCCCATACCGTCCGCGTCCACATCCACGATCATATAGGCGTCGGCCCTCTCACCGTCCAGGAAGTCGTAGTCGCCGGTGGCCTCGCTGAAATCGAGGCAGCCGTACCAGGTGCCGTTCCACTGCTTTTGCAGATCGGTCAAATCGCCGGAAAGCGTAACGGGATCTTCATCGCCGCCGCTGAAGGCAGGCACGGCGCCGGGATCCGGCTTGGTGCTGGCGGGCACATAGCCTTCCTTGGCAAAGGTCAGGGTCACGCCCATATCCAGCACGTTTTCCAGCACCAGAACGCCGTCGCCCAGCGTGCCGCTGCAATCCAGGCCGCTACCCTTGATGTGGAAGGTGCCGTCCTCGTCCACGGACCACTTGCCGTTGCCCTTGGTGCCGTCCACGTTCATGGCGCATTTGCCCTTGTCCTTGAGCTCGATGCTGAAGCCGTTGTCCCAAAGATCTGTCACGGCCATTTCGATGCCCATCATTTCCGCGGTGGTGGCATTGTAAAGGCCGAGGTTGGGGTCGTCAGAGGCGGCGGACGTGCCCTTGTTGCCGCCCAGCGTCACCAGCAGGATGATGCCAATGATCACCGCCAGAGCGACAGCGCCCAAGATGATCCATAGCTTTTTGTTTGCTGGTTTCTTGGGCTTGGCGGCGGAGGCATATGCCGTCGGCGCGGCAGAATAGTTCTGTCCCTGCGGCGGCGCATAGCTCTGCTGGCCCGGCGGGGTATAGCTCTGTCCCTGGGGCTGCTGCGTATAACCTTGCTGTTGGGGAGGCGTATAGCTCTGCCCCTGGGGCTGCTGCGTATAGGTTTGCTGCTGGGGGGGCGTATAGCTTTGGCCCTGGGGCTGCTGCGTATAGGTTTGCTGCTGGGGCGCGGTATAGCCGCCGACAACGGGCGGCACATAGCTGCCGGACGACGGTGCCTGGTAGCTTCCCTGTGCGGGGGATTCGGACGCAGCCTGCGTCGGTTCAGCCTGGGGGGCAGGCGCTTCATAGGATGCGGCCGGCTGTGCCTGGCCGACGGGTTCCGCGCTTGCGGGTGCTTCCGGCTGCGCAGAGGCAGGGTCGATCACTTTTGCGCCGCAGTTGACGCAGAACTTCGTTCCCTCTGGCAGTTGTGTTCCGCAATTGGTGCAAAATGCCATTTTTGCTCCTCCTTGTCGTTTGATTGGTAAGGGATGCGGGAAAGCCCGCCGTTTTGCCCGCCGACTCCTGTTGCCGCCGGACCGCTGTGCCGACGTAAAGTTCCGCCGGACTGATAAAAAAAGGTTAAGCTTATTTTGATTATACACTCTTTTTACCATAAGGTCAGTACCTTTTGTGGGTATTTTTGCCTTTTAACCGTATTTTTTTACCGGAAAATGCCGGTGGTATGGTATAATGACTTGCAAAACCATACGATCCGGGGCTGCCTGCGCCGGATTGCCGCTTGATGCGGCAAACGACCACCTAAGGAGAATCGAGATGAAGCTTTCCGCCATACTGTTTGATCTGGACGGCACCCTGCTGCCCATGGATAACGACCTTTTTACCAAGGTATACTTCTCGCATCTGGCCAAAGCGGCCGCTGCCTGGGGCTATACCGACAGCGAATTTTTGATCAAGGCCGTCTGGAAGGGCGTTGCCGCCATGGTACAAAACGACTACCGGCGCAGCAACGCCGATGCGTTCTGGCAAGCCTTCCAGGCGCTGACGCAAAGGGACGTATCCCAGGACCTTGCCCGCTTTTCCCGCTTTTACGACACCGATTTCAACAAGGCCCGCGAGGCCGCCGCGCCCACGCCCCTGGCGAAAGAGGCGCTTTTGCTCGCCCGCAAAAAAGCGAGGCATGTGATCCTGGCCACCAACCCCATCTTTCCCCGCAACGCGGACGAGACGCGCCTTTCCTGGCTGGGACTTTCCTGCGATGATTTCGACCTGGTCACGGATTACGAAAACTGCGGCTACTGCAAGCCGAATCCGGACTATTACCGCGATATTCTCGCGCGCTTTGGTTTAGAACCCGAAAAATGCCTTATGATCGGCAACGACGTGGACGAGGACGTGCTTCCCGCCCAGGAGCTCGGGATCAAGGCCTTTTTGCTCGACGATTACGTCATCAACCGACACGGCCGGCTCTACGACTGCCCGCGCGGCAGCTATGCACAGATGATACAGTATTTGCAGAACCTGGATGAAACCCCCTCCCCGGACCGCTGACGGAAAGAAGCCATCGGATATGATTCTAATTGTTTGCCTCCTTGCCTTCCTTGCGATAGGCTACCTGTTGCTGTCCCTGGCGTTCACCATGATCGCCTGCCGCCGTTTCCCGCCGAAAAAGAGCCCTCTGCACGGGCTTACGCACGCCACGCAGGATCTGCTGGCCCCATATGCGCAGATCATCGCCGCCGGACAGGAGTGGATAGATACAAGTCCCTTTCGCGAAGTTACGCTGCGCTCGTTGGACGGCCTGCGCCTGCATGCCCGCCTGTACGAGAACAAACACGCAAAGGCCGTGCTGGTGGCCTGCCATGGCTACCGCAGCAACGGGCGGCGCGACTTTTCCGCCTCCTGTCCTTATTATTATGCACATGGCCTGTCCGTTCTGCTGATCGACGAGCGGGCGACGGGCAAGAGCGAGGGCCGCTATATCACCTTTGGTGCCCGGGAAAGCGATGACATCCGCCTTTGGTGCGAGCAGATGCGCGAAATATTCCCCTCCCTGCCCGTGGTGCTTGCCGGCATCTCCATGGGCGCAAGCAGCGTGCTCATGGCCTCCGACAGCCTGCCCGACAACGTGCGCGCGATCCTGGCCGACTGCGGTTACGATTCGCCCCGGGAACAGCTCAAGTATGTGGCGCGGCGGTTTATGCCGCGATTGTCCATCCTGTTTCTGCCGGGCGTGGAGCTGCTGTGCCGGATCGTTTGCGGATTCTCGCTGCGCAAAAGCAGCGCCTGTGCGCATCTTGCAAACTGCCAGCTGCCTGTGTTTTTTGTGCACGGCACGGCGGACGGGCTTGTGCCTTATGGGGATTCGCTCAAAAACCAAAGCGCCTGCGCGGGGGAAAGCGAACTGTTCCTGGTTCCCGGTGCTGAGCACGGCATGAGCTACCTGGTGGATATGGACGGCTACCGACAAAGGCTGGAGCGCTTTCTGCGCGCGCACGGCATAGAACTAAGGCAGAAAAACGGGCAGGAATAGGCATCGCCGCGAGAACACCATCGGCACAAACAGGGACATCCGCAAAAGGAGGAAAAGACCTTCGGTTTTCGTATCTAAGTCACCCTGTGTGGAAACACCAAAAAATAACGCATTCGTTCCATATTTTACATGAGCGCCTTGACAAGACAGGTGTGGGGGAAGTATAGTTCTATTCAATGGGCTAAAGCGATAAACAGGGGCTTTTGCCCATAGTCTCCGCGAAAAATAAACCACAGACAGAAGGAAACAAGGCATGAATACGACCATCCTCATCTCTATTTTTCTGGTATTTTTCTTCGCCGTGATGCTGGGCATCGGCTTTTATTGCCGCCGCCACGCCAGCTCCGTGGAGGGCTTTGTGCTGGGCGGCCGCGGCGTCGGCCCCTGGCTGAGCGCCTTTGCGTTCGGCACCTCGTATTTTTCCGCCGTTATCTTCGTGGGCTACGCGGGCCAGTTCGGCTGGAACTTTGGCCTTGGCTCCACCTGGATCGGCCTTGGCAACGCCTTCATCGGCTCCCTGCTTGCCTGGTCCATCCTGGGCCGCAGGACCCGCATCATGACCCAGCACTTAAAGAGCAGCACCATGCCGGACTTCTTCGGCACGCGCTATGAAAGCAAGGGCTTGAAGATCATAGCCTCTGCCATCACCTTCATTTTCCTGATCCCCTACACCGCCTCGCTGTACAACGGCCTTTCCCGTTTGTTTTCCATGGCGTATAACGGCATCGATTATTCGCTGTGCGTCATCATCATGGCGGTGCTGACCGGCATTTACGTTTTGTACGGCGGCTACATGGCCACCGCCATCAACGACTTTATCCAGGGCCTTGTGATGCTCGTCGGCATCGTCGCCGTCGTCGGCGCGGTGCTTAATGCCAACGGCGGTTTCAATGCTGCCATCGAATCCCTTGCCACCGGTGAAAACGGCGGCTGGCAGTATGCTTCCTTCTTCGGCGCCAACCCGGGCTTTTTGTTCTTCGTGGTCATGCTGACCTCCCTTGGCACCTGGGGCTTGCCCCAAATGGTGGGCAAGTTCTACGCCATTAAAAACGAGGATTCCATCAAAAAGGGCACCGTCATTTCCACCCTGTTTGCCATTGTGGTGGCGGGCGGATGTTACTTCCTGGGCGGCTTTGGCCGTCTGTACAACGTAGATGTGGCGACGCAGGGCTTTGACGCCGTGATCCCTACCATGCTGTCCACCCTGCCGGCCATCATCATCGGCATCGTGATCGTGCTGGTGCTTTCCGCCTCCATGTCCACCCTGTCGTCCCTGGTGCTCACCAGCGGATCGACCATCACCCTGGACTTTATCGCCCCGCTTAGCAAAAAGGAAATGACGGAAAAGCGCAAGATGGGCTTCATCCGCGCCTTCATCGTCTTCTTCATCGCGGTGTCTGCCGTCATCGCCATCTTCCAGTACCGCTCCAAGAGCTTTTTGATCGCCCAGATGATGGGTGTTTCCTGGGGCGCGCTGGCCGGTGCTTTCCTGGCTCCCTTCCTGTATGGGCTGTACTGGCGCGGTACCACCAAGCCCGCGGTCGCCGCCTGCTTCATTTACGGCGCGGGGTTGGAGATCGTGCAGCTTTTGATCTCCCTGGGCGTGTTCTCTGTGGAAGGCATTCCGGTTTTGTCCTTCGTGTTCAAGAACTCGTTGTATTCCGGCGTGTTCGCCATGGTGGGCGGACTGGTGCTGGTGCCTCTGGTCAGCGTGTTGACCAGATCCGGCAAGCCCAAAGAGGTGGAGGAGATGTTCTCCTGCTACAACGAGACCAAGACCGTTGAGGTCACGGACTCCCTGGGCAAATAAACAAAGCGAACAAAAAAAGAGGAGCAGATTTGCTCCTCTTTTTTGCGCATAAAGCTGTGCAGAGCTATTTCTTCTTTTGTTTTCTTTCGGGCAGCTCCGGCCACATCTCCACGATCATCTGTTGCAGGCGCGCCCTGTCCTCCAAAATGGTGCAGGGAAGCATTTCCTTGGCTCCCTCGTAGGGGAGGGCTGGTTCGCTGTCCGGCATGCAGCGCCGGCTGGTCTTTGTGATCCGGATGAGCAGCTCGCCGGAGCCGTAGATGCCGCCGAAGATGCGCTCGTTGTAATAAAAGATATAGCCGCCCATCATGGGAATGTTCCGAACGCCCGAAAGATCGGAAAGCTGGTCCATCACGTACTGCATCAGGCGTTTGTTCTGCTCCGCACCCATTGTTCGTCCTCCGCTTTTGTCATCTTTGGGAAAAGACAAGGTTTTGTTTGAAAAACACATCGGCCCCTCAGCCGTGCAAAAAACGTCCGCGGCAGGGGAAGAGCTTGCGATCATTCCCCGCAGGAATCCTTGCAGAGCTCTTCCGCGATCTCCGCGAGGCGCTGCAGCAGGCGATCGTTGTCCGCCAGGGCGTTGTAGGCGGCGTCCTCGCTCAACACGCCGCGCCGAAGGCCCACCGGCAGATGTCCGGCCTCGTCGTCACCGAGGTCCTTGCGCCAGTCGGGCCCACCGTAGTATTCACCCAGCTCCTTTGCCTGGGGCTGAACGGAAACGAAAGCATCCAGCGCCGCCTCCAGATCCGCACAGGCCGACGCCAGGCGGTTCAATATGTCCTCATAATGGGAAATCCTCTCGATCTGATCCATATGGCAACCTCCTTGGGGCGATCAAAAGCAGCGGTGAAAAACGCCGCTGTCGCTTTTTCCGCGCGGACGTTCAGGCCTGCACCGCCTTTGGCAGTATCTGCTTACGTACCCGCGCATAGATGATGTAGGAAATAATGACGTTGAAGATGTCGGCCACAGCCTGCGTCCAGACGATGCCCAGCACGCCAAACAGCGCGTTCATCACAAACAGGATGGGGATGTTCAGGCAGAGCTGGCGGATGGCAGCCAACCAAAAGGACTCGCGCCCCCGGCCGACGGCCTGCATATAGTGCACCATGTTAAAGCTTAAGAACATAAACGGCGTGGCAAAGCAGCGTGCCCTGAGAAACGACGTGCCGAGGGCCACAGTTTGCGCATCCGAAATAAAGGCGCGGAAGATCGGCCCGGCAAAGCTGTAGTACAGCGCCACGCTGATCGCGGCCACCACAAGCCCCGCCACGCGCGCGGCGGTGAAAAAGGCGTCCATGCGTTTGAAGTTTCCGGCGGCGTAGTTGTAGCCGATGAGGGGGATCATGCCAAGGCAGATGCCGATGCCGATATTCAGCGGCAGGCGTTCCACCTTCTGCACGATGCCGATGGCGGCCAGGGCGATATCGCCGTGGGAGGCGGCTAGGCGGTTGATGACGATGTTGGTCAGGTCGAACAAAAAGACGCTCAAGGCTGCAGGCACGCCGATGGCAAAGATGCTGCGCCTGGATACGGCGCTGATCTTTTCGATCCGGCGGGGAAGCTCCAGCACGGAGTTTTTGCGCACGCGCGAATAGACCCATACGAAATACAACAGCGCGATCACGTTGGAGAGCATCGTGGCGATGCCCGCGCCCATCACCTGAAAGCCGTCCGGCAGCAGCGCGAACATGAACAGCGGGTCCAGGGCGATGTTCAATACGCCGCCCATGCCAAGGCCGAAGGCGGCCTCGCGCGAATAGCCGGTGTTGCGCAGCATGAACGACATGGTGTTGGAAACCACCGTGGCAAAGCCGCCGATCACCACCACGAAAAGCAGGTACTGCCGCGCAAAGCCGATGGTGTTGTCGCTGGCGCCGAGCAGGCGCAGCATCGGGTTCATGAAGCAGAGGCACAAAAGCGAAAAGACGACGGCGGCAAGGCCGGAAAAGACCAGCGTCCAGGAGGCGACCTTTTTCGCCTCGTCCTCTTCCTTGCTGCCAAGCAGCCGCACCACCAGGCTGCCGCCGCCCACGCCGAACAGGTTGGCGAGCGCGCCTGCCATCAAAAACACCGTCAATACCAGCGAGGATGCCGCCACCATATAGGGATTGCCGGTGCGGCCGATGAACCAGGTATCGGCCATGTTGTAGATGAGCGTGATCAGCTGGCTGACGATCGTCGGGATCGCCATTTTCGTCAGCGCCTTTGGCACCGGCATCGTTTCGAATAGTTCGGTCTTGTTGGTTTGCGTCATGTATGTCTGCCACCCCTATATATCTGTGCAAAACCCAGACAAAAAGCTTCAGGCCCCAAACAGCGCCGCCGCTTTTTGCATCCTGTCGCTGATCTTTACCTCGAACGGGCAGCGCGTTTCGCACTGCTTGCAGCCGATGCATTCCGAAGCCTTGTGCGCAAGAGCGCCGTAATGCTCGCGCAGGCTCTCCGGCAGGGTCGGCTGCTGCAAAGCCAGGTCGTAGAACTTATTCACCATGGCGATGTCGATCTGCATCGGGCAGGGCTTGCAGTGGCCGCAGTAGGTGCACTGGCCCTTGTAGGCATGCAGCGGGGCGGAGGCGATCACGGAGGCGTAGTCCTTTTCCTCGTCCGAGGCGGTTTCGTAGGCCACGGCCGCATCGATCTGCTCGGGCGTGTCGTAGCCGCAGAGGATGGAGCACACCGCCGGCCGCGTCAGCGCGTAGTGGATCAGCTGGGCGGGCGTGAAGGCAACGCCGAAGGGGGAGCGGGCCGCATCCAGCAGCGCGCCGCCGAAGAAGCCCTTCATCACGGTGAGACCCACGTCCTTTTCCTCGCAAAGCTGGTACAGGGCTGCGCGCTCCTTGTCGATGCCGCTTAAGGAAGCATCGTAGTCGGCAAACATGGTGTTTAAGTCTTCACTGGCCGGCTTCATGTCAAAGGCGGGGTTGAGGCTGAACAGGATCATCTCGATGAAGCCCGATTCCGCCGCCAGCTTGGCGATACGCGGGTTGTGGGTGCTCAGGCCTATGTGACGGATGAGGCCGCGGGCGTGCAGATCGCGCACATAGCTTATGTACTCCGTCTGCATGCACTGGTTCCAATCCTCCATAGAATCCACATAGTGGATCATGCCAAGGTCGATGTAGCCGCCGCCGATCCTTTGCAAAAGGTCCTCAAAGGCGGGCACCACGTGCTTCATGTCGCGGGTGCGCACATACTGGCCGTTTTGCCAAGTGGAGCCGATGTGGCCCTGCACGATCCATTTTTCGCGGCTGCCCGCAATGGCCCTGCCGATGATGTCGCGCGATTTGGGGTCGGCCATCCAGCAGTCGATGATGTTGATGCCCTTTTGCTGTGCGTACTGCACCAGGCGGACGGATTCGTCCATTTCGTGCCGCTCCAGCCATTCGCCGCCGAAGCCGATCTCGCTGACCATCAGGCCCGTTTTGCCAAGACGCCGCATGTTCATATAC
>JBNRMU010000098.1:0-6572 GCA_050309765.1 Christensenellales bacterium
CCTAAATTGGAAGGGAGAAGAGGCTTTTCCATTTTTAGATCAAAAAAGAAAAAGAATTTTGAAACGATATGTTATGTTTCGGTGTTTTGTATGGAAATATGGCGATTTATTGTATATACTGATAAAGGAAAGTTTGAAAAATGGGGTTGATGGTTATGACAACTAAGAAGGTTTCTGAAAAAAAGGTCAATTCCTGCGACATCCATGTGGATTTTAATCTGATGATGGCGGATTTCGCAGCGGAAGCGCGCGCCAAGGTGCGCTCGGAACTGCGCAAGCTCGCCCATACTCTGGACGGCAGCGAACTTGACAAGGTGCAGCAGGCAATCGACGCCCTGTCCACCCCTCCGGGAAGACTGCTCAGAAAGAACTTCGTTGAAAAGCGCGAGATCGAAAAAATGGAGCCCGCCCTGCAGGCGGCCTTTGAAGCTGTGCAGAAAAACCGCGGCGACGCCTCCAAGATGATGATGTGGACCGAGCTTCCCTATAACCAGGGCAAGATCGTCAAGGACATCCAGGCCTGCGCGGAAAGCATCCGCGAAAAGTTCGACAACTTCGTGGTGCTGGGCATCGGCGGCAGCGCCCTTGGCCCCGCCATGGTGCACCAGGCCCTTTCCAACCTGCGCCACAACGAGCTTACCAAGCAGCAGCGCGGCGGCGCGCCCAGGTTCTATGTGGAGGACAACGTGGACCCCGAACGCATGGTGAGCCTTTTGAACCATCTCGATTTGGAAAAGACCTGCTTTAACGTGATTTCCAAGTCCGGCAATACCTCCGAGACCATGAGCCAGTACCTGATCGTTTCCGACCTGCTCAAGCAGAAGTTCGGCGACAAGTACGCCGAGCATATGGTGCTGACCACCGACGCCAAGAAGGGCAACCTGCACGCCATCGGCGTGTCCGACGGGCTGACCATGTTCGTGGTGCCGGACGGTGTAGGCGGTCGCTTCTCCGAGCTGTGCCCCGTGGGCCTGCTGGCTGCGGCGGTGCTGGGCTTTGACATCGAGCTTATGCTCAAGGGCGCGGCCGACATGGACGAGCGCTGCAAGGAGCCCGATTACAAAAAGAACCCCGCCCTGTTCGGCGCCGCCGTGATGCACTGCGCCTACGAAAAGGGCGAAAACATTCACGTGATGATGCCCTATGCGGACAGTCTCAAATACCTTGCCGACTGGTATGCCCAGCTGTGGGCGGAGAGCCTGGGCAAGAACGTGCACCGCGACGGCACCCCCTGCGTGGCCGGACAGACGCCCGTCAAATCCCTGGGCGTTACCGACCAGCACAGCCAGGTGCAGCTGTATGTCGAGGGCCCGGACGACAAGGTGCTCACCTTCCTCAAGGTCGAGAATTTCCGCAGCAAGATCACCATCCCCGTGGGCTGCGAGGAGTTTTCCGACGTGTCCTTCCTGTGCGGACACACTTTAAACGAGCTGATGAACACCGAGCTTGAGGCCACCAGGTACGCGCTGCTCAAGGCGGCCAAACCCACCTGGACCATCACCTTCCCCGAGGTCAACGAATACACCCTGGGCCAGGTCATGTACTTCTTTGAGATGATGACCGCCTTTGCCGGCGAACTGTTGGACATCGACGCTTTCAACCAGCCCGGCGTAGAGGAGGGCAAGAACGCCACCTATGCGCTGTTCGGCCGCAAGGGCTACGAGAACAAGGCGGTGGAACTTTCCGCCATGCCCAGGGCCAGCGAGGAATTCATCCTGTAAGAGGAACAAAGCAAACAGCCATACTGCCCAACATGATCGGCGGTATGGCTGTTTTTTATGCGCCACAATGGCCTGTGAATGGCAAAGGGCCTGTGTGCTGTCTAGGCTTTATCCTGCGGCGATGCGCTCAGGTCGTGCCCGGGAAAGTACTTTTCCAGAAAGGGTACGTGTGAAACGGTGAAGCTGCGGCCCTTCAGGTATTCCAGCGGGCCCGCGTTCGTTGGAAAAGTAAACACCAGGCGATAGGCGCACAGCGCCTGTTGTTCCAGGCCATGTTCGTTGCGGCCGTGGCCGCCGTATTGCTTATCGCCCAGCAGCGGATGGCCGCGGGAGGCAAGCTGGGCGCGGATCTGGTGCGTGCGGCCGGTTAAAAGCTCGCATTCCACAAGGGAAAGGCCGTCCTTTGATGAAAGCGTTTGATAGCGCGTAATGGCGAGCTGTGCATCGGGCGCGGGCCTGTCGAGCACCGTGACACGCTTGGCGTTTTTTTGCAGATAGCTTTTAATCTGTCCCTTTTCCGGACGCGGCCGCCCATGCACGATGCAAAGATAGCGTTTGGAAAGCTCTCCGTCGCGGATCTTGCGATTCAATACCTGCATGGCCTCCTTTGTTTTTGCCACCAGCACAATGCCGGAGGTGAAGCGGTCGATGCGGTTGACCGGCACGGGGGAGAAGGCGCCCTCCGCAAGGGAGTCGTATTCGCCCTTTTGATACAGATAGGCGCGCACGTGCGTGACCAGCGTGTTCAGCTTTTCGCTTTGGTCCGGATGCACCAACAGGCCGGGACGCTTATCGATCACCATGAGGTTTTGATCCTCGTACAGGATGTTGAGATGGGGATGGAAGCGCGCAAGCAGCGCGTCCTCCTTTTTTACGGGCGCAAACAGCTCCTCCGGCAGATACAGGCGCACGCTGTCGCCCGCCCGCAGCACACAGTCCGCCTTGGCCGGACGACCGTTGACCTTGATATCCTTTTGACGCAGGTATTTCTGCATTAGGCCTTTTGTAAGTCCGGGCGCGGCTCTTTGCAGCCAGCGCGTAAGCCGGCTTCCGTCTTCGGCCGTTGGGATCGTAAACTCGCGCATCCAAAGCCCTCCGAAATCTGCATGGGTTTTCCTGATAGCAGTATACCTTTTGTACAGGTTGGCTGCAACATAGGCGGGCTTGCAAGCGTTATCCTTTTTGTATATACTAAAGATCAGGCAGGAGGCTGCCCAAGAGGTGCTTTTGAATGGAGTATGTGATCCGCTTTTTGTATACGCTGCTCAAGACCGCGCTGGTGCTTGCCATCGTCGTGGTTTTGTGCGTCGGCGGCTTTATGATGGCCATGAACGTGAGCAACATCTATGTGCTCGTGGGCGACGGGATGAAGATGCGCACCTCTGTGGTAATGGGACTGAATGAGGCGGACGAGCTGCCCAAGTTCTTCTCGCAAAGCTGCATACAGGCCGATGAAATCTACCAGGACAGCACCTATCTGGACTACGATATGGAAAGCTTTTCCAGCGACGTTTCCATCTCCAAGCTCCACACCCTGCCCTGGGAGGACACCGCCACCGTCACGCTCAAGCAAAACGTGAGCAGCGTGATCGGCTATCTGCCCATCAGCAAGCAAAACGCGCAGCAGCTCGCCAACCCCAAGAAGATCCCCGCGCCGGAATGGAAATCGCAAAGCTTTGAACTGGAGCTGAAAAAGTGGCAGGATCAATGGAAGATCGTGTCCCTGACCCCCATTGAGACGCAAGAGGAAGAGACCAAGGAGCAGACAAATGCAGGATAGGCCCGCGCTTCGTTTGCCAAAGGACGCCTTGTTTCTGGCGCCCATGGCCGGCGTTACCGATATCGCTTTCCGCGCCCTGTGCAAAGATACGGGCGCGGATTTTACGGTTACGGAGATGATCTCCGCCAAGGGTGTGCTGCTTTCTCCCAAGGAGAGGGAGGAGGTCGGCTGGCTCAAGGCCGTGTCTAAGGGCGAACGCGCCTTTGTGCAGATTTTCGGCTCCGATCCTATCTATATGGGCGAGATGGCGGCGCGCATCAGCGAAGGCCCCTATGTGGGCGTGGACATCAACATGGGTTGTCCGGCGCCCAAGATCGTCTCCGGCGGCGATGGGAGCGCGCTGCTGAAAAACCCGGAGCTGGCCGTGCGCGTGGCTCAAAGCGTGGTGGAGCACAGCCGCCTGCCGGTGAGCGTGAAGATGCGCCTGGGCTGGACGCAGGATGCGCAGGTATATCTGGAGCTTGGCAAAGGCCTTGCGCAGGCGGGCGTTTCCATGATCACCCTGCACGCACGCACGCGCGAGCAGATGTACGCCGGCAAAGCGGACTGGCAGGCCATCGGCCGCCTGGCGGATGCCATCAGCATCCCCGTGATCGGCAACGGCGACGTGTCGGACGGGAAAAGCGCCAGAGCCATGCTCACACAAACCGGCTGCGCCGGCGTGATGATCGGCCGGGCGGCGATGGGCAACCCCTTTGTTTTTGCCGAGATCCGAGCCTATTTAAACGGCGAGGACTATACCCCGCCCAGCGCGAAAACACGGCTTGATACCGCCCTTGCGCAGGCTCGGGCGCTGTGCGGACAAAAGGGGGAAAAGCTCGGCGTGCGCGAGATGCGCAAGCAGATGGCCTGGTATACGCACGGCCTGCGCGGCAGCGCCGCGGCCCGCGTAAAGCTGAACCTTGCAAATAGCGTGGACGAGTTTGCGGAGATACTGGGCGAGCTTTGTCGGGAAAACGAGGAGAATCCGATCGGGTAAGGATACCGCCGCGGCCCGCGGTCCCGCCTTGTGCGCGAAGGATCGCTAGGCTGCTTTTGCATAGATCGCAAACAGCAAACAATTTGGGGGTTGAAATGCGGCAAAAAACGGGGTACAATACAGAAAAAGCCATACGAAAAGGAGAAACGATTGCAATGAAAATCGCATTTATCGGTGTAGGCGTTATGGGCAAATCCATGGTCCGCAACCTGATGAAAAAGGGCAACGAGCTGCATATCTATACCCGCACCAAGGAAAAGGCCCTGGAGGTGATCGACGAGGGCGCCGTCTGGCACGACAGCGTCAAGGATTGCGTGCAGGGCGCGGATGCGGTGATCACCATCGTCGGATACCCAAAGGATGTGGAAGAAGTGTACTTTGGCGCAGACGGCATCCTTGAAAACGCAAAGGAAGGCGCTTTTGTCATCGACATGACCACCACCAGCCCCAAGCTTGCCGTGAAGATTTACGAGCAGGCACAGGCAAAGGGCCTGCGTGCCCTGGATGCGCCGGTTTCCGGCGGCGACGTCGGCGCGCGCAATGCGACGCTTGCCATCATGGTCGGTGGCGATGAAAAGGATTTTGAGGCGGCCAAACCCATCTTTGAAGCGATGGGCACCAACATCCGCTACGAGGGCAAGGCCGGCAGCGGCCAGCACACCAAGATGGCCAACCAGATCGCTCTGGCCGGCGCCATGGCCGGCGTGTGCGAGGCCATCAGCTACGCCCGTGGCGCAGGATTGGACATCCAGACCATGCTGGACACCATCTCAACCGGCGCGGCCGGTTCCTGGCAGATGAGCAACATGGCCCCCCGCATGCTCAAGGGCGACTTTGCCCCCGGCTTCTTCGTCAAGCACTACATCAAGGACATGAACATCGCCTGCGAGGAGGCTGACGACCGCAAGGTGGAGCTTCCCATCCTGGAGGAGGTCAGGCGTATGTATAAGGCTATCGAGGAGGACGGCATGGGCGATCTGGGCACCCAGGCGCTGATCAAGTACTACGAAAAGTAAGCAGACCCTACAGGGATCCGGTCGGATGCGGCATCGCATCCGGCTGGGTCCTTTTGTATGCAATAAGGCGGAAGAAGACTTAATGCAAAGGGGCATCGGCATAAAGAACGCCCTTGCGCGGTAACGGGCAAGGGTTGATGAAAACAAATAGTTATACCGATGGTGTTTTCGCCCCTACGAACGGAGTCGATCTTGTGGTATGATAGTGCCAGCGTATTTTCCCGAAGAGGTGATCTGCTTGCCTTCCCTGACAAAGGGTCTCAAACGCCATCCGCTCATCCGCACCTTGTTGGAGCTTAAGGGCAACCCGCGCGCCTGCGTGTACTTGGAGCCCCTGTGGGGCATTCCCTATAACCTGTATTCGCCCTATGCCACGCTGTTCATGTATCAACTGGGCGTGAGGGACGAGCAGATCGGCTTGCTGCTTTCCATCGGCATGGTGTTCCAGGTGCTGTCCTCGCTGCTGGGCGGCGTGCTCACAGATAAGCTCGGCCGGCGCCGCACCACCGTGATCTTCGATTGTTTGAGCTGGTCCGTGCCCACGCTCATCTGGGCAGTTTCCCAGAACTTCTGGTGGTTTTTTGCCGCGGCCATCTTCAACAGCATGTGGCAGATCACCAACAATTCCTGGAACTGCCTGCTGGTGGAGGACTGCGACCCGAAACTGCTGGTGGACGTGTACACCTGGTGCACCATCTCCGGCCTGCTGGCGGTGTTTTTTGCGCCGATTTCCGGCCTGCTGGTCAATTCTTTTTCTCTGGTACCGGTGATGCGGGGGCTGTATCTGTTCACGTTCGTCTTTATGACGGCCAAGTTCCTGCTGCTGTATTTCCTGTCCACCGAAACAGGCCAGGGACGCATTCGCATGGAGCAGACGAGAAATGCTTCCCTTGTCTCCATGATGGTGGAGTATAAAGACGTGTTTTCCATGATCCTTCATTCCGGCAAAACGATGACCGCCCTTTGTCTGATGGCGCTGATCAACATCACCACCACGGTCAACAGCAACTTCTTTTCCCTGTACATCGTGGAGGACCTGGGCGTGGGGGAGGGCTTTGTGGTCCTGTTTCCCATGC